>JAFWQF010000019.1 GCA_017509205.1 Clostridiales bacterium | reverse complement strand
TGAGGACTAAAACAATAGAAGGTGTCGGTTATCCGGCACCTTCTTTGGCTCAATATTTCCCGATTTGCGTGGCTCAGTCTTAGCGATTTCGGTGGCGCAATCTTGACCGACGCGGGTGGCGCTATCAGTGCGCCGTATTCATCCAAAACCCTGAAACCCTTGAAAAATAAGGATTGGAAATTCCTTGGAATATGTTTTGTTATCCTTGGAAATTCTTTTTAATAAGTTCTTGTTACTATCGGGGTGTCAATAAAAGATGAGATTCCTGTAAAGGATGACATCAAATTCAAAAACAGGAGGAATTGGAAATGAAAACCCTAAAAAGAACGATTTCATCGGTAATGGTTTTATTCTTGTTGATCTCTTCGGCTCTGTTCCTGATGCCGGCTCAGCAGGTAAACGCTGCTACACTGAATCATACTAGAGATGAAGCAGTAGCATGGTGCAAGAGCCTGATAGATAAGGATGGAGAAGATTTGGATAATGCAGGCGGTGAAACTCCCGTTAAGAAAATTCAATGCGTAGATTTAATAATCAAGTATTCAAGATGGCTTGGTAAAGATCTTGGAAGTAGTCATGCATATCAATATGGTACGAAGTCCATTCCTACTGACTATTATAAAAGATATAAAAATGGCGAGACTACTCCTCAACCGGGTGACATTTTTGTTTGGATGCAGAATAGCTATGGTGCTCTTGATCATGGCCATGTAGGAGTTATCTATGCTGTAGATTCCAGTAACTATTATTTCATTGACTATGCTCCAAGCAGAGGTAATACAGCTAATGCTCGTGGACCTAAGTCAAATACCAAGAAGGGAATTAAACAGTACGATTATCTTATAAGACCGAATTTTAGGCCCGGTACTCTTGATCCGGCTCCTACGCCTTCAAAAGTTGCAAACATCAAAGACGGCACATACATGCTCAAGAATGTAGCTTCAAATTATGCTATGAACTGGGCGTATGGTGAGTCAAGTAGCCCGTTATGGCTCTCAAAGTATGGCGATGAGGTAGACAAAGAACAGCATTTCAAGTTTGTACATACCGGCAGCGGCAAATACAAGATCGAATCAGCTCATCAGTCAGGTAAGGTTGTTAACTGCAACTGCGGACTCCCTGTAACCGCAGGAGTAAATGTCAACGTTTGGTCTTATTCCAACAACGATACTCAGAAGTTCTATGTAACTCCGATGGGTAATGGTCAGTATCTCTTGCAGAGTGCTTCAAATCCGCAGCTGGTTATCGGTGCACCTTCAACTTCTTTCCATGCAAAACTCGAGATCCAATACTATAAAAAGGGAGATACTAAACAGCTCTGGTCATTTGACCCGAATCCTGCAATTCCCACATATACGATCACAGCTTCAAATGTAAGCAACGGTAAAGTTTCTTTCTCTAAGACAAGCGCCAGGGAAGGGGAGGAGATCACAATAACAGCTACTCCTAATACCGGTTATACGCTTGATACCATCAAGGTTAACGGCACAGCTATCAGCGGCAAGACTTTCAAGATGCCTGCTAAGAACACTACTGTTGAAGTAACGTTTAAGAAGATCGTTTATAACATCACATTAGGTTCAATTTCAAACGGTTCTGCAAGTCTGTCTAAGACAACCGGCAGCATCGGTGATCAGATTACTGTTACAACAAATCCTGCAAACGGATACGAACTCAACTGGATCAAGTACAACGGCAACACAGTCAGCGGCAACAAGTTCACTATGCCCGCCTCAAATGTAACGGTTACCGTAAACTTCAAGAGAAAGGATGCTCCTGCACTTGGTACAACAGTAACTGTAGGCAACTTCATTTACAAGGTAACTGATGCTTCATCTGACGGTACAGGCACGGTAACTCTCGTCGGCGTAGCCAAGCAGACAGAAACTGTTTCGATTCCTGCAACTATCGAGATCAATGCCTACAAATATATCGTCAACAGGATCGGACCGAATGCTTTCAAGAACGATAAGACATTAAAGACACTGTACATAACAGAGAAGATCAGATTCATCGATAACTGCGCTTTCTACGGATGCAGCAATCTCGTTAAGGTATCAGGCGGGGCTAAGCTTGAGATCATCGGACAGAGTGCTTTCATCAACTGCTCTAAGCTCAAGACTTTCGTAATCACATCAACTGTTCTCAGGAAGATCGGACCTACGGCATTCTATGGTGATAAGGCACTCAAGACGATCTATGTTAAGAATACCGTCAAACTCACAAAGGCCGGCGTTAAGAAGTCTCTCAAGGGCTCAAAGGTTAAGACCGTCAAGGTTAAGAAGTCCAAGGTAAAGGCTTACAAGAAGATCTTCAAGAAGAAGAACTCCGGCAGAAAAGTTAAAGTTAAGAAATAAAAGTGATCCTAATATCTTTTATTGACGCGAATGGGGCTTCTTCGGAAGCCCCTTCGTAATTTTGGGTAATTGCAAGTATGGTGCAAATGTGTTGCATATCGCGATACAATTTACTACAATATGAGATATATGGAGGATTATTATCATGGCAGCAACAAAAACAGCAAGTGTTAATGTGAGAATAGATCAGACCATCAAGATACAGGCAGAGGCTATATTAGAGAAAATAGGGTTGCCTCGCGCTGTTGCAATTGATGCTTTTTATCGTCAGATTATTATTCATGGCGGCATTCCTTTTTCGTTGACAATTCCTTCAGCAAAAACTCCTTCATATGATGATATGAGCGAGAAAGAGTTTAACCACATGATGGAGACAGGGCTTGCACAAGCTAAGGCTGATGATTCATTCGATATGGATGAAGTTTTTGATGAACTTGAATCCGGACTTAAAACGTAAATGAATACCTATCGAATCAGGATTACCATACAGGCTAGAGAAAACTTAAGAAACATACGTAACTACATTGAATTTGAATTACTCGCACCACTTGCAGCAAAAAACACGATAGCTGAAATTAAAAGAGAAATACAATCGTTAGAAACTATGCCTGAACGAATTCACTTAACACCTGAACAGCCTTGGCATGATCAGGGTGTTCATCGCGCACGTGTAAGAAACTATTATATTTATTTCTGGATAGATGAAAAACAAAAGACCGTTCAGATTATTAGTGTGATCTATGTTAAGAGAGATCAAATAAGACATCTTCCTGAATAAACTATAATTTGGCAATTCTATTGTTTTCCTTTGTTTTCACGTGTTTTTATCTCTTTATGAGGGATAATTAATTTATGAAAAGATTTATCAGCATTCTTCTAATTGCTTCTGCATTGGTTGTGTCAGGCTGCAGAGCTTCAGAACCAGCAATTACAAGCGTTCAGGAATCTTCTGAAAGCACTTCGGCTGTTGAAACAACGACTGAGACTACTGTCATGGAATCCACAGTCAGCTCTGTAACAGAAACACCTTCAGAGATTATCACTGAGACCGAAAAACAGTCATTCAAGCACGAATACGGCGTATTCTTAAGCTTTGAAGGCAAGCTCGATAAGCTCGCTGATTACCATACTGTCGTCATTGATGCCCAATACTATAAAAAAGAAGACATAGAAGCGTTTAAAGCAAAGGGACACAAGGTATATTCATATATAAACATCGGTTCTTTAGAGAATTTCAGAAGCTACTATAAACGCTTCAAATCCTTGAAACTAGGCAAATACGAGAACTGGGACGAAGAGATCTGGATAGATGTTTCGTCCTCAAAATGGCAGGATTTCATAATAGGGGAGATGCTCCCAAAGCTAATAGGGAAGGGCATTGACGGGTTCTTCGTTGACAATTGCGATGTGTATTATAACTACCGCAAGTCTGATATCTTGACTGGCCTGACCAACATGATGAAAGCAATGAAACAGACCGGTTTGGCCGTTTTGATAAATGGCGGCGATATGTATCTTGATGCTTACTGCAAATCCGGCGGATCTTGGGATGATGTCATTACCGGGATCAATCAGGAGAATGTTTTCGCCAAAATCATATGGGATAAAAACAAATTCGGTAAAGCTGATCCTGCGGATCATAAATACTTCATGAGCTATGTTGAGCGTTACGCAAAACTCGGAGCTGACATCTATCTTTTGGAATACACAAAAGATAAGAAACTTATTGCTGAGATTGATGAGTATTGTAAGTCAAAGGGCTTCAATTATTACGTTTCTGACTCAGTTGAGCTGGATTAAAAGGGAGGTGAAGAATATGTTTAATAACGAAACTAGAATCGAAGGAAACTTGAAAAAAGGTATTGAAGAACTGAGTTCTAGCCAGTTCTATGCACCTGAGAATCAGGAAGTATTAAAGCAATCAATCAAACAACTTAATGAAGGAAATGGCCAAGAACATGAATTAATTGAATCTGAATAATGAGAATATAATATTGCAATTTGGCAGGGAAGTGGTATGAGCACTTCCCTGCTTTTATTACAAAATGTAGACGGATAAATATGAAAAAAAATATGTTATTATCCGCTGTTTTCGCAATCCCAAACATGTTATGACTTAAAATTGACGGATAAAAACAAATATATGTTTTGTTTTATCCGTTAATTATATGATCGTAATGATCATCGCTGAAATTCTAACGGATAAATATCGAACTAATCAGAAATTATCCGTTGGCACATTTTGATTAAAACGAATTACTTAATACGAATGATTAATTCCGAGTTGCACATGAATTACAGTTCTGACATGAAAACATCGATTGATACCGTGATGCTTTTTGGACAATCATACGCTATCACCTTTTTATCCTCTTCCTAATTCACCAAAATTGTAATTATACCGAATTGTGTTATACGGAAACAGAGGAAAAGGATCTATCCCTTTCGTTTTCTCAGAGCATCAATTACATCATTTGCGTTATCGTTGTTAATTACTCCGGGTTTCGATTTCTGGTATTCGATCAGCGTGTTTTGGTTTTCGATTTCGGTTTGTCTGATCGTTTCATATATGGATTCATAATTTCCTGATTCGATTGTCTTTTCGATGAACAGTTTCATTTCAATTGTTATTGCATCATACGAATCATACAGATCGATCACAGCCTGTTTTATCATTTCTATTGAGATCTGTTCTCCGCGCTTATCATGTTCCGCTAATATACCGATTATGTCTGACAGATCGTTTTTGTATTTTCTGCCTGCTTTTAATTTCATTGCTATCAGATGTTCACCGGTTACGGTCCTGAATGTGATTACATTTGAGTACGTATGATAATACTTTGAAAATCGAAGTATTCTTGGTGTGTAGGATTCAGTCATGACAAAATCATCATTAAGCCATCCTGATGGCAGCGAATATTTGTCTCCGACTGCGTTAATTGATTCTTTCATGGATCCAGCCGCATTTATAATGGCATCCATGTCGTAGGTCATGTCCCGGAAACCGTAGTTAATCAGTACTGATGCACCGCCTATCAATACTATTTCTGCGGGAATGCGCTTCCCTGTTCTTTTCCGGAATTCTTTAGCCAGTTCTTTTAAATATATGTCTATGTTTTCCTTGGTAAATGACTTGTCAGACAACGTTTCTCACCTCGTTTTCGATGATGTTGAAACGCAGAAATTCAGGGATGGCCTCCCTTTCTGCCTTGCGCAGCGGTTTATCTGATTTGAGCACTTCGCTTTCGGTCAAAACACCTGTAGGATAAAGCGGTTTGCTAAGCTTTTTGGCCCTTATGTCATCGTATCTTGAACACAAAGGAATGTCATTCATTCTGGAAAGATAGTCCAGCATTGCAAGCAGATACATAGCTTCCGGATACCATTGCCGTTCATATACTTTACGTATCTCATCTGATTCAATGAGACTTATCATAAAATCTATGTCACCCATGTCTTTTACATGATGACAGGTGTTGCTTTTGAATATTTCGAAAGACAGCCTCTCCTCTGATTGCTCTGATTCCAGTATTTCCTCGATAGTCAGACCTAATACTTTGGCTATCTGGTAGAGTGTTCCTGCGGCGCATTTATTCAGATCGGTCTTTCCGCTGCAGATATCGTTGATCGTCGCCTGGGGAACGCCGCTTTCCTTACTGAGGCGGTATTTACTCATATCCAGTTCTTTAAGGCGGTCGTTTATCAGCATATGATACACTCCTTTTTCATAATCCAAGTATAACGGTATACCGAAGTAGTTGCAACACGTTAATGCTGCCCATAATGAACAAACGCTGTTTAACACAGCGTCCGCGGGATTTGTACATGATTTGTGTGAAGTATGATGAGTATTACATCAGGAATAACGGATCTCTTTCTTTCCTCTGACCTTGAGTGAGATCGAGAAAATGACGCGGATCCAGAGCAATACGAAGATGATGCCCACGATGTCCTTGCACAGATCGATGACGCCGCCTTCGTGGCCTGATACGAAAAGCTGATGGTATTCGTCAAAGATAGCGTTGAGGATCGCAAACCAGAGCGTAAAGATGATGTTCATCTCGTTGTCTGATTTCAAGATCTTCATGGGGCTCTCCGCATAAGATGTCTTTACTGAGATCTTGTTCGTGCTTGAGATCGCCAGATATGCGAATAGCGTAAGCAGTCCGAATTCAATGATGTGGGCTGCGGTCCTTACACCGGAATTGTTTGCCAGATCGATTAAGTATGTGGGCGACTCACGTCTGAACGACGTGACTACCGCATTGATGTTCTCGCTAACCTCATCGATCGGAATGTTGGAGAGGATGAAGATCATGAGTATGCATGCCAAAGTGAGCGCCCAGAACACGATGGTCAGAACGACGTTCTGTCTTGAGACCTCCCTGTTTTCCTTTCGAAAATCAAATGACATCAGTTACTCTCCGGATGATCTATACTGTTATTCTACCATGAATTACAGATTATTACGGTTCTTTACTGCTCTTTCTATGTCGCGTTTAGCCTGCTTCTGGGCTTCTGTGTCACGCTTGTCGTAGTTCTTCTTACCTCTGGCAAGACCGATCTCGAACTTGACCTTGCTGTCCTTGAAATAGCACTTCGTGGGAACGATCGTAAGTCCGTCTTCCTTGGTCTTGGAATAAAGTCTTATAATCTCCTTCTTATGCATCAGGAGCTTGCGGCTTCTCATGGGATCTAAGTTAAACCTGTTGCCGTGATCGTAAGGGCTGATGTGAACGCCTATGAGGAAGATCTCGCCGTCTTTAACCTGGCAGTATGAATCCTTGAGGTTCACCTTCCCTGCCCGCAGGCTCTTAACTTCCGTGCCTGAAAGGGCCACGCCGCATTCAAACCTTTCGTCGATGAAATAATCGTGAAAGGCCTTTCTGTTCTCGGCTATTATCTTTATTCCCTTCTGTATCGGCATTTTGATTCCTTTAAAGCTTTAATGACGGGCTTGCGTTGAGGTCGAGCCCGTGTCTGGTGCCATTAATATATTCGAAATAGCCCGCAGATGCAATCATGGCGCCGTTGTCGGTGCAGAGCCTCAGGTTCGGATAGTAGAGTTTTAAGCCCTTCTGCTCTGCTGCCCTGTCAAAAGTTGTCCTCAAAAACGAGTTGGCGGAAACGCCGCCTGCGAGGCAGATTTTGTTAAGACCCGTTGATTCAGCGGCTTTGAGAGTGTTGCCTAACAGGATCTCTGCGATGTTCTGCTGGTAAGATGCCGTGAAATCCTTAAGATCAGGCTCTTCGCCCTTCTGTCTTATTCCGTTTATGAGATTAAGCGCGGATGTCTTGATTCCCGAGAAAGAGAAATCAAGGGTATCGGTCATGTGAGTCCTTGCGAACTGGTATTTCGAGGTGTCTCCGCCCTGCCCTGCCTTGTCCATCTTGGGGCCGCCCGGATAGCCCAGGCCAATTACTCTTGCGATCTTGTCTATTGCTTCACCGGCTGCATCATCCCTGGTGCGGCCCAGGATCTCCATGTCGGTATATGTGTCGACACGGACGATCATGGTATTTCCGCCTGATACGCAGAGGCAAAGGAACGGCGGTTCGAGCTCCGGGAAACACAGATAGTTTGCTGCTATGTGCCCCTTTAAGTGATGAACTCCGACAAGAGGAAGTCCCGTTACCTCACAGAGTCCTTTTGCTGCTGAAAGTCCAACGAGAAGCGCTCCCACAAGGCCGGGGCCGTATGTGACCGCAACGCAGTCCAGGTCGCTCAATGAGACGTTAGCATCGGAAAGAGCCTTGCTTATCGCAGGATAAACGGCATCGACATGCATTCTTGAAGCGAGCTCAGGTACTACACCGCCGAACTGCTCATGAAAATCTGCCTGTGAAGCGATGACATCGGATAAGATCTCACGGCCGTTCTTTACGACCGCCACAGCTGTCTCGTCACAGGAGCTCTCTATTCCTAATACAAGTACGTCTTTCATACTTTCTTGTCCTTGATGATGAAGAATGTATTGAGGTAATCCTGAACGGCTTCAATATATTCATTCTTATTGATCGTGTATTCTTCGAGGTATCCCGCGCCGGTGATCATCTTGCTCTTGGTGAGCGATTCGTTGAGACGGCCTCTCTCGTTGATTATCTGGTTGATCTTGTCTGCTCCGACGAAGTTGTCATGGCCTCCGTATAAGATCATGACGGGCATCGGAAGTCTTGCTATCTCTGCTGCGACATTGACGTTGTCAGAGCCTGCAGAGACCCTTATGGCGTAAGGAACGAAATACTGGGTAAGGAATCCCATGAACTCCTTCTGTGCAACGACGGGTCTGATGTAATCATCTGACATCTTTGCAGGCGAATCGAAGATCATGCCCTTGATATAGGATCTGTCAAAGCCGATCTCCCTTATATTTCTGCTGTACTGCTGAAGCTCCATGTCGTTTATGTTGGGAGCCGGGAGCTTCTGATAAGCAATGATCTGTGATGTGCATCCCGTGCCGATGCCGAATAAGATGACATCCGTCGTGACGGAGATCTTTCTTACGATGGATATCGCTCCAAGGACGTCCTGCCATTCAAGATAGCCGTAGCATGAGATATCGCCGCCTGAAGCGTTTGAGTTTCTCTGGTCGTATAAGAAAACGTTGTAGCCGTTGTCGAGCCACGTCTCGATCATGTCGATCATTTCAACGCCGAACGGGAGTCTGTTTGAACCGGTGTCGTGATTTACGATGATCGTGGAGATCGGGTTCTTGGTCTTGAAAAACCAACCCTGAAGTGATGTCTGGCCGTCTATCGACTCAAAGCTCGTCGTGCTGTATGACGGCAGGATGTTTGAAGGAACGTTTGAAAGATAGTTCTTTTCGATGTTCAGAAGATGGTTTGATGAGAAAACCGTAAGCGTGATCATTACGATGATGATCGTTGCCATGATACTCAATACAAGTGCGAAACGAACGGCGAAAGGGTTCTTTCTCCTCTTCTTCGTCTTCTTGTAATCTACATAAAGGTTTTCTTCAGATAATTTCATTTAATTCCGCTGGAGCCGAATCCTCCGCCCCTGTTCTCTCCTATTGCAGATACGTCGGAGCACTCAGTGAAAGTGCACTCCTCGACCTTTGCTATTACCATCTGCGCGATCCTGTCACCGCAGCAGATCTTGTATGTTCCGTGTTTGCAGCCCTTTGTGCTGAGATCGAAAGGCTCGCCGTTTTCTGACTCATCCTTATAGGATGCGTTGTAGATGATGACGTTAACCTCATCCCTGTAGCCCGCATCGATAGTTCCGGGAGCGTTGGGCACTCTTAAAGGTGTCTTTAATGAAATACCGCTCCTGGGTCTTATCTGGACCTCATATCCAACGGGAATGGCCATCTTGAGACCAGTAGGAACGAGTACGCTCCTGCCGGGTTCGACTGTGACATCTGCTGCTGCATAGATATCCATGCCTGCATCGCCAGGATGGGCATATGCAGGTATAACAGCGGTGTCACGGCACTTTTCTATATAGATCTCAGCCATATCTCTCCCCCTTGGGTATTATCGTGCGGTTAGTGATTATATCACAGTCCGGGTAATCCATATCTTTCCAGAGATTCCTTGAAGGTCCGTAGATCGTGCATGAGCAGTCTGCCCTGTGAGGAACCGCCAAGCACTTCGTCTCTTC
The DNA here is from genome assembly GCA_017509205.1 of Clostridiales bacterium. Classification (GTDB taxonomy): domain Bacteria; phylum Bacillota; class Clostridia; order Saccharofermentanales; family Saccharofermentanaceae; genus Saccharofermentans. The sequence continues at coordinate 62,601 of JAFWQF010000019.1, read as the reverse complement.
ACTGCTGACGCCGTTAAGCGCGAAAACGCTCTGACGCTCGCAGAACTTGCAGTCCTTTGCGTTCTGGCCGCAGCAGCAGAAATCCGACTGCATCCAGGGTATCTGGCCCTCTTCCTGTACGATCAGGGCCGTTCCTGTGCCTTCCAGGACTTCAGAACACTCCATTATCTCTTCTGCGGAGAGCTCGTGAGACATGAAGAGAGCGTCACAGTAAGCTGTTGCAGCCTTCAGCGAATCCCTGCTGTAGATGTTCGCGGCAGCGGAAACATACTTCTTAAGGCCTTTGTCGCTGTACTTCTTCTTATCCTCGAAGAGCTGGGATGTAAGTACTGCCGTAAACTTATCTTCCAATTCTTTCTTAAGGATGTCTATCGTATTGTCCACGACTTTAGCCGTTTTATCATGGTAAAAGTCAGGCAGCATGAGGCAGAGCTCAGCGCCCTGCTCTTTTACGAAAGATACGATCTCATTTCTCAATGCCTGTACGGAAAGGTCGTAAAGGCTGAAGCAGTAGATGTCTGCACCGGGCTCAAACGCATTCTTGAAGAGCCTTATCGTGGGATATGTGTACATCACGAGGTTCTTTCCTGAAGGCGTGCCTTCGGTCTTTTCGACGGTATCTATAGAATAGTCAGAGTTTCTCTTGAATCTCTTTGCGACCTTTTCTTCGAGGAGCTTTAAGTTCTCACGTCTGAGTTCGTTAATGAAGCTCACCGGACAGTAAAGATCGAAATCGCCTTCCGTCTTGACCTCAGTTACTTCAAATGCGGTATCGAGCGTCTTATGGAGCTGCGTGTCCATTCTTTCGGGATCCATCAGAGCGCCCTGGAAATCCTCAGGAAGAGGCTTAACAGTTACTGCCTTGGTTCCTGCCGACATGCCTTCAGTAACGACTGACTGGAGCGATAAAGAACTGCCCTTGAGTGAGACCGTCATCTTGATGGGTGTCCTTCTGAAAAGGTCCTTTGAAACGGGCTCGTTGTGATTCATCAGGAAGATCTCCATGCCGGGTTCTATCTTCCTGAACATGTCGGGATGAAGTCCTCTTACGTCAAGGTGATCCGGATATTCGACGAGCTTTCCTATCGGGAATGAGCAAACCTCGAAAGACCTGCTCTTCCTTATCGAGAGATAGTCGCCCTTTGAAGGAACAGGAAGGTTTCTGCCGAAGCTCATGCGGATCTCGCCGCTCCCCCTGTCGGTCCTGATGACTTTGCCGATGTAAAGACCGTACTTGCCCGGGTATTCACCTGAAAGGAGATTGCTGTCCTTGTTGCCCGAGAGCGCCTGAGTCGTATAGCTGCCGCCTCTGTTGAAGTTGATCAAGAGGTCCTGTCTGAGTCTCCTCTTGAGATGATCATCCAGTGCTCCTTCGTAGTAGGCATCTATCATGGTGCGGTAAGCGGAAACGCATGATCTGACATAGCTGATCTCACGCATCCTGCCTTCGAGCTTTAATGATGCGACTCCTGAATCAATGAGCCTTCCGATATAGTCGGTTACGTCCCTGTCCTTGGGTGACAGGAGATGTCCTTTTCGAAGCTTTAATCCGTCATTTAAGAGGGTGTACTCTTCCCTGCAAGGCTGAGCGCATGTTCCCCTGTTGCCGGATCTCGTACCGCTCTTGTTCATTGCGGAGAAAAGGCAAAGACCTGAAACGCAGACGCATACTGCGCCGTGAGCGAACACTTCGGTGTCCATGCCGTATTTGGCAGCCTTTGCGGTCCTTGAAGCTATCTCGTCCATCGTGAGTTCCCTCGGCAGAACGATGCGGTTAACGCCGAGCTTTGAAAGGTTAAAGAACTCATCTTCGGAGAATACGTTCATCTGGGTGCTCGCGTTTATGAGCACGTCAGGGAAAGCTTTGGCGAGCTTTATCATTAACGCGGTGTCAGCGATTATGAGGCCGTCAACGCCCATCTCCACAGCTCTTGCGACTTCCGGCAGGAATTCCTCGAACTCCATGTCGTTCATCAGCGTGTTGACAGTCAGATAGACTTTCGATGAACGCAGATGCGCATAATCAAGGGCTTCTTCAAGCCCGTAAAGATCAAGGTTATCTGCATTTACTCTTGCGTTAAAACGTCCAAGGCCGCAATAAACGGCATCGGCTCCCATGTCAACAGCAGCCTTGAGTATCTCAAGGTTACCGGCGGGAGCCAGTAATTCAATCTTTTTTCTCATTGTCTTTTAAGTGTGAAAACAAAATGCTCTTTCCGATGGAAGATGATTCAGCGAGCTTTTCCATGGGTGTGGGATCAGGCTTCTTCTCCTTCTCCTCGTTGAGCTTGTCCTTCTGCTTGTAGTACATCAGCTCAGTCTTGAGAGCATTGTTCTCTGCCCTTAAAGTGATGAGTCTGTCGCATGCCTCAAAGAGTGACATGATGGCTGTCTTGAGCGAAGCGATGTACGGATTGTTGTCACGTGTTTCTTTATAGATCTCGTCAGCGAGGTCGCCTACCTTGCGGATTCTGTCCGGTGATGCATCCTCACTTCTTACGATGTAAGAGATGCCGCCGATCGTGATCTGGGCACTCTCCTCATCCTTTTTCTTGTCATCGTTTGCACGATAATCACGCGCGGCGATCTTGTCCTCTAATGTCTGGACCTTCTTCTCGGTAACGTTCTTGGCAGATATCTCGCCCTTGTAGAGCTGCCTGTATTCAACGATACCGGAATCCTTTGACCCCTTTTTCTTATTGGAGCCGTCAGAATACTTGCCAAGAATGCTCGAATTAGATTTTCTCATAAGTTTGATCCCCGCTTATCTGCGTAATACTTAATTATAACATTTTACTTTAAAGTATTATAAAGGTCTCTGAAGTCACAGGGCTCCAATACCTCTGCCCTGATGCTTTCCGTTGTGAAGTTTTCTTTAACCCAGTTCGAGAGCTTTTCCTTGTCACAGCCCTTGAGGTTGTTGGCAAGAGTCTTTCTTCTCTGGGCAAAGCACTTCTTTATGAAAGCCATCAGTTCTTTGTCAGGCCTGTTTTCATTGCATTTGAAGCTTATGACTGCCGAAGTGGTCCTGGGCTGCGGAACGAAACACGTCCCGGGAACTTTTGATACGATACGGATCGCACCGTAAAGCTCTGACACGACTGCCAGAGGTCCGTAACTCTTGGTGGATGATTCACAGAGTATGCGGTCCAAAGCTGCTTCTTCTACCATGTAGACGATAGTTCTTGCGTTTACCGCTTCCTCAAAGACCTTCATCATGATGTCCGTCATGATGTAATACGGCAGATTTGAAATGACGACGTCTATCTTCTCCGCACCGTAATCCTTGAGTTTTAAGAAGTCCGAATCGATTATCTCAACGTCAGGATAAGCGCCTCTTAGATAGCTTACGAGCCTTTTGTCGATCTCAACGCATCTGAGGTTTATATCCATTTTGGAAAGCGGTTCAGTAAGCGCTCCGATGCCGGGGCCTATCTCAAGAACGGTATCTCCGGGCCTGATGTCAGCCGCTTCGATGATGCCTTCGATAATGTCCTCATCACAAAGGAAATTCTGCCCGAAGCCGGCTTCAGGCAGAATATTGTTTTCCTTCATTATCTGTAAGACGCGTTCCTTTGTCATCAGAGGAAGTACTTAACACCCGATTCAAAGAGCTTCTGATCCTTGGGTCCGGGGATGTTGGAGCACAGATCGATGTCGTATCTCTCTGAGTGTCCCATCTTACCGAATACCCTGCCGTCAGGTGAAAGGATACCTTCAATAGCGCATACGGAGCCGTTCGGATTGAACTGTGTCTCCTTAGCGGGATTGCCGTTGAAATCAACGTAGCAGGTAGCGATCTGACCGTTCTTTGCGAGCTTTTCCACGAGCTCGGGGCTGCATGCGACCTTACCTTCACCGTGTGAGAACGGGATCTCGTATACATCGCCTGTCTTAACACCCATGAGCCAAGGGCTGTTGTTGGACATGATCTTTGTTGCCGCGTACTTGTTCTGGTGACGGCCGATGTTGTTGAATGTGAGCGTCGGTGCGTCCTCAGTAAGTTCACGGATCTCACCGAAAGGTACGAGACCGAGCTTGATCAAAGCCTGGAAGCCGTTGCAGATACCGAGCATGAGACCGTCCCTGTTCTTGAGAAGGTCTGTGATGGAATCAGCAAGAGCGCTGTTCTTGAAAGATGCGGTAATGAACTTACCTGATCCTTCAGGCTCGTCACCTGCGGAGAAACCGCCGGGGATCATGACGATGTTAGCCTGCTTGATCTTTGCTGCGAGCTCTGCGAATGACTCGTTGATGTCGTTCTGGTTCCTGTTGCGGATTACGAATACCTCAGCTTCAGCGCCTGCACGCTCGAAAGCTCTTGCGGTATCGATCTCACAGTTGGTACCCGGGAATACGGGGATGACGACCTTCGGCTTGGCACCCTTGAGGATTCCGGGAGCTGCCTTGAATGTCTTATCAGTTGTGAATTCCTTGATCTCGACGGGCATCTGTGCGTCAGCTGCTTTTGTCGGGAAGATCCTTTCGAGCTTGCCCTCGTAAGCTTCAAGAGCGTCAGCAAGATCAAGTGAAGCACCGTTCCATGTGAACTTGCCGGAATCGTTTGTAGTACCTACGAACTTGCCGCCTGCCATCTCGACCTTGTCGATGGCGTTGGAATCGTTAGGGATTGCCACGATGATGGTTCCCATCTTTCTTGAGAAGAGATCATCGAATGTGAGCTTGTCGGAGAATTCAAAGCCGAGCTCGTTACCAAAGCACATTGCAGCGACTCTTGATGCAAGACCTGCTGACTTAACTACAGCAGCGTTCTTGACCTGTCCTCTCTCCTGCAGTTCCTTTACGGACTTGAATACGCGGAGAACGTGATCCTTTTTGTAGAAGCCTATTCCGTTCCTTGCGCATGAGAGCATATAGAGCTTCTGGCCTGCGCCCTTGAGTGTTGCGGAAATGATCTTGTCGGACTTTGACATGCCGACAGCGAAGGAAACGAGCGTCGGAGGTACGTGTATATCGTTGAAGGTTCCGCTCATTGAGTCTTTTCCACCGATAGCCGCAGTACCGTAGTCGAGCTGAGCCCTGTATGCACCAAGGAGTGCTGAGAGCGGCTTGCCCCATGTTGAAGGTTCGCCCATTCTCTCGAAGTATTCCTGGAATGTGAGTCTTGCCTTTGAAGGATCACAGCCCATGGCAAGGAGCTTGAGCAATGACTCAACTACTGCGTGATATGAACCTGCGAAAGGGCTCCACTCAGTGAAATAAGGATCGAAACCGTAAGCCATTACGGAGCAGTCCTTTGTGTAACCCTTGTCGAGCGGGATCTTGCATGCCATGCCTTCCTCAGGTGAATTCTGCATCTTACCGCCGTAAGGCATGATGACCGTGCCTGCACCGATGGAAGAGTCGAATCTCTGGATGAGGCCCTTACGTGAGCAGCCGTCGAGTGAATTAAGAGTGCCCTTGAGGGAAGCTGCGAAATCACCGTCAATTACGCCGTCAGCCTTCTTGTCGAGGTAAACCTCTCCTTCAGCGGGCTTGACGACTGCTTCGGTGAACTGGCTTGCACCGTTTGTATCGATGAATGATCTGGGCAGGTCGACGATAGTGTTGCCGTTCCATACCATTCTCATTGAAGGCTCTTCGGTAACCTCAGCAACAACGGTTGCTTCAAGGTTTTCCTTCTCTGCTGCCTTCATGAACTTGTCGAGGTCAGCTGGGTGAACTACGACAGCCATTCTCTCCTGTGACTCGGAGATTGCGATCTCCGTACCGTCAAGACCTTCGTACTTCTTCGGAACTGCGTCGAGGTTGATCTTAAGGCCCTCTGCGAGCTCACCGATGGCAACTGATACACCGCCTGCACCGAAGTCATTACATCTGATGATGAGTCTTGTGACTTCAGGATATCTGAAGAGTCTCTGGAGCTTACGCTCGGTCGGAGGGTTACCCTTTTGAACTTCAGATCCGCAGGTGATTACTGACTTTGTATCGTGTGCCTTGGATGAACCTGTTGCACCGCCGATACCGTCACGTCCGGTTCTTCCGCCGAGGAGTACAACGATGTCGCCTGCAGCGGGTCTTTCACGGACGATGTTGTATGCGGGAGCTGCACCTACAACTGCGCCGATCTCCATTCTCTTTGCGACATAGCCGGGATGATAGAGCTCATCTACCTGGCCTGTAGCAAGACCGATCTGGTTGCCGTATGAGGAATAACCTGCAGCAGCTGTCCTTACGAGCTTCTTCTGTGAGAGCTTGCCCTTGAGAGTAAGGGAAACAGGTACTGTCGGGTCGCCTGCGCCCGTAACGCGCATAGCCTGATATACATAAGATCTTCCTGAGAGCGGGTCTCTGATGGCACCGCCGAGGCATGTGGCAGCGCCGCCGAAAGGTTCGATCTCGGTAGGATGGTTATGGGTTTCGTTCTTGAACATGAAGATGTAATCTTCTTCCTTGCCGTCTACTTCGATCTTGACCTTGATTGAGCATGCGTTGATCTCTTCTGATTCATCTAAGTCAGCGAGCTTGCCGTCCTTCTTGAGCTTCTTTGCAGCGAGAGTAGCGAGGTCCATGAGGCAGATGGGCTTCTTGGAGATCCTGTCACCGTAGACTTCCTCACGGTTTGAAAGGTAGTCTGCGTATGTCTTCTTTATCTCTTCCGTGAGCTCGTCGTCGCCGTCGAACTTAACGTCAGTGAGCTGAGTGAGGAATGTCGTGTGACGGCAGTGATCTGACCAGTATGTATCGAGAACCCTGATCTCTGTTACTGTCGGCTGTCTTCCCTGTGTCTTGAAGAAATCCTGAACGAACTTGATGTCTTCAAAGCTCATTGCAAGGCCCATGCCGTCCCTTAAAGCCTTGAGCTCGGCATCGTCCATTGAAGTGAAGCCTTCGACTGTGGGAACTGTTGTGGGAATAACGTATGTATCGACAAGAGTTGCAGGCTTCTTTGCTGAAGCTTCCCTTGCCTCAACGGGGTTGATCAGGTAACCCTTGATCTTCTCCTTGTCGTCTTCGGAAACAGAGCCGTAGAAAGCTACGATCCTTGCGCACTTAACGAGAGGACGCTCCTTCTGTGTAAGGAACTGGATGCATTGTGCGGCGGAATCTGCTCTCTGGTCGTACTGGCCCGGGAGTGACTCGATGATGAGCACATAAGCTGCGCCTGAAAGATCTACTGTCTCGTCAGAAACAGTATCTACCGGGGGTTCGCTGAATACGACGGTCTTTGCCTTCTCGTATTCTTCATCAGTAATGCCCGAAACATCGTAACGGTTGATAACTCTTACCTTTTCGATGCCTGCGCATTCAAGGTCATACTTAACGTCGTGCAGGATGCCGCCGGCCTCAACGTTGTAACCTTCTTTCTTTTCTGACAGGACTCTTCTGACGTCGCTCTCGTTCATTGGAATTCTCCTTTATTAAATATTGTCGGCGCTTTTAGCAAGCAGTTCTGTATTGTATCTGAGGAACCTCTCAAGACCTTCGCTGTCGAGCGATCCGTGAGCAAGCTTTGCCTGATCGTAGATGTGCTGTGCGAGACGGTCAGCCTGCTCCTTCTTTGTGCCCATAGCTTCAAGAGCCTCGAGCTTCGTGATGAGCGGGCTGTCCGTGTTGATGACGAGTTCCTCTGTATCAGGGAACATGTCAGCCATCTCTTCGGGTGACATATTGCTCATCTGCATCATTTTCTCATATTGTGAGCGCATTTCCTTCATACGTCTGTTGTGCTCTGCTTCCCTGATGAGAGCAGGCATTGAGTCAGCACCCATCTGCTGGGCAAATACGTTGAGCTTGTCGTTGTTAAGCGCTGCACGGAAATAGTCCTTGAGCTTGTTTTTTGTCTCTTCGTCGGATTCCTTGCCGGAAAGCTCTGAGTCGACTCTCTGGAACCTGTTCTCGGGCTTCTTGTATTCATGGAATGACATGAAGTTGTTGTCGATCTCTTCGTTCATGATGACAACGTCAAATCCGTCCTTCTTGCTCATCTCGACATAAGCTGCCTGAGCTTTTGGATCTGTGGTATATCTGATGGTCTTGTGATCACCTTCAGTGAGCTCTGCAAGTGTCTTGAACTTGCCGTCAACTGTCTTGAAGAGGCAGATGCCTTCCACCTTCTCGTAGAACTTCTCTTCCTTCATCATGCCGTACTTGACGAAGATGGAGATGTCGGACCAGTACTTCTCATAGTCCTCACGCTGCTTCTTGAAGAGCTCGTTAAGTTTGTCGGATACCTTCTTGATGATGTGTCCTGAAAGCTTCTTTACGTATTCATCCTGCTGGAGTGCGGAACGTGAAACATTGAGCGGCAGGTCTGAGCAGTCAAGGCAGCCCTGGAGCAGGAACAGGAAATCAGGGATGATCTCCTCGATGTTGTCTGCTACGAAGATCTGGTGATTGTAGATCTTGATCCTTCCCTCGAGTGACTGATAAACGTTGTCTGTCTTCGGGAAATAAAGGATACCCTGAAGTGTGAAAGGATAATCCATGTTGAGATGGATCCAGAAAAGCGGATCACGGCCGTCATTGAATACACTGTGGTAGAAGGACTTGTACTCTTCATCGGTGCACTCGGAGGGCTTCTTTGTCCACAGAGGACTCTTGTTGTTTACGGGAAGGTTCTTGATGGGTTCTTCCTTATACTCTTCACCCTTCTCCTCTGCTTCCTTCTTCCTCTTTGCCTCAGCCTCCTCGTGGAGCTTGTCGGCCTTTGTGTCAACGAAATAGATGTCTGCAGGTGCGAAATAGCAGTACTTGCGCAGTGTCATGCGGATCGTTGCGGAATCAAAGATCTTGATTGCTTCTTCAGAGAGCTTAAGTGTTATTACTGTTCCCCTGTCCTTCTTGTCGGAAGGTGCGATCTCATAATCCATGCCGTCAGCGGACTTCCATGTGACTGCCTCTGAGCCTTCAACGAAGCTCTTTGTATCGATGGTTACTTCATCGGATACCATGAATGCTGAGTAGAAACCTAAGCCGAAATGTCCGATGATGCCTGATTTGTCTGTGGATTCCTCCTGATACTTCGTAACGAAGTCAAGTGCTCCGGAGAATGCGATCTGGTTGATGTACTTTTCGACTTCCTCCTGCGTCATTCCGATACCGTCGTCGCAGAATGCAAGTGTCTTGGCGTCGTCATCGTAAATGATCTTTATGGAATAATCAGCCTTGGGATCTGCTCCTGCTTCAGCCTTGCCGAGTTCTGCGAGACGTCTGTGCTTTGAGATAGCGTCCGCGCAGTTTGAAACGAGCTCTCTGACGAAGATGTCCTTATCCTCGTAGAGCCACTGTCTGATTACCGGAAAAATGTTTTCGGTGGTAACCGATACCTTTCCCTTCTTTGTTTCCATTTATATCACCTCCAAATGATCAGCAATGTATTCTTCCGTATAGCCCGCATAAGCTTCGGAGATCATCTTGAGGAGCGGGTTGGATACGGAATCAAAAGTATTGTCATCTATATAAGTGACAGGAAGTATGTCAAAAGGCGTGCTGCTAACAAAGATCGCAGCATTGCCCTTTATGAGTTCATCCATGGTGAACATGCCCGTGTGAAGCTCAAGGCCTGATCTCTTCAAAGCCTCGATCACGCGCCTTCTGGTGATGCCTATGAGGATCTTGTCATCGGGAGCGGAATAAACCTTGCCGTCCATAATGACGAACAGGTTGGACATGGATCCTTCGTAGAGCTTTCCTTCGTTATCTGAAAGGACTAATTCAAAAGGTTTGCCGTGAGCGTTCTCTGTCCTGAACTTTTCGTTTACGGCATTCTTGTAGTCGCCCCTGAATATCTTGAGGTTGGGCGTCTGCCTTTCCCACTGGAAAAGGCTCGTGTTGATGCCGTTTGCGAACTTTGACTCATCGGGAACGTTAACTTCAACAAGATGAATAAGAAGATGGTCTTTAGTAAGGACGATGCGGATGTTGCCGTCTTTGCCAAAACCTATCTTTTTTAAAAATGAATAAGCTTTATCTGAAATATCATTTGTATTGATGGGAAAGTTCTCAAGACCAGCGACTGACTTGGTAAGCCTTGCCATGTGGTCTTCCAGGAACAGAAGCACTCCCCTCTTGATCCTTACAGTCTCATAGTATGTTCTGTCATCGGTAGGCTTTGAAAGCTCTTCTGCCTTGTCAGAACAGACATCATAAAAAGCTCCGTCAAAGAAAAACTCTGTTCCTGACGGATGCTCCATCAAAGGATATGCCATCTGAAAATCTCCGCTCTCCACTTTTGAAAAATATCCAATAGAATTGTACCCAATATGCATGCTTTTTACAAAATGAGACCGCTAAAAACATGCACAAAAAACACTATAATATATTTACTTGTTTTTCTTAAGAGCGCTATTTACAATAAAGCCTATTGACTCGGCGGTTAACAAAGAGTAATATGTTGTCGATTTATTCAACAGCTTGCATAATTATTCATTACGGAGGTGCCTTATGGCAAAAGAAAAGTTCCTGCTTGCATATTCAGGCGGTCTCGACACATCAATCATCATTCCGTGGCTCCTTGAGCATTACGACTGCGAAGTCATCGCTTACTGCGGTGAGGTCGGCGTAGGTGTCGACAACGACTACCTCAAGGCTAAGGCACTCAAGTGCGGCGCCACAAAGTGCTACGTTGAGAACATCGAAGACGAGTTCGTTACAGACTTCGTCTACCCTACTCTCAAGGCTAACGCAGTTTACGAGGGTAAGTACCTCCTCGGAACATCCATGGCACGTCCTCTTATCGCTAAGCATTTCGTTGATGTTGCACGTAAGGAAGGCTGCACAACGATCGTTCACGGCTGCACCGGCAAGGGCAACGATCAGGTAAGATTTGAGCTTTCCATCAAGGCTCTTGCTCCTGAGATGAAGATCCTCGCTCCCTGGAGAATCTGGGACATCAAGTCTCGTGACGAAGAGATCGACTACGCAGCAGCTCACGGCATCGAAGTTCCTGTTACTAAGGAAAACAACTACTCCAAGGATGAGAACCTCTGGCACCTCTCTCACGAGGGTATGGATCTTGAGGATCCCGCAAATGAGCCTAACCTCGACAAGATCCTTGAGCTCATGGTTTCTCCCGAGAAGGCACCTGACACTCCTACATATGTAACCATCAAGTTCGAAAAGGGTATCCCTGTTGAAGTTGACGGCCAGAAGCTCGCTCCCGCTGATCTTCTCAAGTACTGCAACAAGGTTGCCGGCGCAAACGGCGTTGGTATCGCTGACATCGTTGAGAACCGTCTCGTAGGCATGAAGTCCAGAGGCGTTTATGAGACTCCTGGCGGAACACTCCTCTTCGCAGCTCACAGAGAGCTTGAGCTCCTCACCATCGAGCGTGACACTCTCCACTACAAGGATCTCGTATCCCAGAAGTTCGCTGAGCTCGTTTACTACGGACAGTGGTTCCACCCTCTCAGAGAAGCTCTCACAGCTTTCGTTGATGACACGGAAAAGACTGTCACAGGCGAAGTTAAGATGAAGCTCTACAAGGGCAACTGCACACCTGCAGGCACAAAGTCACCCTTCTCCCTCTACGATCCTGAGATCGCTACATTTGAGGCTGATGACGTTTACAACCAGGCTGACGCAGGCGGATTCATCAACTGCTTCGGTCTCCCGATGAAAGTCAACGCAGCTATGAAGAAGAAGAACGGACTTCTCTGATAACTGTTTCTGATTGATCAAATCAAGGCTGTCACTCGTGTGGCAGCCTTTTTCTTTGATCTATATCTCATTTTTCAGTTAACTACGGACTAAATTGGCATTTTTGTGTTTTTAGTCCGTAGGTTTAGATTGTATTTGGATCAATAAACCAGAAAACTACGGACTGAATTGATTAAATCTTATATCCGGTCCGTAGGTTTAGGTATTTCTATTTCTAATATTTTAGAAACCTACGGACTGATTTATTGTATTTGCTGTTTTAGTCCGTAGGTTAAGTAAAAAAAGGCTGTTCATTACGAACAGCCTTCATTAATTCATTTGAAAACAGTATCAGACTTTCAGCTCGACTTCGTCTACTGCGAGATCGTCCTTGTGTGATGCAAGCAGAGGCCTTACGCACTCGTTAAGGAATGCATCGACCTGCTCGGGGCATCTGCCGATGTAGAGCTTGGGATCTCTGAGCTTGATGAGCTCGTCCATTGTCATGCCGAACTTCGGGTCAGCAGCAATTCTCTCGAGAAGGTCGTTGGGCTTGCCTTCGTTCTTGACGACGGAACCTGCCTGCATTGAGAGCTGACGGATCTCCTCGTGGAGTTCCTGACGGTTTCCGCCCTTCTTTGTTGCTTCCATCATGATGTTCTCTGTCATCATGAACGGGAGCTCGTCAAGAATGTGCTTCTCGATCATCTTGGGATATACGACAAGACCGGAAACTACGTTTGTGTAGATACCGAGGATAGCATCAACTGCGAGGAATGCCTCAGGTACAGAAATACGCTTGTTTGCGGAGTCATCTAATGTTCTTTCAAACCACTGCTCTGAAGATGTCATTGCGGGATTGAGAACGTCTGCGATTACGTATCTTGAAAGAGATGCGATTCTTTCGGATCTCATCGGGTTTCTCTTGTATGCCATTGCGGAAGATCCGATCTGGTTCTTCTCGAAAGGCTCTTCGATCTCCTTTAAGTGCTGGAGAAGTCTGATGTCGTTAGAGAACTTGTGTGCGCTCTGTGCGATTGCTGCGAGTGCGGAAAGTACTGTGAAATCGATCTTTCTGGAATAGGTCTGACCGGATACATAATAAGAAGACTCAAATCCCATCTTTGCACAGATCTTCTTGTCGAGCTCTACGCACTTTGCGTGATCGCCGTCGAAAAGATCAAGGAAAGATGCCTGTGTACCTGTTGTACCCTTGCATCCGAGGAGCTTGAGTGATGCGATCGCATTTTCAACTGTCTCAAGGTCGAATACGAGATCCTGGAGCCAGAGTGTTGCCCTCTTTCCTACCGTTACGAGCTGTGCGGGCTGGAAATGAGTGAATCCGAGAGTAGGCATTGCCTTATACTCGTCTGCGAATTCAGAGAGCTTGGAAATGAGAACGACCAGTCTCTTCTTAACGAGAGTCAGAGCGTCTCTCATGATGATGATGTCTGTGTTGTCACCGACGTAGCATGATGTAGCACCGAGGTGGATGATCCTGTCTGCACCGGAACCTGACACCTGCTTGCCGTATGAATGTACGTGAGCCATAACGTCGTGGCGGCGGATCTTCTCCTCTGCTGCGGCATCCTCATAGTCGATGTCTTCCTTGTGAGCCTTGAGGTCAGCGATCTGCTCGTCTGTGATGTTAAGGCCTAATTCCTTCTCTGCCTCTGCCAATGCGATCCAAAGAAGTCTCCATGTGCGGAACTTCTTGTCGGGAGAGAAAATGAACTGCATCTCCCTGCTCGCGTATCTTGAATTCAGGGGGCTCTCATAAGTATCTTTTGTCATCACGGGATTACTCCTCCAGAAGTTTATCTATAGCAGTAATTTTAGCACAAACGCTGAGTATGCTCACCGCCTTGACGATGTTTTCGACCGGCGGGAATGAAGGACAAAGACGGATGTTTGAATCGTCAGGATCCTTACCGTAAGGATAGCTTGCGCCTGCGGGTGTAAGAGCAACTCCTGCCTCCTTGCACATTGAAACGACCTTTGTCGCAGTGCCGGGATAAGCATAGAAGCTTACGAAGTAACCGCCCTTGGGGTCTGTCCAATGCCAGAGACCGCCGTTCTCGCCGAGTTCTTCTTTGAGAACGTTCTGAACTGCAGCGAACTTGGGTCTTAAGATCTCTGCGTGCTTTCTCATGTGCTTGTCGACTGCTTCAGCATTGGGAAGGAATCTTGAATGAGCAAGCTGGTTTACCTTGTTTGTGCAGATGGCCTGAACACCGAGATACTTCTTTGCTCTTGCCATGTTGTCAGGGTTTGCTGCGAAGCATGAGATACCGCCGCCTGCGAATGTAACCTTTGATGAAGATGCGAATTCGTAAGGCCTGTTGGGGTTGCCTGCTTCTGCACAGAGTGAAAGGATGTCAGGCAGATGTCCCCTCTCGCTCTCAACGTCTGTGATATGGTGAACGACATATGCGTTGTCCCAGAAGATCCTGAAATCAGGAGCTGCAGTCTTCATTGAAGCAAGTCTTCTGCATGTCTCTTCCGAATATACGATTCCGTCAGGATTGCTGTAGCAGGGTACGCACCAGATACCAAGAACCTTGGGATCCTTAACGAGTTCCTCAACAACATCCATGTCGGGACCGTTCTCTGTCATGGGTACGGGAATGAGCTCAAAGCCCATTGTTTCTGTTACCCTGAAATGTCTGTCATAACCGGGTGCCGGGCAAAGCCACTTACGGCCTTCAACCTGTACCCAGGGCTTGGCGGAATCGATCTCACCGAATACCATTGCTCTCATGATCGCGTCGAACATCTGGTTAAGGCTTGAAGAGTTGCCCATGAAGATGTTGTCCTTGTCTGTGCCGAGTACTTCTGCGAAGATTGCACGGATGTCTTCGATACCTGCGGGAACGCCATAGTTTCTGACATCCTCGCCCTTTACGGACTTAAAGCCTGACTTGCTCAGGTCATCGTACATGTTGCTTGTAAGATCGAGCTGTTCTGATGAAGGAACTCCGCGTGTCATGTTGAGAGAAAGGCCCATTGCCTTGTACTCTTCATAGCGCTTAACCAGAAGCTCTTTTTCCTGCTTAAGCTCTTCCGCATTCATTTCCCTGTAGCTTTTCATGTCAGATTTCCTCTTTCGAAATGAAATTTGGTTGGATCAAAATTGCAAAATAACGGTATGTGCCGCCCCAAAACCTCAACAATTATATTGAATATGCAATTTCAAAGCAATCAAATTTCATATATTTATATAAAGGAGGGATTTTTCTACATATTGCACCACTAAAACGGAATTAACTCGATGTTTTTTATCATTCCGCTTGAGTCATGAGTGACCTGGGCGACAAGGAAAATGATGTTCTTTTCGAAAAAACGGTAACGGCATATAAGGTGTTCCGTGGTCCTCTCTATCTTTAGCCTCTTTCGGTGATCAACAGTCTCTGCCGAGCTCGGATAATTGCCGTTGTTGTGTCTTGATCTGACCTCGACCACATAGACATCTTCTCCCTTGCAGAATACGCAGTCCAGTTCACCGACATTGTGTATTTCAAAGTTCCTGCATATCAGTTTGAAGCCTTGTTGGGTCATCATTCGGATGACGGCTTCCTCAGCGTTGTCTCCGTTTATTCTTTTGGCTGTTCTCTTATCTTCGTTTTTCATTTTCTTCTCCGTCAAAAAACAATCAAGTTTGTTTAATAAATCTTATGGATTTTTGTTATATTGGTAATTTATTTGCATAAAATATGCGCGTGACATATTATTTTTATAAATAAACTTAAGGGGTGAAGTAATGGGCGGCGAAAGTATATCCTTTGCAGATATCTCCGCATCTCTTGAAGCGTTTGACGGAAACAGTTTTTCCGGTGTTGCTTTTTCGAATTGCTGTAACAGATTATCCATTTCCAAGATCGAGGATCTTGTCTATGTTGACGGAAAGCTTATCAAGCGCACTGTCACCTATATTTCCGATGATTCAGATGCAGATTACATCGACAACAACATTGAGTGTGTTGACGGTGTAAACGTTGTCGTACGCTACTACAGACACAGCTTTGCTCCCGTTAATGACGATTACAGAAGCGAACTTACGATGATGTTCTCCAAGATCGTCAGCGACTGCATTGCGCTCGCCCGCATCAAAGAGCTGTTCGGCAACATGCGCTACATCAATCCGGATACGGGTCTTCACAACCTCAACTACTATCACATGGCGATCAGAAAGATCATGGATTCCGAAGACCGCTTCATGTTCTCCTGTGCTTTCATCAGCCTTAAGGGATTCAACCAGTTAAACCGTTTCTTCGGTTCCGACATCACGGGCAAAGCAATCAAGATGTTTGCCCAGAAGATCGAGGAATTTGTTAATCAGGAATCCGGTGAGTTTGCTGTTCATGTCGGCGGTGACAATTTCGTAGTCGTCATCCACTCCACCAGGGTTGATGCACTCAAGTCATTCCTTACTGCCGTTCAGGTAAATCTTGAAAGCGACGGTGAGAGCTTTGCCCATATCGTTTCCGCAAGAGCCGGCATTACTTCCATTATGCCCCGACACATGACATCCAACGATGTCCTCGGTGAATGCTCCATCACTCTTCAGATCGCAAGACGTACCGGTCAGGATTTCGTCATGTTCTCCGAGATGGATGCGGCACACGACAATCAGAAGAATATCGCAATGACCATTTCCAAGGCCGTAGACGAGAACAAGTTTCTCATCTACTATCAGCCTGTTGTCGCAACCGAAAGCAAGCCCACCCTTTTTGAGGCTGAGGCTCTTGCAAGATGGCCGCGTGACGGAAGGATCACCGCTCCCGATGAGTTCATCGAATATGCGCGTAATTCCGGCATCGTTACCAAGATCGATTTCCATGTCCTGCGCAAAGTCTGCGAAGCCATCAAGGTATGGACTGATTCAGGCATGAACATCGTTCCCATCACCTGCAACTTTGCTTCCAAGAACCTGTTCAATTCCAAGCTCGTGTCTGACATCATTGACATCATCGACAGCCACGGCGTTGACAGGAAGCTTATCGGCATCGAATTCTCAGAGCCTGATTTCAAAGGCGGAAGAATTCTTCTTACCCAGGCTGCCAAGGATCTTTCCGATAAAGGCGTTAAGGTCACGATCGACAAGTTCGGTCTCGGAAGATCTTCACTGGATCTCCTTCAGGATCTCAAGGCCGATTACCTCAAATTCGACTTCGGTCAGCTCTCTTTGGAAGATCCCAGAGGAAGCATCATCGTTAAAGACATGATCAATCTCGCAGAAAAGCTCGGCTTCACAGTCATATGCAAAGGCGTTAAGACACGTGAAGACGCTAACGAACTCATGCTCTGCGGATGCACAAGATTCCAGTCGTTCATCTATGACAAGCCTTTGAGCGAAAGGTTCTTTGAGAGAAGACTCAAGAATCCTGATTACGACGGCTGATCTTCACTTAACAAGATTCTAATTATTCGGAGGTGTCCTTTTATGATTTCAGAAAGGCTTAAGAAACAGTTGGCTGCAGGTTCGCAGATCCGCAAGATGTTTGAAGAAGGCAACCGCCTCAAGGCCATCTACGGTGCTGACAAGGTTTACGATTTCTCTATCGGCAATCCTGACCTGGAGCCCCCTCATGAGGTAAGTGACGCTCTTAAGGAACTCGCATCAAATCCCACACCCGGCATGCACGGCTATATGAGCAACAGCGGTTATGAATCAACACGTGCCGCAATTGCTGCAAAGAAGTCTGAAGAATCCGGACTTGAGATCTCCAGCGGTGCAGTCTGCATGACTGTCGGCGCAGCATCTGCAATGAACGACGTTCTGCATTCTCTTCTTGATCCTGATGATGAAGTCATCGTCATCGCACCTTACTTCATGGAGTATAACGGCTACATCGCAAACCACGGCGGCAAGGCTGTCATCGTTCAGACTGACGACAAGTTCATGCCCGTCATCGACAGCATCAAGGCTGCCATTACTCCCAAGACCAAGGCTGTTATCATCAATTCACCCAACAACCCTTCAGGTGTTGTATATCCTTCTTCACTTCTTTCCGCGCTTAACGACATGCTCAAGGCTCAGGATCACGTCATCCAGGTAATCTCCGACGAACCTTACATCGATCTCGTCTATGACGGAATGACAGTTCCCTGCGCACTCAAGTACATCGATAACCTCATCGTTTGCTTCTCATGGAGTAAATCACTCTCACTTCCCGGTGAGCGTATCGGCTATACTCTCGTTTCACCTAAGAACGAGGATTACGACGATCTCACCGCTGCAATCGTTCTTTCCAACAGAACACTCGGCAGCGTAAACGCACCTGCCATCTGGCAGAGGGTAATCGAGAAGTCTCTCAATGCAAAAGTTGATGTTTCAAACTATGAGCACAGAAGAAACCTTCTTTACTCCAACATCATCGATGCCGGATTTGACGCGGTCAAACCCAACGGAGCACTCTATATCTTCATGAATACTCCGGAAGGCTTAACCGACGACAAATTCTCTGAGATATGCGCGTCCAAGAACCTGCTCCTCGTCAAGGGATCAAGTTTCTCCAGACCCGGCTACTGCCGTCTCGCATTCTGCGTTTCAGAGAGCACAATAAAGAACTCACGTCAGGCTTTCTTCGCGATCGCCGAGGAGCTCGGCATTTCGCACCGCGCTTCACTCTGAGTGCAAAGCCCATAGGGCCTGCCGAAGCACTTACAAGCAATAACCCGACCATCAAAGCAGGAGAAGTTTCTTCTCCTGTTTTTGGTACTGTGGGAATTTTGTACTTAAGCGTCTGATCCTTATTGTTGAGATCCGCATGTCTTACGATCTCGATGTCTTCTTTCTGTTTGCCTGAAGCTATTTCTTCCTGTGTTGCTGCATCATAGATGTTCTCGAAAATGACCACAGCTTCTCCGGGATTAAGATCATCAACATTAAAAGTTAGCGGTACTTCAATGGTTCCGTTACTCTTCTTCGGCGTAAACGTTACTGAATTGGCAACCGGCGTTCCGTCTGGATTCATCATCTGCTTTCCGTTTGTCTTATATAATGTTGCCACCGCACGGTATGTGTTGCCGGGAGTAAATCCTTTGTACATTACTTTGTCCGTTATCTTTGCGTTTCCGCTGTTTTCGTTTATCGTCTTGGATCCGGACTTTGAGCTTGCTACAGTTGATGCCTGGGGCCTGTATACTGTCTGGTCATTGTCGTTTATGTCCGCATGAACGGCTACTGATGCTCCGTTCTTGTCATCTTTAAGGTCTTCAAATACCACGAGTTCTTTGTATTCGTATGAGATCTTAACTTTTTCAAATTTCACTTCCACCGTTCCGTCTTCTGTCTGGGCGGTGAACTCAACCGTCTTAACATAAGTGTTTCCGTCTATGTCCGTATATGCTTTTCCCGTTGCCCTGTCCATCAGGGTTGCCGTGATGCTGTATTTCTTTCCGGGCTTTAAATCCTTATATGTAACCGTATCAGTAATGTCTGCCGTTTCCGAAAAATTGAGAGTCTTTGTTCCGTTGTTGCTGTCTTTCGCCGTTGTCTTTATCATTACGGGCTTAACCGTCTGCATTTCATCTTCAGTGTCATAATGAGTGATCAGGACTATTCCGTTTGAATTGAGTTTTTCACCTGCGACGACTTTGCCTGTGAAGATCGTCGTATCCACGTGTTCGAATTCTACTTTTACCGTTCCGTCGCTCTTTTCGGGAATGAATTCGACGGATGCTGCATATACTTTTCCTTTTGGATTGAGTATGGTCTTCCCTGTTTCCCTATCAAGCAGCGTTCCGATCATCTTGTATGTGTTTCCGGGTATCAGGTTCTTATACGTGATAAGGTCAGTCAGGGTTACGTCCTTTCCGTAAGATACTATCTTTGAATTGTCTGCATTGTTGAATTCATCTATCTTTACATCTATCAGTTCTGTCTTGATGTCAGGTACCGTTACCTGCTGTTCTTTGTTGTTGATGTCCTTGTGATCCAGATAGAGATGCTCTGTTCCCAAAGGATCCGTGATATACACTTCTTCCATGACTGTCAGCGTCTCGCCCTTAAGTACGGAAGCATCAACCGTAAACTGTATCTTAAATGTTCCGCTTCTTTCTTCGTCACTCTTGATCTGCATCGTAGTGTCAAAAGGGTTTACCACGACAGAACCGTCAGATCTAACGATCCATGCTGTGATCTTGTACTGATATCCCGGCAGAAGGTTCTTATATGTCAGAGTATCCGTTATGCCTACGCCTTTTTCTGCTGCAATTTCCTTTGTTCCGTTTGCAGTGCTTACCGCTTTGGTCGATATCGATGTGTTGTAGTCGTTGTAGTAATCGATCTGTCCGTCCTTGATGCCTGTCATGTCGATTTCTGATACCGTGGAAGCTGTAGCCTTTTTATTTGCCGGATCGTTTGGAGAGCCTTTTACTATGTCTTTGGCAAACCTTACTACTATCACTCTTGCTTCATTGTTTAACTCTGTCCCGGCCGGAGCTTTTGTTTCGGTGATCACATAAGTTCCCTGAACAGCTATATATGCACTTTCTGAATCCGTGAAAAGGCTGTCTCCGCTGACAAAATGATTTTTGTCGTACATGACCTTTCCTTCGCTGTCTGATCTCAGTATCCATTTACTGTCAGGCTCTTTATCCTTATAACTGTCATCTTCATAGAAAGCTGCGTAATAGGACAGCGTGAACTCTGCGCCTTCGACAGGTATAAGAGACAGTACTTCATCAGAGAGCGAACTGTTCCTGACTTTTTTCAAGAGCAGGTCAAATCCGGTAAACACCGGTTCATCGCTGAATTCGATCTCACTGTTCTTGTTGTATTCAACTGTAAAAGTCTTCTCTTCCGTATTCAGATACAGTCCGTAACCGGAATGCGTTTCTTTTGCCGTGTATTCTCCTATTGGAAGCGTGACATAACCGTCATCTCCTTGGGTATCAGGCTTAACACCGTCAGGATATTTGATCTCAGATACTTTTCCGTCTTTGCCGAACACGAGTGTGACAGCCGTCTTTCCGCTTTCCTTATGGCTGATGACATATGTTGTTCCTTCAGGTGAATAAAGACTTGTATTTGCATTTAACTGTTCTGGAACAGTAACCTTTTTTCTGAACAGGCCCCTTGCAGTAAACGCTGTCTCGTTAAGCAGTATTCTGTCATCTAAAACTTTATATGTATCAGGATCAGCCGAAAAGTATGTGACAGCCGTATTCCCTTCCTGCTTGATCTTCATTATCAGAGGCTTGGAAGGATCAACCGTCATGTAACCTTCAGGAGCTTTGATCTCCGTGATCACGTAAGTGCCTAAAGGAAGCGTCGTTCCTTTGAAGTTATAAAAGTAACCTGAATCCGCCGCATCTCTCAGAGTATCGGCATCTATCCGGAATTCTGCCTTGCCTTCTGTTACGAAACTTGAGCCGATTTCAACTGATGCTTTTGGCTGAGGAAGAGCGCTGCCGTCGGAGGGCTTTAGATCCTTATAGCTTTCGATTATGAAAGAATCGTAGTAATCGACTCTGAACCTTGCCTCATTCATGCCGTGTCCGGTTATGTTGTACCATCCTTCAGGATCCTGTTTTTCTAAAAGTAATCCCGCTTCAGAACCTAGCGGAACATCTTCTGCTTTTACGGTTATCAAGCTTCCCGTGGATGACGAAGGATTAACATTGTATTTCGTCGTGGACAGCATATAGCCCGGGCCTGCAGATATCTCGCTTATATAGTATTTCTTGGTCATGTCAGGAATCTGATAAGAACCGGTCTTTCCGTTCTCGTCTAAGACAAACTCATGAAGAAGTGTTCCTGAAGCATTATAGAAACCGTACTTTGTGCCTTCCAGCGAATAACATGCATTGTTGTCAGTCAGCTGCGTGTCTTTTGAAGATTTGACTATGGTTACATTAGCCGGAAGCTCGTAAGAGGCAAAGTTTAACACTGCAACGTGCGTGTACTTCTTTTTGCTCGACCCGCCCTCGCTCTTTGAATACGGAACACCGGTAGTCTGGCTTCCTCCGGGGGCATCGTATACGGTCTTTCCTGTTCCTGCATAAATGGCAGCGTGCGTCCATTTGAATTCCTCATTCTTTTTTGCTCCGCCGAAAAGCAGAATGCTGCCTTTTTTAGCACCGAGTTTCTTTAAACATTCCTCAAGACCTCCGTTATCCTTTATGTTGATTCCTCCCGGATGTCCGATGTTGTGAGGCTTTTTGGTTGACCACGTCGTACAGCCGTCAACCAGATGGTACTTGCATTTGGTGAGGCTGAAACCATTGAAAGTAACGTTTCCTTTGGATCTTTTTAACCCCGGGATCTTGCCTTTGCTGTTTACCTTCAATCCTGATATGAGATTTAGCGCCTGCGCATAAGCAAGGTTTACGTATCTCATGCAGTCTACCTGCCCGTTTCCGGTTCCGTATTCTGCGCCTTTCATTGCTTTGCATGCTGCTATTACCGCATCTGCGAAATCGTCAGAATCCCTATAGCCTGCATCGACGAGATTTGTCTTTGTGGGCCAGGTCATCTTGGATTTGTCTACTGTGAATTCACCGTCTTCATCAGGTTCATCCTGATCCGGTTCTTCATCATTTACGTTCTCGTCACCGTCGGTATAGTAAGATGTAGCGCACTCGCTTTCCTTACCCTCTATCATGAGACCTGCCAATATAGCTGCAGCTTCTGACGTTGAGCCTGAATGAACATAGTAATCTACGCAATTTCCGTAGTTTGATATATCGAGCTTGAATCCGTCATCATCGATCGCACCTGCTGTTATTACGCCTTTTATTCCTGCCGGTATGTAACCGGATGCATTGCTACTGTTGTTTCCGGCAGATGCAATGACCCTGATCCCTTTGCTTATGGCTTCCATTACTAGAGATACGAAACTCTCATAATTACCATTATCTTTAAGTGAAATGGCCATCAGGATGTAATCGGCATTATGATCCATTGCATATCTGACGCCTGCGTAAACATCAGCGAGCTTTCCTTTACCGTTATCCCCTATCGCTTTGACCGATATTATGTAGGCATCTTCGGTTTCATTAAGGATCAGAGTAGCCATGGAAGTTCCGTGTCCGTTTTTATCAGAACCGTCATCTTCAAGAAGCGAGATCTTTTCGTTGGCAATTTCAGAACCCGTATCTATCATTACGATCCTTGTCTTGGCGTCAGGGTTGATCTTAACGTCTTTACGTGAAGGTATATCAACTGATGAACATATGCTTACGCTGCCGTCTAAGCTGTAATCTATGTCCTTATTTTCGAGTTCCTTTAGCGCATTATCGTAATCAGCTTTGCTGTCAAAGGAAAGTACGCATGATCCGCCGTAATCAACACCATCAGCACCTGAAAGATCAGGCATTCTCTTTTTGGTCGATGCTGCGATCCTGTATTTCCTTGAAAGTCTGGATACGCCTTTTACGAACTCTTTACCGTTCTTTGCAGAAGTGATCCTGTGCTTTCTTTTGTACTCTGCAGTTGTTTCCTCTGAAGTCTCTTCCCCCGTTTCATCACAGGGTTCTTCATCTGTTTCTTCAGCGGTTTCTTTAGGCGTCTCTTTCTTTGATGCAGACGTTGTCTGTTCCGTTTCGGTTTCCGTGATCTCTGTTGTTGTCTCTGCTGCTGTTTCAGCCGTTTCGTCAGCACTGACAGGCAGATACAGGAATACCTGGCTCACGGCGATCACGGCTGCCAGGCACGCCTGAAGCAGTTTAGTTTGTTTCCTTTTCATGTGATGCCTCCCGAGATCAAGAAACATCTTCTTCCAAAGATGCGCGTGAGATCTCCCCGCTGTTTATCGAGTACATGTAAACGCTGTCTGAGAGACGTTCCTGAGGCCTTACACTTTCGTTATTAGTGGTCTTTACGATGTTTGCGAGTCTGTTTTCCTTGTAGTAGGTTTCGGTGGACAGGATTATGAGATCGTGCACGGATGAAGGCAGAATATAGCAGTCGGTTCCTATCTTTGCGGCCACTTCCGCTATGACGTCACTGTACAGAAGCGCATTCGCACCGAAGAAATCATGCTTGTTTGAAACAACGTATATCCGTTCCCTGAGCGGTGTCTTTGTGTATCCCGGAAATGCTTCCTTGATCTCTTCTTCGTCAGCTCCCCACTTCCTCATGAGACGCCTCATTATGACCTCTATCCTTTCTGACTTGAACGGGAAAAGACGTCTGGTGTTCTCGTAAGCACAGTTGTAGAGTTCCTCTTCGGTAAGTCCTTCTACTTCTGCTATGTCATTGGTGATCAGAAAGCCTGAAACGCCTGAATTGCTGATGCCCGTGATCGCCCTGTATACAACTGACAGGTCTTCGAAATTCCTGTGCGGGCATTTTATAAGCATCTCAATATTGTCAGCTGTGTTTACTATCTGGAACACTATCTTCTTCCTGACCTTGGAAAAGTCCAAAGACAAAATGTTCTTAGGAATGTACTTTATCGATTCCTCAAGATATACCGCCTGCTCAGACATTGTCTGCTCGAATGAACCTGATTCTTCGTACTGCGCATAAAGTCTCTCCATGTAAAAGGTCGGTGCGATAAAGGCTTTACAGGGCTCTTTCGGCTTGATCGCAATGCCCGTAAGTACCTCGTTGAGCTTAGGTACCTGATGGAGTTCAAGCACACAGTCCGAGTATCTCTCGGGAAGGTAATCAATGAACTCATTCATGACACGCTCTTTGAATTCTTCGTAATCCAGCAACATCTTTAATGTCCTCCTGACTGATTTTTTGCATGAAAAAACGCACCTTCCGGACTTTTGTCCAAAAGATGCGCTCATTTCTTTTGCATTATCAGTATAGGAGCGATCAGAGTCTCATTCAATACGAAAAAGTCTCAATTTTCGGTTCAAACAGCCCTGCCGACGATTACGGCAAGATGCCCCTGAACTATTGAGATACGGGCTTTTGAAGCTCCTTCTTCAGGCTTGTTCGAATAAGAAAGAGTCGAACCGAATTCAAGGTTTTCATTATTCAAAGAATAGTAGAGTCCTTCTGTGGTAACTCCAATTATTGTCTTATCAAGAGGAACGAGTGAGACTGCTGATTCATCACCCCATCTCGTAAGGTCTGCAAACAGTGATTCTCCGTCAGAAAGGAACTGAACACTTGTTATGCCGTCATCGAGAGTTATGTTCCTTCCTTCAGAATGAAGCCTGGAAGCAAGCTGTATGTTGGCGATCGTGTGATCCAACCTTCCGGACTGTGGGCAAATAACGGTTACTTCAGCATCAGAAGGGATCATTGAAAGAGCAAGCTCGGTATCGGTCATGTCCTTTTCGACAGGATAAGTCTTAAGAGGAACACCTGACTGCCTGATCTGCTCAAGACCTGAAGGCGTTACGGAATCAAAATCACCGATGGCAAAAGAAGGTCTGATGTCATGCGCCAGGCAGAAATCGATTCCGGCATCAGCTGCGATGACCTCACCCTCTCCTATTACTCCTGCTGCTTCAGGGGTAAGCGGTCCGCCTGTTATGACATAGTAATGCACGACCTGAGTTCCTCAACTGCCTTGCCTGCATCTTCGGCACCGAAAACAGCGCTTCCGGCAACGAAATACCTTGCTCCTGAATCGTAAGCTTCCTTTATGGTCTTCTTGTTTATGCCGCCGTCAACGGAAAGGAATGTTTTGGCTCCCTTTTCATCGATTGCTTTTCTGACAGCTGCGATCCTCTCGTCAGAACCGTTCAGATATGAAGAGCCGCCGAAGCCGGGAACGACAGTCATTACAAGGATGAGATCGACTTTATCCGCAAACGGAAGAACTTCTTCGATGGGTGTATGAGGATGAATGGAGATGCCGACCTTGAGACCGTATGACCTGATGAGCTTTATGAGACCTTCAGGATCCTTGGTGCATTCGATATGAAAAGTGATCATGCTGGCACCTGCATCGGCAAAAGGCTTAATGAACTTTTCGGGATTAGTGAGCATGAGATGCACGTCAAAGAACATGTCCGTGTATTTTCTTATGCATTCAACGACTGGTACACCGATCGAGAGATTATCAACGAAATGACCGTCCATGACATCAAGATGAAGGTAGTTTGTCTTTCCTTCAACAGCCTTGATATCACGCATGAGATATCCGAAATCAGCAGCAAGAACCGACGGCGCTATCTCAAAATCACTCATTTTCTCTTCCTCCGTTTATAGTTGTTACGGTTATCGTAGAGTTCTTTATAGAATTCTCTGTATCTTTGCATTCTTCCCTCGTCTATCATACACTTTTGAAACGCTTCGTCCACAGCACATCCGGCTTCTCCGACATGGCCGCAGTCATCGTATCTGCATTCCTTTGCGTATTTCATTATCTCGGGATAACCTTTGCAGATATCCTTATGGGTAATGTCGAGTTCAAACAAAGACAGCGAAGTAAATCCCGGCGTGTCCGTTATGAAACCGTCTCCGAAGTCATGAAGCTCGCAGTGACGGGTCGTGTGTCTTCCTCTTTTAAGCTTTACGCTGATGGTGTTTGTTTCCATGGCACGGGTGCCGAGAATACGGTTGCAAAGTGAGCTCTTTCCGACTCCCGAAGGTCCTGCAAAAGCAGAGATCCCGCTTCCGGTCAGCTCCATAAGCATCTCTTTCGATACAGGATTTTCAGGCGATGAGATCATGACGTCAAAACCTGCATTCTTATAGATGCCGGCAAGTTTATCTGCCTCTTCCTGGCCAAGATCGCTCTTGGTGAAGATGATCACGGGCTTGATGCCGAGTACTCCTGATATTATGAGCATCTTATCAAGAAGCTTGAGATCAGGAACGGGCTCTATGACCGAGAATGTCAGGAGCAGATAATCCACATTTGCGAGAGGAGGCCTCATGAGGCTGTTTCTCCTGGGCGCAAAAGCACTGATGACATAAGGAATGTCAACGTCACCGGACTCTTCGATATATACGGTATCACCTGCCTGCGGAATGAAATCTTTCTGCCTGAAGATGCCTCTTACCGAGCAGTAGACTTTCCTTACACCGGAATCATCGCTGATCCTTACGGTATATAATCCGCCAACGCCTTTGGTTATTATTCCTTCAATCCTTCCGTCTGAACCCATATACAACGCCCTTGTATATGTCAGCCTTCGGGCTTGTCAGGGCCGTCCTTGAGAGTCGGCTTGGTAGGCTCCGTCGGCTGTGTCGGCGGCGGAGGCGGGTCTATGGTCGGCATCGTAGGTTCCGGAACCGGTGTCGGTGTGGGAACCGGAGTCGGAGTAGGTATCGGTGTCGGCGTAGGAACAGGCTCCGGTGTCGGAGTTGCCGGCGGTATCGGTGTAGGCGTAGGTGCAGACTTGAAGATTGCATAGAATGCAACGTTTGCATTGCCTACTTCGAATGTGAAGTTGCTTGTGAGCGATACGATCTCGCCGTCGCCGTCTACCCAAGAATCGAACTTGAATCCGGATGCAGGTGTAGCCGTGAGAGTTACCTGGGTGCCCTCATCGTAAGAGCCGCCGCCTGTAACGGTACCGCTTCCTTCACCAACCTTAACCGTTACAACGATCTGCGGAGGTGTGGGTGTCGGCGTACCGCCGTTCTTGTAGTCTTCCTTGGTACCGATGTAGAGCTTGACTGAAGACTGTCTTGCAACGGATGTTCCGGGTACAGGGTCAGTAAGCAGAACGATCTGCTCTGTTTCCTTGAGCTTCATGACTTCAGCGGAACCTTCGAGCGTGAATGAGAGATTGTTCTTCTCGAGCTGTTCTTTTGCAGCCTTTACGGACTTGCCGATAACGTCAGGGATTACGCTGCTCGTAGGCTCTGTAGCATAAATGATGACTACTGCGGATCCTCTGGGAACCGTTGTTCCTGCTGCAGGCTCTGTCTTGATGACGAGACCGGGCTCAACAGTATCAGAAGGCTCAGGCCTCAAGGATACTTCGAGGTTAAGTGCGGTAAGTGATGAGTAAACATCCTTGTAGTCAACGCCGGAATAATCGGCGAGCGTGATGGTCTCATCAGCAGAAGAAACTGTGATTACAAGCTTGCTGAAAGTGCTGCCTGCTGTGATGACAACGCCTTCGCTGATGCTCTGAGCGATGACGAGACCGGGCTGGAACTCTTCGCTCTTCTCATATTCAACGGAATAGTTGATCTTGTTTGTCTCAAGTTCCTTAATGGCGTCCTCGGCCTTCATTCCGACATAGTTCTTGACCGTGTAATCAAGGTTCTGCTCGATGTTGGTCGCATTATGCACTGACTTGATGACAAGTACGCCAAGACCGATCAGAACACCGACGATAACGGTGATAATGAGCGCTAACAGGATGTTGTCCCTGTATCTTGAGAGCCTGATTGCCTCAGCACTCTTCTCGATCTCGCTGATCTTGTCGTATTCAGGATTCTGTCTGAATGAGATGTTGGGCTCAGATACTGCAGTATGCTCGCTTGTTTCGGTGATGACACCGTAAACGCCGTTAGGATCAACGAGGAGAGCATCGAGCTCGTCTACCAGCTGTCTCATTGTCTGATATCTTCTCTCAGGAGACTTCTGCATGCACTTGTTGATGATGGCATCAAGACCCTGAGGAATGCCCTGCATCATTGAAGAAGCCGAAGGCGGATTCTCCTGAAGATGCTTAACTGCAATTGAAACATTGGATTCGCCGTCAAAAGGAACACGTCCTGTTACCATCTCGAAAAGCGTAACACCGATCGAATAGATGTCGGACTGGGGACCTACCTTGCTTCCCCTGGCCTGCTCGGGCGAGAAATAATGTACTGAACCGATAACGCCGCCGGTCATTGTGATCGTTGTGGATGAAGCCGCACGTGCAATGCCGAAGTCTGTTATCTTTGAAACCTTGTCTCTTGAAATGAGGATGTTCTGAGGCTTGATGTCACGGTGAACGATGCCCTTCTGATGAGCATAATCCAAAGCAAGGCTGATCTGGATAACGATCGGGACTGCATTTCTCCAGTCCAGGTGTCCGTTCTGGTTGATCAGATCCTTGACCGTGATGCCTTCAACATATTCCTCTACGATATAACGGAACTGTCCTTCGTGGCCTACACCGAAAACCTTAACGATGTTGGAGTGATCGAGTGAAGCGACAGCTTTTGCTTCTGAATCGAAACGGCGGATGAATTCGTCATCCGATGAGTATTCCGGTTTAAGGATCTTAATAGCGACGTTCAAACCGGTGTTCATGTCTATTCCGAGGTAAACATTTGCCATTCCGCCGCTGCCGATAAGCTTTACGATGCGGTACTTGTTCGCAAATATCATGCCCTCCGGGCCGTGTGCCTGATTTGCCATTACTTTATACCCCTGTATTACCGCCGGAAGGTCTGCACAATCCGGCCACTATCGTCGTGTTGTCTGAACTTCCGTTCCTCAAAGATGCTTCCACGAGGCTGTCGCAGACCATCTTAAGGTCCTTTCGAAGGTTCAGCGCGGCAATAAAGTCTTCCCTTTCCACGAACGCATAAAGACCGTCCGAGGTTAGCATGACGATATCACCGTAACTTAAATTATAACTAAAAAAATCGGGCTTGAGATATACATTTTCACCAAGGACTTTAAGCAGCACATTGCGCCCGGGATGCACTTTCGCCTCAGTTTCCGTGATTATTCCTTCTTTTACGAGTTTTGCTGCTTTATTGTGGTCATTGGTGAGCTTTTGGATCTCCCTGGCATGGCAAAGATATGCTCTCGTATCACCAATGTGTGAGATGTAAAGCTTCCTGTCGTTAAGGACAGCAACTGTAAGCGTCGTGCACATTCCTTTTGATTCGTGATGCTCTGAGCCGTATCTTAAGATCTCAACGTTTACCTTATTAAAAACCGAAGAAAGATAATCACTTATTACGTCTTCGTTCTTGAGAACTTCAGGATCCGTTTCGAGTTCTTTCATGAGAGTCTCGACTGCAAGTCTGCTTGCGATCTCGCCGCAAACTTCACCGCCAAGACCGTCAGCAACAGCCATGCAAAGACAGCTTCCGATCATCCTGACATCGCAGAAGTCTTCGTTTAATTCCCTTACAGGACCTTTTTCACTGGCAAATGCGTAATTCACTGATCCTTAGTCTCCATACCGCGCCTGAGCTGACCACAGGCAGCCATTATGTCCGTACCCATTTCCCTGCGAAGCGTTGCATTGATTCCGCCTGACTCGAGTATCTCCTGGAATCTTCTTACCCTGTGCTTCGGAGAAGTGTGGTAATCGCTTCCGGGGAATTCGTTTGCCGCAATGAGATTGACGTGCCAGAGGCCTTTACCGAGGAGCCTTGCAAGCGTTTCGGCATCCTTTTCGCTGTCATTCACGTTGGCAAAGAGGCTGTATTCAAAAGTAAGTCTTCTGTTGGTCTTGGATGTGTATCTGCGGCATGCATCCATGAGCTCGTTTAAAGCATACTTCCTTGCGATCGGCATGAGCTGCTTTCTGAGCTCATCTGTTGCGGCATGCAGTGATACTGAAAGGTTTACCTGAAGATCGAGTTCCGTGAACTTATCGATCATGGGAACAAGACCGCAGGTCGAGATCGTGATGTGCCTTGCACCGAGATTGAGTCCGTTAGGGTCATTTGCAAGCTTTACAAAGCCTATAACGGCATCGAAGTTATCGAAAGGCTCGCCGATGCCCATGATCACAACGCTCCTGATCCTCTCTCCCATTTCTCTCTGGGAAACAGCGACCTGAGCGAACATCTCGCCTGATGAAAGTGACCTTCCGAATCCGAGCTTTGCGGAAGCACAGAACGTGCAGCCCATCTTGCATCCTGCCTGTGAAGAAATGCATACGGAAAGACCTGTTTTATAACGCATTACGACGGTCTCGATTATGTTTCCGTCATGAAGTTCATATACGAATTTGGTGGTGCCGTCGATCTCTGACACGAGCTTCTGACGAACCTTGAAGCTTCCGAAAATAAAGCTTTCCTCAAGTTTGGTTCTTACTGCGAGAGGAACGTTGTTCATGTCAGTAGTATCGGTTACGCCTGAAGACAGCCACTTATGGATCTGACCGGCCCTGTAAGACTGGATGCCGTTTTCCTTGCACCAGATCTCAAGTTCTTCTTTTGTCAGATCAAGGCAGAACTTATCCTTCACTCGGATCATCCTTTCTGTCTTTCTCCATCCTGCAGATGAAGAATCCTTCACAGCCGTCAGTATCAGGGAAAAGCGTTATCATACCGTTTTCGGCAGCTTCTTTTCTTTCGTCATCGAGATATATGGAATCCGGAAGATATCTTGTGATCGATACCGTGTGGAAACTCTTATGTGATTCAAGGAATGCAGCAACCTGCGATTCGTTCTCATCGCTGTTGAGCGTGCATGTGCAGTAAACAAGCGTTCCGCCGGGTGCTACCATCTTGGATGCACTGTCCAGGATCGCTTCCTGTATGGGGAGCAGTTCTTCTATTCTCTCGAAAGTGATCTTTTCCCTTATGTCGGGCTTCCTTCCAATGAGGCCCAGACCGCTGCACGGAACATCGCAGAGAACAAGATCGAAAGACTTTCTTAAGTCTTTGTTTTCCTTGCTTATCTTGGAGGCATCACAGCATTTGACGGAGATGGATTTAAGTCCAAGTCTGTCTGCGTTTTCAGTCACGAGCTGAAGCCTGGGTTCACTGACATCGCATGAAAGTATCGTGCAGTTGTCATGGCAGATCGTTGCCATGTGAGTAGACTTTCCGCCGGGAGCTGAGCAGCAGTCAAGGATCTTATTTCCTTCCTTCGGATCTGCTATGAGTGATGCGAGCATTGCAGCTTCACCCTGGATGAACATGCCGTATTTGGAATAGATATCAGAATTCTCAAGACCTTTAAGGCCTCCGGTTATCTCAATGGCATCAGCGATAAGCTTTGCCGGCTGAGCAAATATACCGGCTGATTTGAGTTCATTGATGAGAGAATTCTGATCGATCTTTGAACTGTCAAATCTTACGGTCGTGCCTGCGGTCTTAAGGAAAGCCATGCCAATGTCATAAGCTCTTCCCTTTCCGAAATCCTTCTTGAAAATGCCGTAGATCTCAGGCTTTAATGAAACCCTGATGCCGGGCTTGTACTGTTCGATGTATTTCTTGGCTTCAGGTGCTGATGCGTATTTTCTTACGACTGCATTTACATATCCTGAAACCTTGTGGTTATACTTCTTTGCGATCTCTACAGAAGAATCCGTAACTGCGTAATCAGGGATGTTCTCGCCGAACTGGAGCTGCCAGATGGCCATCCTGATGATGGTCCTCGTAACGGGATCCATCTCATCGGGTTCTTCCTTGGTTATGTGCCTTATGAGGAAATCGATCGTAAATGTGTAAGTGATAGTTCCGTAGAGCATAGCTCTGGTGAAATCGAGCTTTCTGCCGAGTTCAGCGGCTGCTTTGTCGGCTTTCTTTATTACCAGATTCGAAAAAGCACCTTCAACATATACCTGATAGAGCATCAGGAAGCAAAGCTCCCTCTCATTACCTGCTTCTATGAGCTTGGTGATGTCCTTTTTCTTGTATCTGATCTGCGTACTCATTTATACCTCTGATCAGGAAAATACCTGTCCCGGCTTATAGTTGTGAGCAACGTCTCTTGCCATGAGCCTCTTGCCGCCGGCAAACTGGAGTTCAACGATCTTAATGAAACCGTCACCGCACTTAACGATGAGATCAGCGCCCTTGGCGGCAACTACCGTTCCGGGAGCAGCGGATTCTGCAACTGAGAGATCCGCAAAAGGCGGAAGTTCTGCTGAGATCCTTGTATCGTAGATCTTAAGCTTCCTGTCACCTGCCTCGGTATATGCACCGGGCCAGGAACTGAGAGCTCTTACTCTGTTATGTATTATCTGTGCCGGCATGTCCCAAGTGAAATGACCTTCCTCAGAAGATAAAGGCGGACAGTATGTAGCTTTTGAATCGTCCTGCTTAACAGGTGTGATCTTTCCTTCTGCGATGTCTGTAACAGCTGAAGGAAGCATTGAAGCAGAGAGTTCAGCGAGTGCCATCATGAGCTCGTCGGAATGCATGTCGGGACCGATCTCGAGTTCCTTCTGAATGAGGATATCGCCCGTATCCATTCCTTCTGCCATCTCCATGATGGTGATGCCCGTAACCTTGTCTCCATCCATGACGGCTCTCTGAACGGGAGCAGAGCCTCTTCTTGCGGGAAGAAGGCTTCCGTGACAGTTGATGCATCCGTATTTGGGGATCTCAAGAACATTTACAGGAAGAAGTTTTCCGTATGCAGCCGTGACGATCATGTCAGGCTTTGCTTCCGAGATCTTGTTAAATGCTTCTTCAGTCTTCAGCGTGTTGGGCTGATAGACTTCGATGTTGTTTTCAAGAGCTGCGACCTTTACCGGCGGAGGCGTAAGGATCTGCTTTCTTCCGACGGGTTTGTCAGGCTGGCAGCAGCATAAAACCACGTTAAAGCCGGCACTTATAAGAGCCCTGAAATTGACTGCTGCAAATTCAGGCGTGCCCATGAAAACGATTCTGAAATCGTGAGGATTAATCAAAAGGAATCACTCCTCTTCTTCGTCATCATCATCATCTTCTTCAACTCTGTAGACCTTACCGTCTACGGACTTGTCGATGAAAAGAATGCCGTCAAGATGGTCATTCTCATGGCAGATGCATCTTGCAAGAAGATCATCAGCCTCAAGAACGAACTCATTTCCGTCACGGTCAAGAGCCTTAACCTTGATATGGTCAGGACGGTCTACTTCACAAGTCTTGCCGGGAACTGAAAGACAGCCCTCGCTTCCGACCTGTGAGCCGCTCATTTCAATGATCTCAGGGTTAATGAACTCGATCTTTCCGTGATCGTCACCTATGTCTACGATGAAGACGCGTCTTAATACTCCGACCTGGGGAGCCGCGATGCCGATGCCTCTGTTCTCGTAATACATTGTATCCGCAAGATCATCAAGGAGCTTGATTATCCTGGGTGTGATCTCGTCCACGGGACGGGACTTTTTACGGAGAAGCGGATCTCCTTCGATGACAAGATTACGTAAAGCCATAGAACTACCTCGCTGTATTACTCAGAATTCCCAGGAAGAAATGTATTTCTTCTGCTCGTCTGTAAGTATGTCTATATTTATCTTCTTGGTTGCGAGAAGGATCTCTGCAACCCTGTTGTCGATCTCTTCGGGTGTCTGATAAACATCAATGGGCAGACGGGCATTCTGAGTTGCGATATACATCGCTGACTGTGCCTGAAGAGCAAAGCTCATGTCCATGATCTCAACCGGATGTCCGTCGCCTGAAGCAAGGTTAACGAGCCTTCCCTCAGCGATTACGCAGACTGTCTTTCCGTTTTCGAGCTTATATCCGACAACGTTGTGACGGAGTTCAGAATCGGATACTGCGATCCTCTTTAAATCCTTTATGCTGACTTCGCAGTCGAAGTGACCTGCGTTGCAGCAGATAGCACCGTCTTTCATGTTGAGGAAATGCTTTTCGGTGATAACATCCTTGCAGCCAGTTACGGTTACAAAGCAGTCACCCAGAGGAGCAGCCTCATCCATGGTCATTACGGTATAACCTTCCATGAGTGCTTCGCATGCCTTTACGGGATCGATCTCGGTAACGATGACTCTTGCGCCTAATCCCTTGGCTCTCATCGCTACTCCCCTGCCGCACATTCCGTAGCCTGCTACTACTACGGTCTTACCTGCAACAACAAGATTTGTGGTAGCCATGATGGCAGTCCAGACGGATTGGCCCGTACCGAATCTGTTATCGAAAAGGTGCTTACATCTTGCGTCGTTTACAGCGACAACGGGATAAGCGAGCTTTCCTTCTTTCTTAAGTATCTCAAGACGGTGTACGCCTGTGGTTGTCTCTTCGCATCCGCCGATGACGTTCTTGGCAAGATCCTTAAGTTTAGAATGCAGCAGCAGTGCTAAGTCGCCGCCGTCATCAATTACGATGTCGGGTCCGAATGCCAGAGTCTTCTTAAGACGGCCGAAATATTCCTCTTCCGTATCTCCGTGAACAGCGTAAACGCTCATCATGCCGCCTGCAGCAAGTGCTGCGGCAACATCATCCTGAGTGGACAAAGGATTGCATCCGGTAAGTGCAACTTCAGCTCCGCCTCTTGCAAGTGCTCTTGCAAGGCATGCTGTCTTAGCCTCAACGTGAACTGAAACAGCGATCTTATGACCCTTAAAAGGCTGCTTTTCGATCAGTTCAGCTTCGATGGCGCGAAGCACCGGCATATTGCGGTATGCCCAATCGATCTTCTCGAGACCATAAGGTGCAAGTGTGATGTCTTTTACTTCATAAGCGTGCATAAACAGTTCTCCTTTACTTACATGCGTCTGACGAATTCCTTAACGAGTGCGCAGCTCTGCTCTGAAGCAGCGTTGGCTGTATCAAGCACTTCTTTTTCACTCAAAGGATTTTTGTTAATGCCTGCAGCCATGTTTGTAATACAGGAAATACCTGCAACACGAATACCCATGTGCGATGCGCAGACAGCTTCGGGAACGGTGGACATTCCTACACAGTCAGCGCCAAGTGTGCGGAGTGCTCTGATCTCCGCGGGAGTCTCATACTGAGGTCCCTTCATATATGCATAGACTCCGCGAGAAAGCTTGATCCCGAGGTCTTTTGCGCATTGCTCAAGAAGATCTACGAGTTCCTTGTCATAGACATTGCTCTGATCGGGGAATCTGGTGCCCAGTTCATCAAGATTCTGTCCCCTTAACACTGATTCACAGTAAAAAGACAGATGATCCGTAATTGCGACAAATTCAGGAGGCGTCATCTCTGTGTTGATTCCGCCTGCCGCATTTGTCAGAACGAGAGTCTTAACGCCGATAAGGCCTAAGACTCTGATATAGAAAACGAGTGTTTCGATCGGATAGCCTTCATAGTAATGGAACCTGCCGTTCATCATGAAGACATCCTTGCCTGCGAGGTTTCCCGCGATCAGGGTTCCCGCATGACCGGGAGCCGTTGAATTCGGGAAATCAGGGATATCGGAGTAAGGAACGGAAAAATACTTGTCGCAAACCTCAGTAAGCGGGCCAAGGCCGGAACCCAGAACAAGACAGATCTCAGGGACTTTGCGTCCGTTAAGACAGCTTATTATGTAATTACCTGCGTACTTTAAAGATTTAAAATATTCTTCCTTATTTACGATCATTACTTCTTACCGCAGCAATCCTTATACTTTTTGCCTGAACCGCAAGGGCACGGATCATTTCTGCCTACCTTGCTTGAATCTCTCTTTACGGGCTGCTGTGTCTCGTTTGACGCTGCTGTACCCTGGATGGGAGTAGATGCTGAAGAAGGTGTTACTGCAGCTTCCTTGCCGTGGCCTTCGGAAATGTTCTTGGCTACTTCTTTTGCCTCGAATTCAGATTCAGCAGTAAACTTAGCTCTCATGATGAACTTAACAGCATCGTTCTGGATCGCTTCGTTCATCTCCTCGAACATTGCGGAACCTTCGAGCTTATATTCAACAACAGGATCGTGCTGACCTACGCTTCTCATGCGGATAGCCTGTGAGAGCTGATCGAGAGCATCGATGTGATCCATCCACTTAAGGTCAACAGTACGCAGGAGGATCTGTCTTTCAGCTTCTCTGAAGACTTCAGGAGTAATATCCTCATCCTTCTTGGCAATGATTGCCTTAGCCTCTTCTGCGATCTCCTCTGCGAGATCATCTGCTGATGAGATGTCCTCTTCACCGTCCTGAACCTTCTTAACGGCATCAAGATCACCGAAGATTTCTTCGAGCTGTCTGCCGAGCGTGTATCTCTCGGATGAAGAGATAACGCCGTCGAGAGCGTATGTGTTGACGACACGTGAAGCTACACGGTCGACCATCTGCAGATAGATGTCGTGAACGTCATTACCGTTGATGACCTGACGTCTCTGCTCGTATGTGATGGTTCTCTGAACGTTGTTGACGTCGTCGTATTCGAGGACTGACTTACGTGATGAGAAATGCAGAGCTTCGAGTTTCTTCTGTGAGCTGTCGATCATTCTGGAGAGAGACTTGAACTGGATCTCCATGTCATCGTCAATACCGAGTGTATCAGCAAGGCTTGTAACACGGTCACCGCCGAAGATCCTGAGGAGGTCATCCTCGAGAGAAAGGAAGAACTTTGATCTTCCGGGGTCTCCCTGACGTCCTGCACGTCCCTTTAACTGGTTATCGATACGTCTTGATTCGTGTCTTTCAGTACCTACGATGAACAGACCGCCAAGAGACTTAACTTCCTCAGCCTCGGGAGCGAGCTCCTCCTTGAACTTCTTCTCAAGTGTGCTGAAACGCTCTCTTGCCTCGAGTACGAGCTCGTCATCTGTCTCGTTGTGTGCTGTGGAAGCATCGATGAGCTCATCTGTGTACCCGAGCTTTCTCATTTCCTGAAGTGCGAGGAACTCAGCGTTACCGCCTAAGATGATATCGGTACCACGGCCTGCCATGTTGGTTGCGATGGTAACTGCACCCTTACGGCCTGCCTGAGCAACGATCTCAGCCTCGCGCATGTGGTTCTTTGCGTTGAGTACGTTGTGCTTGATGCCATACTTTGTGAAGATCCTTGAAAGGAGCTCTGACTTATCGACTGAAACAGTACCGACAAGTACGGGCTGTCCCTTCTCGTGAGCTTCCTTAACAGTTCTGAGAAGTGCTGAATACTTGCCGTTCTCAGTCTTGAATACAGCATCGTAGTCATCCTGACGGATAACGGGCTTGTTTGTGGGGATCTGGATAACGTCAAGGTTATAGATCTGTCTGAATTCTGCTTCTTCCGTATAAGCAGTACCGGTCATTCCGGAGAGCTTTGAATACATTCTGAAGAAGTTCTGGAATGTAATGGTTGCAAGTGTCTTGTTCTCACTTGCGACCTTAACGCCTTCCTTAGCCTCGATTGCCTGATGCAGACCGTCGCTGTAACGGCGTCCCGGCATGAGACGGCCGGTAAAGTCGTCTACGATGATGACCTCGCCGTCCTGAACGATGTACTGTTCGTCCTTCTTGAAGTTACCGTTAGCCTTGAGGGCGTTGTTGATATAGTGCTGGAGATCGAAGTTGTCGGAATCAGAAAGGTTGTCGATGCCGAAGTGCTTCTCGGCCTTTGCGATACCGTTTGCCGTAAGAACTGAAGTCTTAGCCTTCTCGTCGATAACGTAATCTGCGTCGCCTACGACGTCGTCCATGTCGACCTTGTCATCTGTCTCAACGACAGTATATGACTTGAGTGTCTTAACAAATGCGTCAGCCTTCTTGTAAAGGTCAGAAGACTCAACACCGCGGCCTGAAATGATGAGAGGTGTTCTTGCCTCATCGATGAGGATCGAGTCGACCTCGTCGACGATTGCGTAATTGAGCTCTCTCTGAACAATCTGTTCCTTTCTGACTACCATGTTGTCACGAAGATAATCGAAACCAAACTCGTTGTTTGTTCCGTATACAATATCACATGCATACATGTCCTGACGGTCACGGTTCGGAATGTCGTGAATGATGAGACCTACGCTCAGCTTAAGGAACTTGTATACCTTACCCATCCATTCGGAGTCACGCTTTGCGAGGTAGTCGTTGACTGTTACGACGTGAACGCCCTTGCCTGTGAGTGCGTTGAGGTAAACCGGCATTGTAGCAACGAGGGTCTTACCTTCACCCGTCTTCATTTCCGCGATTCTTCCCTGGTGAAGGATGATACCGCCGATTACCTGAACTCTGTAAGGCTTCATGCCGAGAACACGCCATGCTGCTTCCCTTACTGTTGCAAATGCTTCAGGAAGAAGCTGATCGAGTGTCTCGCCGTCAGCGATCCTCTTCTTGAATTCATCAGTCTTGCCTGCGAGATCGTGGTCGCTCAGCTTGGAATACTCTTCCTCGTATGACATTACAGAATCTACGAGGCCCTTGATCCTCTTAAGCTCGTGATCGCTGTGCGTACCGAATACAGTTGTTAATAAACCCATTTACTCCGATTTCTCCTCTTGTTCTTTATTATCGCGTTCGTTCAAACGATTTAATGCGGTTCTGTAACCGCCATCAGGGTTGATGTAGCATGTTTTCACACGTGAAATAGTCGTGGAACTGACCTTCGTGCTGCTCCTGGACTTGCCTCTGACTCTGCCGCTTGCGCGCTTTTCGGTTGTAGCCTCTGCGGCCTTTTCGCCTTCGGAAGATCCGGAAAGCTCTTTGATGATCTCTTCGTAGCTCTTTCCCTGCTCGATCCTTCTTACGATCTGCCAGCGGTGAAGAAACGACTGAAGCTCATTTACGGAACAAAGATCCTTGAAGAACTTGTGTACTTCCTCAGGATTCTTGAGAGTGAGGATGGCGTTGTAAAGATCCGTAAGCTCTTCCATCTCACTGTCGGAAAAAGCGGCTGCGAATTTCAGCTCGTTTTTGTCTTTGTTCTTAATCATGAAGTTCACCCGACAGGATTGCTGACATAATCAAGGAAATACTTGCCGAATCCCATGAAGAAGATTACGAAAAGGATGGTAACGATAAGAACCGCAAGCATTCCCATCAGACATCTTGAAAAGAAAAGGTTCTTCTTAGCCTTTCTTAAAGTGTCTCCGATGGACAGATTTGCGGTGCTGTCCGTATTGATCCTTGAATTGGCAAGGCTCGGTGTTCTGACAGTATTTTCGTGTTTCAAACAAGATACCTCCAAATTTACCGATATATGATAACGCAATATCAATTTTAATACAATAAATTAAATATAAGGAAATATCCCGTCAAACTTCAGGAAAAACGGATTTCAGGAGTATTTTGTCGAAGTGCCGTATTCTTTGATAACCAGCTTGACGCCTTTGCCCTTTGCATACTCCGTAAGGGATTTTACAGTATTTTTGCGTTCCTGGGGCGAATTTTTGGGTATCACGACCGTAAGAGTCCTGCTTTTTATGTTCTTAACACTGTATTCTTTGCCGTTTATGTTCTTGTCCGCACCGCTGAAGTTGCCCAGACGGTCAATGTCAGACTTAATGCTCTTGTTGATCTTTGAGTTTGACTTGTAGTATGGAGCAGTCAGGTCAATTGATTTGAGAGAATTGACGTTCCCGTTGTCATTGCTGTCGATTACGGGGTAAGTCTTTGGCAGATTTGTCCCGAAGAGCTTTCTGAAAGCCTCTCCCCTCTTAAAATTATCAAGCCCCCAGATGTCTCCGCTGCCGTTTTTCGGGTCATCACCCTGCAAAATAAGCGAAGAATCACCGTAAAGCGGGATCACGGAGTAAATGGTTCTGTATTTTCTTCCTGCCACAGTCAGGACGGAGTATTCAGTCGTAACTTCGATAATGTGTCTCTTTGAGCTTATGTCGAACCTTACGTCAATGTCATCCGGACAGAAGAACGAAGATCCTCCGTTACGCTGCTTATAGTTGTTTGCAATATTCTTGGCCATAGTGCCTGCAAGAACGCCGTCCAGAACGGATTCCTCAAGCTTATGACCTGATACGGAATCGAGTCCGCCTACTGCTTTTGCCACGGTTCCAAGCACAGAGCCGGCCTTTGTTCCTTCAACTCCTGTATCCGGGAACGCGTTTAAGAGCACGGATGCGGCATCACCGGCAGGCACGGTAAGAGGATAAAGCAGAGAAAGGTTCTCGCAGCACTGATTGACTGACCTTGTCATGAGAATGTCTGTCCTGTACAGATTCAAAGCACTTATTATGCATGCCAAAAGAATAAGCACGCCCGTAAAGCAGATGGCTGATTCTACCGTTACACTTCCCTTTTTGTCTTTCATATGGTTCACCCGTAAAGCGCATAGCTTCTTGTTACGCTGATCTTCTTTATCCCGGTGTCCGCTGTTGCGGTAAGACCAGTATAAAGATTGCCGTAATCCCTTCTAAGGACCAGAAGAGCCCTTTCCTGCATCAGTTCATCAGGAACTGCCTGCATGAACAGGAACAGGAAATCCCTGTATCCCGCCGTAACGACCTTTTTGCCGTTCTTCTCATAAAGCGAGACACGTTCGCCGTTCCTTAATGTCTGTATGTCCTTGCCTGCCTTGAATGTTGCGATCAGAACGATCAGGGCAACCGTGATTATCCTGTAATCGATATCCACCGAGCCTTCAGAGCAGGCTGCGATTATCGCAGAAATGACCTTTGCCACGGCATCCACCTTGGCCCTGTATGCTTTGTCAGCGTAATCCCTGAGGAAATTGGTTCCCGTCAGTACCTGAAGCATAAGGAAATTCACTGCCGCAAGGGCCTTTGTACCTTTTAATCCCGTCAAAATGTATTCGGAATCGTCCTGATTCTTGCTGTGGATGTCCGAAAATGCCGTTCCGTTTATGGATGAGTCAATATCCTGCTTAAGCGAACAGTCAAAGTTGTACGCATAGTAGTTAGCCTGATTAATGTGGGATACCAAGAGAAAGCTGTTCTTTCCGAGCGTCTCATGAAGATCCATGAGGCCTTCAAACAGCTGTATTGCAGGTTTCATGTCCTTTATGCTGATGTTGAAAGACAGGTCTTCCAGATCGTTGTCATCACTGCTGATCTTCTTCTGCAGCGATTCAAGGATCTCCAG
The DNA here is from genome assembly GCA_017509205.1 of Clostridiales bacterium. Classification (GTDB taxonomy): domain Bacteria; phylum Bacillota; class Clostridia; order Saccharofermentanales; family Saccharofermentanaceae; genus Saccharofermentans. Next base: position 21,568 of record JAFWQF010000019.1, on the reverse strand, counting down.
TTCTTTCTTGTAGTTGTTTATATTCAACTTTTCTCCGGCCTTTTCGAACCAGGAACTGATCTTTTCAGCACCCTGGATTATCTCGGTGACTTTGCCCGCCGCGGGGCTTGAAGTGTATTCCTTGATCTTCTTCAACACGTCCTCGCTGATGAGTTCATCTATCATTTCCGAAAAGACGTCAGCAACCTGGCAGATAGCAATTCCTGTGGACCTGTATGAGTAATACATGTTGATCGCGTCTCTCAAAGCCTTCTTGTCGATCGTCTTGTATCCGCCGAGATCGAGCTTGGGGCCTTCTTCGTAACCGCAGGCCAGGAGTGCGCTGCAGTAGACGTCATCATCAACAGCCGTCATCGTGAAAGCGTAGATGCCGTAAACGTCAAAGAGCTGGCGGTTGTATTCGCACATAATGCTCTCCACTTGTGCATCAACTGCATTGTTAACCTTGGTTATGTAATCAAGTTCCCAGACAAAAGTCAGAAATGTGCATTCCACAAGGATCACGGCCGACAGGATTATCGCCAGAAATATGGAAGATGCACCGTAACGTGTTCTTCTCTCTTTAGCTCTTCTTCTCATATCGTGCCTCCTCAGCTTGCTAAGCTTGCGGCTTTTCCGTAAACAAGACGGAAATTGTCGGAAAGCCCGGTAAGATATGTGCAGAGCTTTTCAGGAGACGTGTCATAAGAAACGACATTGCCAATCTTCTTTTCGCTGAGAAGCTTTTTGTCAGTGTTCTGAAAGCTGCTCTCTTCAAAGCCGTGCCTGCAGTCGTCAAAAGCCATAATGGCCGTGGATTCAGGAGCGGTCACCATAAAGGTCAGCAATGTCAGGATCAGTGTGAATACGATAGCCGATTCAAGTGTGGACATATATTTCACCCCCGTATGAAGATTTGGATAATCTTACAACGGAACGGGGGCGGAATTTACATACAAAAACCGACAAAAACCGACAAAATGAACGCCCGGGATCACCGGGCGCCACATTGCTTCAAAGCTTTGATTTTAAATGATTTCAGGCATTTATCCCGTTCGGGAACGCCATATTAACCTATATTTAGATTCGAAAGATCAGGCACGGAGAGTAATGCCGTACTTCTCACCGAGGTTATTAAGGATCGTGCTTACGAATCCGTCGATCACCTCAGGCTTGAATTCCTCATCCTTAGGCGTGAATACAACGCTGAAAGCGAGACTCTTCTTGTTGAGGCCAAGCTGGATGCCTTCATAGATGTCGAAGAGTTCGATCTTGGTGATGTACTCACATGAAGCCTTGATCTCCTTCTCAACTGCAGCGCAGGAAATGCTCTTGTCCATTACGAAGCAGAAGTCACGCTTTTCCTCAAGATACTTCGGGAGCGGAATGAACTTCCTTTCCTTGCCGTAGTACTTGCTCAAAGCACGCAGGTCGATCTCGGCGACATATGCGGGAACTCTCATGTCGAGCTCGTCGCAGATCTCATAGAGTACCTGACCTAAGTAACCTACCTCTTCACCGCCGCAGACAACCTTTGCGGTCCTTCCGGGATGGAGGAATGTCTTCTCTGTCTTCTCATAATCGAATTCAACATCAAGAGAAGCAGCAATTACGTCTACGAGGCCCTTCAGTGAATAGAAATCTTCCTTTTCGCCGAATACGCCGATGCAGATTGTCTCGCGCTCGTCAGGATATTCAGTGAGAGGCAGAGACTTGGGCAGGAACTTGTTGCCCATCTCATAGATACGGCCTTCGAGAATGCCGTTCTTCTGATTTCTAGCCATTGCCCTTATCATCTGAGGAGCAAGTGTCGTGCGCATCAGAGAAAGATCGATGTTGATCGGGTTGACCAGCTTGATCGCGAACCTTTCAGGAGCGTCTTCGGGGATCTTCAGAAGATCAAGATCCGAGGGCGAGAAGAATGAATAATGAACGCCTTCACTTGCGCCTGCAGCACAGAGATCACGCCTGATCTTGAGCTCGGAACGCTGCTTGAGATTATATCCGCCTGACGTAACCTTTGCTGTCGGAATGAATGTGGGCACGATGTGATCGTAACCGTACATACGGATGACTTCCTCAGCTACATCCTGATAGGATTCCATGTCAACACGGTATCCGGGAATGTAGATCGTAAGTTCATCACCGTTAAGCTCAGGTGCGAAGTTAAGTCCTGTAAGGATGCGTACGATATCCTCATCAGGAACAGTGATACCTAATACGCCGTTGACCTTCTTTACGCTGACAGTAAGCTTTCTGGGCTCAATGGAATTGCCAGTGTTGACATCGAAAGCTGTCTTGCTGACTTTTCCGCAGCCGAGTTCTTCGATGAGATGCAGGGCTCTCTTCATAGCCATTACTGTCGTGTATTCGTCTACACCCTTGGAGAATCTCAAGCTCGAATCGGACACCTGACCAAGAGCCTTTGAACTCTTACGGATGTTGTCATGAGCGAACTTTGCAGCCTCGAACATTACGGCCTTAGTGGAATCCAGGATCTCTGAGTTGAGACCGCCCATGATGCCTGCAAGAGCAACGGGCTTCTTTCCGTCGCAGATAACGAGGTTTTCTGATGTAAGAGAGAATTCCTTCTCATCGAGAGTCTGGATCTTCTCACCGTTCTCAGCACGGCGTACATGGATCTCACCGCCTTCGAGGTATGAGAAATCGAAAGCGTGCATCGGCTGTCCGAGCTCATAAAGAACGTAGTTTGTGATATCTACGACGTTCGAGATCGCAGAGCATCCGACAAGAGCAAGACGGCGCTTCATCCAAAGCGGAGACTCACCGATGGTTACATCAGAAACATAGTGTCCGATGTATCTCGGGCAAAGTTCAGGAGCTGATACACGGATGTTGAAATCGATCGCGACATCGCTCTCAGTGTAATCCAGCGCAGGCTCTTTTATGGGCTTGCCGAGAACGGCAGCAACTTCCCTTGCGATGCCGAAGATACTCTGGCAGTCAGGCCTGTTTGCAGTGATGGAAACGTCGAAAATATAGTCATCCAGGCCTAAGATGGGCTTAACATCAGCACCGGGAACACTGTCATCAGGAAGAACGAGAAGTCCGTCATAACCTGCACCGGGGAACATGTCCTCGGTTACGCCGATCTCAACACCTGAGCAGAGCATACCGAACGAATCGTATCCCCTGAGCTTGCCCTGACCGATCGTCATGAGACCTTCAACGGTCTTATGGTCCTTTGCGGTAGCATAAACCTGTGCTCCGATGAGAGCCAGTGGATACTTGCCGCCTGCAGCCACGTTATCAGCGCCGCAGCAGATCTGAAGGACGCCGTTCTCGCCGGCATCGACCGTGCAAAGATGAAGGTGTGTGCCTTCAATACCTTCGCAAGTCTTGACTTCACCGACAACGACCTTGCTGATGTCCTTGCCAACCTGGTATTTTTCCTCAACTTCGAAGCCGCAGGAGAAGAGCTTTTCTTCGAGCTCATCAGGTGTAACGTCGATATCTACATAATCTTTAAGCCAACTTAATGGTACTAACATATTACTGCCTCCCTTTCCTTAGTCATCGATCTGTTCAAGCACGCGCAGATCAGACTCAAACAGGAGTTTGATGTTGTTGATGCCGTACTTGAGCATGGCAATACGATCGATACCGATACCGAAAGCCAGACCGCTGTATTTATCGCTGTCTATGCCGCAGCCTTCGAGTACTTTCTTGTTGACCACGCCTGCACCGAGGACTTCGATCCAGCCTGTTCCCTTGCAGAGTTTGCATCCCTTGCCGCCGCACTGGAAGCAGGATACGTCAACCTCAACGGAAGGTTCCGTGAACGGGAAATATGAAGGTCTGAGACGGGTTCTTGTCTCTTCACCGAAGATCTTCTTAACGAATACGTCGAGCATACCCTGAAGGTCGCAGAGTGTGATGCCCTCGTCTACTACGAGTCCTTCCATCTGGGAGAACATCGGAGAATGAGTTGCATCGTCATCCGAACGGAATACCTTACCGGGTGAGATGATCTTTATCGGGGGCTTCTGTGATTCCATGACATGGACCTGGCCAGCAGAAGTCTGGGTTCTCAAAAGGAATTCAGGGCTTAAGTAGAAAGTGTCCTGCATGTCTCTTGAAGGGTGATCCTTCGGAATGTTGAGAGCCGTGAAATTATAGTGATCCGTCTCGATCTCATTACCCTCATATACTTCGAAACCCATTGAGCCGAAGATGTCGACTATCTGGTTTCTTACCTGGGTATTGGGATGGAGATAACCCTTTTTCAGCTTCTTTGAAGGCAGAGTAACGTCAATGGTCTCAGCTTCGTAGCGTGCCTTCTGCTCGGCAGCCTTGAATTGCGCGTCTAGGGTATCAAATCTCTCTGTTGCCCAGTTCCTTATCTCGTTGACCATCTTACCGTAGTCAGCCTTAAGCTCTTTCGGGATCTTGCCCATCTCCTTCATAAGAGAGCCGATCTTACCTTCCTTTGAGTCCATGACGCTCTTTCTGTACTCAAAGATACCCTTGGAGCTCTTGATCTCAGTAAGATCTGATTCGATCCTGGCTTTAATCTCTGACAGCTTTGCGCTTAATTCATTAAGTTCAGCCATATTTGCCTCCTCCTTGTACTTAGTCTTCTTAAGCAATAAAAAAGCCCGCAGCAACACTAAATTGCCACGGGACGAATTCGCATTATCACTGCACCTTCGCGGTACCACCCATGTTCAAGATGCCTCTATAGCATCTCACACTTGAATCGCGCTGTTTTGCCGCGCATCGCATCTGCTTAATCAGCTAAATAAGCCGTTTTCGCCAGAAGCTCCAGTGTTGAAATTCATCTTTATGCCCTTCGTATCGTGCTTTCAGCCGGTGACACGACTCTCTTTTACGGTAGCAGAAAGACTACTTACGCACCTTCATTGCATCGCCCATTATACTTATATATTCAGAAAAAAGTCAAGAAATGCCCTGATTCAGTTAAAGAAAGGGTTGTATCTGTTCTCATCGCCGATCGTGGATTCGGGTCCGTGACCCGGAAAGATCCTTGTCTCAGCCGGAAACGTACTTAAAACAGCCACGGAACGCTTTAACAGCTCATAAGAACCGCCGGGCATGTCAGTCCTGCCCACAGATCCTGCAAAAACGGTATCACCTGTAAACAGATAATCCGTACCATCCTCAGAGAACATATAACATACCGAACCCATCGTATGACCGGGAGTCGGGATCACTTTAATGCTGACAGATGCGAAAACCAGCGTATCTGCAGGGTTTTCATAAGGAAAATCAAAAGGCTGCAGGATACCGTCCATGAAAGATGCGTTCGCCCTTGGATCACCTATGAGGTCAGAATCCGCAGAACTCATGTAAACGGGGGCTTCAGGATACTTTTGATGCCATTCTTCCGCATATTTTATGTGATCGTAATGACCATGAGTTATGAGTATGGCGGAAACAGCTGAAATATCCTCTTTTAGAGAATCCGGAGACACAGAAGGATCAATGATGAAAACCTCATCGGAAACATATGCCAAATACATATTTGACATAAATGGTCCCCTCGGGATGCAGATGATATTCATGGAAAAATTAAGCGCCTGTTCCCTGCCTGTCGGCTGCATTCCACTCACGGTAATCGAGAGCGCCGTTATCGATGGCCGTGATAAGAATCTCGGCTGAAGCGATGTTTGTGGCGTAAGGAATGATGTTCTGGTCGCAGACGTCAAGAAGCTCGGCGGGATTGGATTCGCTCTTGGTCCTGCCGTCTCTTAAATAGATGACACAGTCAATGCCGTTGAACTCGGCTCTTGAAGCCAGCTGCTCAAAACCGCTCGAATAATCGACCGAAAGGCCTGAAACTTCAAGATCAGCGGAAGATTTGAGCAATTTTGCCGTGTTATAAACGGAAATAAGCTGGTGCTTCTCTAAAAGGGGTTTATAGGCAATGCAGAAGTTAACAAGAAGCTCTGTCTTCCTGTTGTCAGCCATCAAAACGATCTTCATCAAAAAGCCCCCATTAAAGATACTGCCTGAATTTTATCGTATTATCAGTACTCGGACAATTTCCCTTTGATACAAAACTGCGGCAAAAAAACTGTTCTTTATGTCAATTCAGTTTTAACAAATCAGGCTAAATGGTCACCGGGTATAGGGTTATTTTCTAATACCCTCAAAGATTTTGCTACCGGCTCATTGTAATAAGCTGCTATAAGTCTTCTTGCAATGATGGTCGTGGATGAACCCCACTCACCTCGCTCAACTACGAGCGCAACGGCTATCTCAGGATTATCCTTGGGCGCATAGCAGACAAAAAGACCGTTTGAATACTCTTTTCTGATCTTCTCGAAACCCGTCTCAGCCGTACCTGTCTTACATACAACCCTGATGGGGAAAGATGAAAACTGCTTCTGAGCCGTTCCTCTCCAGTATTTCGAACCTTCGGTAACGCAGGTCATCGCATTTCTTACAGCCTCGATGTTTTCCTCCGGAATACCGATATCGACGGATTCCGCCTGACCTTTATAAAGAACTGAACCGTCACTTGCTATGACAGAATCAATAATATAAGGCTTTACAAGCTTGTTTGTGGCGATTCCTGCTACGTATCTGCAAAGCTGAAGGATCGTAAAGCAGTTATCGAACTGTCCGATGGAAACCTGTGCGGTATTCGACGGGAACCAGATCTTGTCGTATTCGGATTCATGCAGGAGCCTTTTGGTCTCACGGCTGGACATGACGCCCTTTATCTCGCCGGGGAGGTCAATACCGGTCTTAACGCCGAGGCCGAAACGTTTAGCCATGTTTGCTATGTTGTCGATACCCGTGCTTACGCCAAGTCTCATGAAATAGATATTGCAGGACGTACCCATTGCACTGTCGAGGTTAAGAGGTCCGTGACCGCCGTAGGGATACTCGAGACAACGGAAGATCCATCCGTCAACGTCCAAAGGAGAAATGCATGAAATCCAGTTGGACTCGGTTGTAATAGTTCCGCTCTCAAGGCCTGCAAGAGCCGTTATTGGCTTAAATGTTGAACCGGGAGCGTACATCGACATGATCGCACGGTTCCAAAGAGGAAGGTCCGCCGCAGTCATTTCTGCGTATTCATCAAGACCGAGATAGTATTTAACCTGCTCTGAAGCCTGCGGATCGCCGTAGTTTGCAAGGATGAAGTCGTTAGGATCGTAATTCGGGTAAGAACCCATCGCAAGAACGGCTCCGGTCTTAACGTTCATGACGACAAAAGCTCCGGAACTGGCCGTTTTGAAGCCGGAATGCTTTATCGCCTCTTCTCTCTGCGCATCAGTAATATATGCTTTAAGAGCATCCGTTCCGACTTTCTGAAGGTTGGAATCGATCGTAAGGTGTACGGTTGCACCGGCTTTTGCCTTAACACCGTAACTTGAAGGCACGAACATTCCCTCCTGCCCTTTTTTTGTCCATATGTTATAAGGCGTTATACCGCTGTCGCCATGCAGATATCTTTCCATCTGCGACTCAACACCGGATTTGCCTACCATGTCATCGTTCGTATAACCGAACTTGGAAAGATCCTGGTATGTTGTCTGTGAGATCTGACCTACATAGCCTAAAACATGGCATGAATAAAGAGCTTCAGGTGAATATGTTCTCGCATATCCCTTGCTGCAGACGATTCCCATGTAATGGTAATTCTCCTCAGCAAAGATCTTGATGAGATCCTCAGGAACATCGGTTGCGATCTTGATCGGGGTTCCTTTGATGAAAGCCCAGTTATCAGTAAAAATCTGATATCTGATCCTTACGATCTTATATGCTTCCTCGATCGTATACCTGTTGTCGAGATTGAACTTCTGTCTCAGATAGAGGAAAAAGACGTTCGGATCGGTCTTAACGTATTTATCAGAATATGTGACGATGACGCCCTGCGCATAGTCTTCCAGCGCGAAAAGGTTTGTATTGCTCTGCCAGCTCCTTATCTTCTCCTCTTCCTTCAAAAAAGTCGGATTAGGATTCATCGTAAAGTACTGGTCAAGCTCAGAAATCTGAATGCAGTGGTATTTTTCAAAGAGGTTTGAAAGCTCCAAACAGAGCTCGTTGAGTTCATTGTCGCTCAGATAAGCGTTGGCGATCATGACGGTGTTGTATTCAGTCGAAGAAGCGAGCTTTAAGCCCTTGCTGTCGAGAATGTCACCTCTCGGAGCTTCGGAAACATACTGTCTAAGAACACCTGTGGAACTTTCTGACATTGTCTTCTGATAATCGGAAAACTGAAGACTTGCGGTCATGAAGAGGATCGCGACACCGAATGAGCAGAAGATTACGGCCAGAACGAGAAAACGGTTGCCGAAAAGCGACAACAGCCTTTTGATCAGGCCGTCCTTGTCGTTTTTTCCTCCGTTGTCTGCATTACGGTCAAACGCACCGTAATCATCAATCTTCAGATCTGGAGCCATGAAGTATCCTCACTAGTGTTTATCACGTCGTCAGCAGTCTTTCTCTGCTCGGACATTGAAACAGGTCCGGCAAATCTCCAAAGCACGAGCAGCGGGAGCGCTGCGATAAGATTAAGTAATGTCTGCAGAAGGCACGATCTTACGGCTATCTCATAGAAACCGAGATCATAACTTCCTGATTCCGGAACGATAAAAGTCCAGCTGTAAGCGAGAAAATGCCCGCCTATCTTGTAGACCAATGTGCAGAACGCAATCGAAACAAATGCAAAAGGAATGTTCCTGTGCATTCTCCTGGTAAAGAACGAAGACGACAGTGCACCAGCAAGGAAAAGAACGAGCATTCCGATTCCTGCGGTAACGTGTACCGTTCCGTCAATACCGACGATTGCAATGGGAGCAAGACAGTCTCTAACAAGTCCCATTATCAGTCCGACTATGGCGCCGTCAGCAAAACCTTCAAAGTACCCTGTCAGAACAACGAAAACAAAAGCCAGATCGGCTGTCTGGCCGCCGAAACCCAAACGGTTCGGATAAGACACCTGCAATGAAGACAAAAGCAGGATGTATATGGCATAAACTATTATCTTACGGATAAGTTTACGTCGGTCCATCAGCCCTGTCCGCCTGCCTGAGGAGCAGACGATTCGGAAGCTCCGGGAACTGCTTCTTTCTTATCGTCCGCATTATAAGGGATCATAACGAAGACATCCTCAAGCTCTCCGATGCTGCAGAAAGGCCTGAGCGTGGCAGTAACTTCAGTAGGACTTGAGTAATCAACGGAAACTATGGTTCCGATAGGAATACCGTCAGGGAAAAGTCCGCCTTCACCTGAAGTTACGATAACCGTTCCGGGCTCGAGCTTTATGTTCTTATCGAATGCCTTAACACGGCAAAGTCCCGATTTCTTGAGAACTGAGTCGCCGCTTACGATTACCGATGCACCGTTGACTTCGTTTACCTTGCCTGCCGCGGAGAAACCTTCGTGAAGGAGCGGCAGAACCATTGAATTAGAGCCCTGTGTCTCGATAACACGGCCTACGAGGTTCATCTCTACGTCAACGACAGGATAAGACTGACCCTGCTCAAGTGAGATTCCCTCGTTCTTGCCTGCGTTTATCCTGATTACCGAGAACCATTCATCAGCTTCTCTGGAAAGGATCGTGGCACCGTAGATATCGTAGTTGCTGAACGTATCCCTGATATGGAATGCGTTCTTAAGCTCTTCGTACCTGATTGCGGCTTCCTCGTATTGGTTGAGCCTGTACTTAAGGTCAGCGATCTCTTCTTTCAGAGTCTTGTTCTCTTCCCTGATCGCGATACCGTCAGCTATGGCTGCCCAGAAGTCCGAGAAAGCGTTTCCAGTGGATTTTACGCCTTTTTGAGCCGGTGAGACCGCATTTGAAGAAAGCCCGACCACAGCTTTAAGAGGACTTCCCGGGAGGAAGCTCAAAATGATGCCTGCAATCAAAAGAAGTGATACCGCAAGAACGATAAACCACTTAGCTGTCAAAAGCTTCTTCAAACTATCAGCACCTTACCTTTATGCTTTTTTGCCGCAGCAGTTCTTGTACTTCTTGCCTGAACCGCAAGGGCACGGATCGTTTCTGCCGATCTTGTCGGAGTGAGCGATGTTGGCAACACGGTAATCGTGTGTGATCTCCTTCATCCTCTCCTCTGTGAGAACGTTCTTCCATGCAGGAATGTTGTAAAGCCAGTCAGCCTTTGCATCGTGCATGTTGTAGTAAAGCTTCTCATAGTCGATGTCGAGGCTGATCTCAGTCTCATCAACGATTGCCTCGAGATCGAGTGCATCGCCGTTCTTAAGGCTGGACTTGATGCCGTCTAAGAAACCAACGAAGATCTCCATGTTTGATGCATTGAAGCCGAACTTTCTTGAAAGAGCAAGAACCTGGCCGTTGAGGAGATCAGCGTTGTCAGGATAAGCGCCTAAGATCTTCTCGTAAACGCCCTTCTCAAGCTGATAGTAACGGTTTACGTACTCGATGTACTCCTGCTCGTTGGAATTGTTCTCGGACTTCTCGATCCATGTTGTATAGTAGCTCATTAATATATCCTCCTAATGATTTACAGTTTTGAAGCAATTGCCTTAAGGAATTCGGCAGTGTCGACGACCTTCTTGTCGGGATGATCAAGAAGGCTGTTGAGGTCACCCGTAATTATACCTGATTCTATTGTGGAGACGGCGCTCTTTTCAAGTCTGTCGGCAAAGTCCTCAAGATCCTTGATACCGTCCATCTGAGCACGCTTCCTGAGTACACCGGACCATGCGAAGAGAGTAGCCATCGGGTTCGTGGATGTTGTCTCACCCTTCAGATATCTGTAATAGTGTCTTGTAACTGTTCCGTGAGCAGCCTCAAACTCGTAAACTCCATCAGGTGAAACGAGAACCGAGGTCATCATGGCAAGTGAACCGCATGCGGAAGCGAGCATGTCGCTCATTACGTCACCGTCGTAGTTCTTGCATGCCCAGACGAAACCGCCCTGTGAACGCATAACTCTTGCTACGGCATCATCAATGAGCGTGTAGAAGTATGTGATTCCGGCTTCTGTGAACTTTGCTTCGAATTCTTCTTTGTAGATCTTCTCGAAGATATCCTTGAAACGTCTGTCATAGACCTTGGAAATAGTATCCTTGGTGGCAAACCAGAGATCCTGCTTTGTATCGAGTGAATACTGGAAGCATGACTTTGCGAAAGCGGCAATGGACTTATCAGTATTGTACTGGCCCTGGAGAACGCCACCGCCCGTATATTCGAAAACGGTCTGCTTCTCTACCCTGCCGTCAGGATATGTAACTACGAGGTCAGCCCTGGCAGGTCCGTCTACGAGGAACTCAGTGTTTCTGTAAACGTCGCCGTAAGCGTGACGAGCGATCGTGATGGGCTTCTCCCAGCAAGAAACGAAGGGCTTGATGCCTTTAACAAGGATCGGGCTCCTGAAAACAGTGCCGTCAAGGATAGCCCTGATGGTGCCGTTTGGGCTCTTCCACATCTGGTGGAGGTTATATTCGGTCATTCTCTGGGCATTGGGAGTGATGGTAGCGCACTTAACTGCCACGCCGAGCTCCTTTGTCCTGTTAGCTGAATCGATGGTAACCTGATCTGCGGTCTTGTCCCTGTTGGGAAGTCCCAGGTCAAAGTACTCTGTCTTAAGATCAACGAACGGAAGGATGACGATGTCTTTGATCTCTTTCCAGATTATTCTGGTCATCTCATCGCCGTCCATCTCGACGATTGGTGTCTTCATCTCGATCTTACTCATATATTTCTCCTTGAATAAATAAAGTCCAATATGCGATTTTAAGACTTTAACTTTAACGCGTCAATTGTTACCTTTCTCCCGTTGCCGCTTTTACGAGGATTATCTCCAGAGCATAACGCTCATCTATCAGTCCGTGCTTTACGTCGGAATCCGACTGGCAGGCCGCAAGATATGTTGAAATAAGGCGGTTCATGGAAAAGTTCTGTGCCTGGCTTACGAGTTTGCCCGCGTAATAGTCGTTCATGCCCGCTTCAGCCGCAAGTCTACTGCCGCTCCCTGCCTCTTTCGCCATAATAAGGCGCTTTAAATGGTTTATTACCTGAACCCTTATCTGAATGACAGGTTCCCTCATAGCAATGAGGTTATTGAGCGTTCCCAAGGCTTTTGCCGGATTCTTTGAGCCGCATGCATCCATTATGTCAAAGATCCTGCCGCTCAGATCCGGTGGACAGCAATCCTCGATTATCTCTTCGGTTACCCTGGTAAAACCGGCATTTTGGCAGTATAGCGCGATCTTTGCGACCTCACTTGAGATCGTGAGCATTCCAGAACCGCATCTTGAGATCAGGGACATGGATGCCCTTGAATCGATCGTAAGGTTATATCTGCCAAACATTCTGGCTACTCTGGCGGAAATGTCATCTTCCTCCATCGCGCCCATGAAAACAACGGTTCCGTTCTGGACAAATGCTTTGAAGACTTTCCTCTTGGCATCAGCCTCATCCTCAACGAATAATACGACGCATGATGAAGGAATGTTCTTGAGCATATCCAGCTCCTTGTCGGTTACTTCCTTACCGGTGATACCTGACTGTCTGATGATGACAAGACGCCTGTCAGACATCATGGGAGGCATGGAGACCATCTCATCAAGCCTGTCAAAGCTGAACTGATCGTCGCTTCTGGTATCGATTATGTTGAAATCAATGCTTTCAGCGCCTTCAGTAATGTATTTCTGCTTAGCCATCTTCAAGGCACCGTCTATCAGATACTGCTCCTGACCATAGATCAGCACCAGCCCAAGCGAACCGGGCTGGTCTTTGAGCTTATCGAAAAACTCCTTGTATCCGATGACGCCCTTGGGGAGTGCCTTGGCTTTAGCCATTGGAATCCTCCTTCTTGGCCTCAACAGTCCTTCCTTCGGGATAGTAAATGTTAACGTCTACATCGCCCTGGATGCCTGCGATCCTTCCGGTAGCGCTGAACTGCCAGAAATAGAACGTTCCGACATAAGAAGGCTGTGTTTTCCAGTCTGCAAGCCAGATCTTATAATGACCGGGCTTGAACCAGTTCCTGAGGAAATAAGGATTTGCGTAGATCATTGCATCGTAGCCGTAGCTTTCCATCTCAGTGCAGAACAGATAAAACATGTTGTTGAGATCAGAAGAGTTCATCTTGAGTTTCTGGAAACCCTTCCACTTCTCGAAGTCGTAAGCGACCGGGAAATCGATCTCTTTGCCCTTCAGGGCTTTTGCAAGCTCTGCGCAGTGCTCTTTCATGAGCTTTTCTGTATTGTCGACGCTGTAATAGTAAACACCGATGAGAAGTCCGGCTGCCTTAGCCTTCTTGTAATTCTCCTCGAACTTGGTGTCGATGCCGAATTTGCCGTTGTTGTAGATGGCCATACGGAGTATGACGAAATGGCATCCTGCATCCTTTACCTTCTGGAAGTCGATGTTGCCCTGATATTTGGATACGTCGATGCCGATAAAGGCATTTCCGGTCTCATATTTGCTCTTGAGATCGGCAAACGAAGGCTTTTTGGACTTCGTAGTGCCTGTACTGCTGGTCTTGCTGGTCGAAGAAGTCGGTTTCTTCGTGGGTGTGGGCTTCTTGGCGTAAACCTTGACCGTAACGTCAATGGTCTTGCTGTTGCCGGCATCGTCAGTGATCGTCATCTGGATCGGATAATCGCCAACGGTATTATTGTCCACCTCTCCGGTAACCTTTAATTCAACGTCCCTGTCGGTGTCATCAATGTAACCGACATAATCATCAGGAACGAACTCTTTGCCCTTTACAAGCGATATAGTTCTGGGATAGCTGATAAACACGGGAGCTTCCGTATCAACTTCCGGAGGTTCCATGTGAAGTGATGAAGGTATCGTTTCCTCAGTAGTGTTGTCAGAAGAATCAGCCGGAGAAGACTCCGAGCCCGTATCTGTATATGCAGCTGATTCAGAACCGGATGTACCGGTCTGTGAAATGTAACTGTATTCATTCGCATTGAGCATGCAGCCCTGCATGAGAGCTGTGGCGCACATGCAAAAAGAAAGCGAAACAGCCTTTATTTTCAAGGTTTTATTCATTAAATCCTAACTCCGTCTTGCAGTTTCTTGACTAATTATAACAAAGATATCTATATTAAAAGTCGGAAATAGTGAGGAAATAAGAAAGATTACATCCTTATGTTATACTTCGCTTAAGGAGAGTCATATGAAATCCCGGAGATTAAGCAAAACCAATCTTATCACCGTGATTGCCGCTTCTTTGGCGGCGGCTTTGTTCGTATCGCTCCTCTTTATCTTCATTTATCCAAAGATCCGCATAGAATCACCAATTAAAGGCATTACCGAATACAAAACCGTTGAACTTCCTTCAAACAGCACTTCGGAATACCGTTTTGACTGCACGATGTGCGGATTTGATTCAATGTCGTTCTTTATAATGGGCGGAGATGCCGCTTCACTGACCGTAAGCGTCAGAAATGCAGATAACGGCACGGAAGCACTCAAAGATGTCCGCATAACTCAGGCCATGTGCACAAGCGAAGGCAACGGCACTGTAATTAAGCTGCTCCGCCCCGACTCTATAAGATTTGATGCCGGACATTATTCGGTCAGCATTTCAAACGCTTCCTCTTCCCCTGCCAATATCGTTGTTGAGAAAGAAGACGGTTCACTCACGGTAAGGCTGCTGGTCAAGACCATTACCGGATATATCGTTTTTGCCGCCGTCTGCCTGATGCTGATGACATTTGCAGTAATGACCGTATGTCTCTATCTGAAAGCCGGTTCAACGGCTGTTCTCGCACCCGAAAAGCTTTTCCTGGCAACAGTCATCCCTTTGAGCATTGCATGCATTTTCCTTATCCCGCCCTGGAGCACCGGCGACAGTGAAGCTCACTATCTCGCCTGCTACCGTCTGTCAAACCTTTTCTTAGGCCAGTCAGGCAATGCCGAGTGGATGGGCAGGACTGATGACGTATTGTTCTTCAGGGACATCTGGTGGAACGGAACAACGCCGAGAACAGGCGCTTATGAGATCGTCCGCAGCAACATGCAGTTATTTGCATCAGATAAAACACTTATTGAGATGACTGCAAGATCCGAAAAGATGAATTACTATTCGGTCTTCTGCTATATTCCTCAGACTGCAGCGCTCGTAATAGGACGTCTCATCGGGTTCGGACCAATCTTCAACTGCTATCTCGTAAAGGTTCTGACCGTCGTTTTTTATACAGTTTTATGTTACCGCGCTATTATTAAGGCTCCTTACTGCAAAGGCATAATCGCTTTCTGTGCAGTAATGCCTTCTTCTCTCATGATGAGCGGCGCTTTTTCCTATGATCCCATGGTAATAATCGCAGCACTGAACTTCATTGCTTCAGTCCTGCTTCTCAGGGAATCACCAGACAACAACCGTTCTCTTGCTTTTGCCAGCATCTGGGCATTCATCCTCGGAGCAACGAAAGGCGGCGGATACCTGCTTCTCCTGCCTCTCATCTTTATGGTTCCCGCAAGAAAGAAGGGTTTAAAGCATATCGGAAAGTTCCTTCCGGTCATTTGCGGCCTTTTCTCCGTTGCCATATTTGACATGTTCCTGCCTGACCGCGGACTTTACCAGTTCGGAAGCAAAGGAAACGGCTTCATGACAGCCTCTTTTGCTCTCGAAAACCCCGTTACTTACCTTGTCATGACCGTTAAGACATACGGAAGATTCGGCGGTGAAATGATCGCTGACCTTTTCGGTTCCAAACTCAGCTGGGGCGAACAGACCATCCCGTTATTATTCAGCATCGTAATGCTTATCGCCCTTATCCTGCTGGCATCTTCTGATGAAAGGATCGATCAGCTTAAGAAAAAAGACATTCTGTTCATCTGCATAGTCGTACTTATCTCGCTGCTTTCAACGCCTGCAATGCTACTCAGCTGGACACCTGAAGGTTCTGACGTGATACTCGGCATACAGGGTCATTATTTCCTGCCCGTACTCCCGCTGTTCACTATAGCGGCAGCCAAAGGCATAAGGACACTTGCAGGCAAGATGAAGATTGCCGGATCCAAAGGCTTTAAAGCATTCTGCAGCACTGCATATCCGGTTACCCTGATAATGGTTTTCTACGCATTCTATTTCATAATGCAGAAATACCTTACAAGGTAATTTTGCTCAATAGAATTCAAAGATTACAGCACCGTCCTCATCTGTTCTGTAAACGGTACTTCCTGCATAATCCAGTCTTTCCAGTACTTTTGGCGACGGATGGCCGTACAGATTGTTCCTGCCGACTGAAATCACTGATACTTCCGGTGATGTTTTTGCAAGAAAACCATCTGTACTGGAGTATTTTGAGCCGTGATGCGAGACCTTCAGGATATCAATATCTTGGAGCAGATCCTGTTCTATCAGCAGTTCTTCGGTATCAGAGCCTATGTCCCCGGTGAAAAGAAAGCTTTTACCGCAGCATTTAAGCAGTATTACGAGGCTTCCCGGATTTCCGCCCGTCGTACATTCCTTTGGATATATCACTTTGAGCCTGACATCATCAGAAAGTTCAAAAACATCTCCTGCTTCAGTCTTCTTAAGAATCCTACGGAATGAAACAGGATCGCAGTTTCGTGATCTTAGAGATTTGTCGAAAGCTTCAGTATCAGGATCTGTTTCCGTAAAGCCTGTATAGATTTCATTTATCCGGCCTTTATTATCGAGCGCTGCAAGGCCTCCTGCGTGATCCTGGTCCCAATGTGTCATGAATGCCATGTCGATCCTGCTGATACCGTAATGATCTAACAGGTCTGAAACCTGTTTATCGCCTTTCTCAAATGTTCCGCTGTCTATCAGAACGGTTTGGTTTCCAGTCATTATCAGACAACAGTCACCCTGCCCCACATCTGCAAATACGATCTGCGCTCTTAACGGCCTGACAGCACCTGACAAAGTGAGACCGAGGCTTATGGAAAGCAGTGCACAGCTGACTTTCAGAAGTGTTTTCCTGACTGAAAAAGTTGGCAAAAGCATTAAACACACAAACATCCAAACGCACATTACGAAAAACGGTTCCAAAGGCTTGCCGCCGGCTGTTTTCAGGATAAGCGA
The DNA here is from genome assembly GCA_017509205.1 of Clostridiales bacterium. Taxonomy (GTDB): domain Bacteria; phylum Bacillota; class Clostridia; order Saccharofermentanales; family Saccharofermentanaceae; genus Saccharofermentans. The sequence continues at coordinate 4,592 of JAFWQF010000019.1, read as the reverse complement.
TGCACCTGTCTTCACAAGATTACGAAGGAGATTCAAAAAGAACGCAGAAGGCATTGAAAACACTGATGAACAGTTTACCGGTAACAACAGTGAAAAAGCAGCTCCGGGAACAAACATCATGCAGACTGCTTTGGCAAGAACACCTCCCAATGCCTGTACGACAAACTGCACGGCGCTTAACCTAGTCTGTATCAGACCGGTAAAAGGCAGTGTTCCCAGTATTGCTGCTGTCTGAGCACTCAATGCAGATCTCAGTGCCTTTTTCTCCTTAAGGAACTTCAAGTATTTATCTATTCTTCCTGATAAAAGCCTGATCGATATGCATGCGGAAAAACTAAGCAGAAAGCCTGTCCTGCACGAACAGAACGGGTCGGCAGCCATCATGACCAAAGCCGCGGCAGCCATAGCAGAAACCGTGTCTTTCCCTGCAAATGCTGACGAAGACATGAATGCTGACCTTGTGACGGATTCACTCCACCCTGTCAGACACGCAATTAGAAACGCAAAGAACATGTAGATCAGAGAGCCTTTTCTCCTGTCAGGAAGCAAAGAATTGAGCACATACGGCAAAACAGCAAGAAAGCCTGCAAAATGCGTGCCTGACACCGCAAGAAGATGCGAACATCCGGAAAGACTGAAATCGCGTGTTACTTCATCATCCGCAAGAGAAGAATCACCAAGACAGACAGCTGCCAGAAGAGCCTTTTCTTCCTTGCTCCTGCCGTTAGTAAATCTATCAAAAAGATATTTTCTGCAATTAAAGCAGAATTCTGGAAAAGAAAGCATCAGACCTTTTATTCCATCAGGTTTTTCAATTATTCTGTACGAATCTGCATAAAACAGATATCTGATGCCTTTGCTCCTTAAATATCCGGGATAATCAAACTCTCCCGGATTCCCGGGTTTTACAGGCTCTTTGAACCTTCCGGTGATCTTGAGTGTCTGACCTGCTTTAATCTTTGAAGGATCAGTCTCTTCATCAAGCTTTAATTCAGCTCTGACGCCTTCTATTTCAATGGTTATTCTGTTTTTTCCGGCAAGTTTTCTTTCGCATGATACGACAGTTCCGATGAAAACCTCTTCAGTGCTTTCAGGAATAGCCGAATTAAGCACAGCGTTCATGCGAAGACAGCTGAATGCTATGAGTATCAGGGATGTAAGCGAACATAAAAACAGATTTGTTTGATGTATTTTCAGTGAAAAGACACACGCGGACAAGATGATCAACGCTGATAAACAAAGCGGGATAAGGTTTCCCGCAAGAAAAGTCATATAACAGACAGCGAAAAGAATCAGCGCAGGCATCAGCAAAGGCCTGTTAATCAGGCGTTCCAAGACACACGGCATCAGTATGTCTGCCCTGGTTCTTGGAATAATCGGTCCTGTTCTGTTAAAATCTGTCATGATTCGATTTTAAAGACCGCCATGGATAAAATCAGCGTCAAAATACATACAAAAACCGACAATTACCGACAAAGTGAACATTCTTATGAACGATACGAACATTAACTTCAATAACATGAAATACAAGATCACCTGTGCTGACGTGAAAGGTCTTCCCGTTACTGACCTTCCCGAGATCGTCATCTCAGGCCGTTCAAATGCCGGAAAGTCCTCTCTGGTCAATGCTCTGGCTTCTTCCAATAAGCTTGCGAGGGTATCTTCAAAGCCCGGAAAGACAAGAGAGATCATATATTTTGACCTTGACGGAAAAGCTCTGGTTGCAGATCTCCCTGGATATGGTTATTCAGCGGCTTCAAAGGAAGTAACTGCAAAGTTTTCAGACCTTTGCGACAACTATTTCAGGTGCGGAAGAAAGATCTCCCTCGTATTATTTCTTATGGATATAAGAAGGACTCCTTCAGAAGAAGACATCGGAATGCTCGAATACCTTAACAGTCAGGGTATTCCCTACATTACCGTTTTCACCAAATGCGACAAATTTTCCAACGCCGAGATAAGAAAACAGCTCGGTATCTTATCAGATTATTTTGATTTCAAGGAAGATGCCCAGGTTTTCGCCGTTTCATCTAAAGATAAGAAAGGAATCAGCGATTTAAAATCAGCTATTTCTGACATAATTAGCGGTGTCTAACCATGCAATATATAAAGCAATACAAAAACATCAACAACTTTCCTTTTGCTTTTCGTGCAAAAAATTCAAAGAATGTCATTTGAAACGGAAAAATTATCCTTTAATATTTAAGTATTAAAGAGGAGGGGTTTGGTCTGCGATGAGCGATCTTTATGTCACTTCAGGTTATGATCAGGCATCTATGCCCCCTTTCGGACCTATTGGTATAATCACACACACAGCAAACAAAGATTTCGTCAGGAATGTTTCTGACATTCTCTTTCAGAAAAGGTCCGCCCGCGTTGAAAAACACAGCAATCCCTATGTAAACAGTCCAGGATACTGCAGATCTGACTATATCATCGATTCAGGTCTCAACAGATACGATAATGGTGAAGGCACTTTCTCCCTTTATGAGAGCTGCCGCGGCCATGACATGTACATAATCACCGATGTTCTCGCCCACAGCTACAGTTATGAGCTCGTTGAAGGCGATCACGTCATCAGCCCTGACGATCATTACAGAGATCTTCTGAGGATGATCACCGTTCTCAAGGGCAAAGCTAAGCGTATCAACGTCATCATGCCTTTCGTTTACGAAGGAAGGCGTGAAAAGCTGGATTCTCACCGTGAGTCCTGGGATTGTGCCGAAATGCTCAAGAAACTTCAGTATCTCGGCATTGCCAACCTCATCGTATTTGATCCTCACGACGGCAGGATCGAGAATGCCGTTCCTCTCATGAGCATTGAGTATCCGAGGTGTCAGTTTAAGCTGACATCTTCCCTTCTCAACCGTTTCAATTCCATCAAGCTGGATAAGGAAAGCACGATCGTTGTAAGCCCTGACGAGACAGGTGTCTCGAGGGCGATTTTTTACTCATCACACCTGAACCTGCCCCTCGGCATCTTCTACCGTGACAGGGATTACACAACAAAGATCGACGGACAGCATCCGATCAAGTCTTTCAAGTACCTTGGCGATGACGTCAGCGGCAAGGACATCCTCATTATCGATGATATGATCAACTCCGGTACCACCATGCTCGAGACTTCTGAAAAGCTCAAGCGCAACGGTGCCGCAAACATCTACTGTCTCGCGCCTTACGGTCTGTTCACCGGCGGACTTGAAGTCTTTGATGAAGCATACAAAAGCGGCCTCATTAAGGCTGTCTGCTGCACAAACCTCATCTACAGGTCTCCCGAGCTTCTCGAGCGCGAATGGTACGTTGACGCAAACATGGTCCCTTACGTTGCAAGGATCATCGATGCACTCAACCTGGACGAATCAATTTATGACCTCATAAACTCAACTTCAAGGCTTACCGATCTTGCAAGCCAGATAAGGATCGGCGAACTTCTTGAATTTGTTGACGAATAAAGCAACAGCATCATAAGAAAGGCAGGCTACACACTATGACTTCAGCATCCGATGAAAAAGCTTATTACCGTTATGACCAATATGGTGATAACCCTATGGCTCCGGTTGGCCCTATCGGCCTTCTCGCTCTCAGAGGAAGTGAGGAATTCACCGAAAAGGTTAATTTCTACCTGAACAAGAGACGCTCGGAATACCAGAAAGAGCAATTCGTCAACACCTACCCCGGATTCTTCAGAGAGGATTACAGGATCCCCCTCGAGAACGCAAGATTCTCTTCCGGCGAAGGTAAAGCTGTCGTAAAGAACACTGTCAGAGGTCATGACCTTTATCTCATCAGCGATGTCATGAACTGCTCCTGCACATACAAGATGTTCGGCCAGGACAACAGAATGAGCCCTGATGACCACTATCAGGACTTAAAGCGTGTAATCCTCGCCTGCTCCGGTAAATCAAGACGTATCAACGTCATCATGCCTTATCTTTATGAAGGACGTCAGCACAAGAGAAACGCAAGAGAGTCTCTTGACTGCGCTTTCGCTCTCGAAGAGCTTTATGATCTCGGTGTTGCAAACATCATCACTTTCGATGCTCACGACGAGCGTGTTGCCAACGCAATCCCTCTCGCAGGCTTTGAGAGCCTTCCCACCACATATCAGATCATCAAGGAAATGTACCGTCAGATCCCTGATCTCAAGTTCTCAGACGGCCGTTTCATGATCATCTCACCTGATGAAGGCGGTATCTCCAGAGCTATGTACTATGCTTCCATCCTCGGAGTTCCTCTCGGAACATTCTATAAGAGAAGAGACTACACAACAGTCGTTAACGGCCGTAACCCCATCGTTGCACACGAGTTCCTCGGTGATTCCGTTGAGGGCAAGGATATCCTCATCATCGATGACATGATCTCCTCAGGTGACTCAATCCTCGACATCGCTAAGGCAATGAAGGACAGAGGCGCGAAGAGAGTTCTCTGCGCAGTTACCTTCGGTCTTTTCACAGAGGGTATCGACAAGTTCAACCAGGCATACGAGGAAGGAATCATCACAAAGGTATTTGCGACCAACCTCATCTACCGCAGACCTGAACTCCTTCAGGCTCCCTGGTTTGCAGACGTTAACCTCTGTAAGTTCGTCGCTC
>JAFWQF010000018.1 GCA_017509205.1 Clostridiales bacterium | reverse complement strand
TCACTTCTCACGGTCGCCATCGGTTCATGCCTTGCGACCCTCGCAGCCACGGGAGTGATCATGTTGACGGGAAGATTCTGAAATAAAAAAGTCTGCCTCAGAACGAGACAGACATTTCTGGAGCCCCCAACCAGATTCGAACTGGTGACCTCATCCTTACCATGGATGCGCTCTACCTGCTGAGCTATAGGGGCAGAACTCAAACAGCCTTTGAAGTATATCACAGACATTTTGCGTTGACAATAAAAAGCCCTGCCTGATTTGATTATCGCTATCATATCTACTATAATGCGCAGGATATTAATTTTTGAAGGGACTATTCCGATGCGTAAGCTTTTCGCGGTATTAACAGTATGCATCTTAACACTCACGGCTTTTTCAGGATGCAGCCTCAGGTTCAGCGAGCCCGAAGTCGACATGTCGACATTCACTGACTGCGGAGAGGAAACCTTCATAAAAGCGCTCGAGACCGTCGGAATCCCCAAGGATAACCATAAGATCCACAGAGAACACGCTTTCAAGTTCCCCGATGACGAGACCGAATACGTTTACGAATACTGTCTGGAAGCTACTGCAGACAACGAGAACTACTTCGCTTACGTGCGCTGCACCGAAGCAGACGCTGCAAGGAAGCTCTTCCTGCACTTCTATACAAAATATCAGGATGTATGGACATCAAGGGGTTTCAAGGGCGCTCATTCAGACAATTCGTCCGAGACCAGCGGCTATGTGCTTATAAGCGGAAGGCTCGGTGAAAGCGACGGAAAGACATATACCGCCTATCACGATGCCCTCTATTTCAAGGACAGGACCGTGATCATCATGATGGCCAGTGATAACAGGAGCGATATTGAAAGACAGATCGATAATCTCTGCAAAGAGATAGGCTGTCAGAATCCTTAATCCATATCCCCGTCAACAATAACCCTTGCGTATGCAACTGCATAAGGCTTGCTGAAAGTCTTGTCATTGCTTACGATAACGCAGTAATAACCGGGCTTAACGGACTTGTCGCACTCAATGTTGTAGTATGCGGTGCCGTCCTTGTAATAGGAAGGCGTGATCGTTGCGCTTACTTCGGGATCCTTGAGATCATCGCTGTCGAAGTTGTTGTCCTTGCTGTAGTAGAAAGCAAAATACAGCTTGTCGCTGGTCTTATCATCAACCTTAACGGAGAAAGCAAGGGTCTTCGTGCTGGAATTATAAACGCCCTGACTCTTCATCGTGCCATCGTAGTCCCACCATCTGACAGACTCGATCTTCTTATCGAAAGCCTTGTCATATATGGTGTAGTTCTTTCCTGAGGATACCTCTTCCATGACTTCGATGCGGTCAAGAACAGTCCTTCCGGATTTTGCGTCGTTTGCCCTGCCCATATATTTGGTGATCCCCAGAACGGCCAGGCCGATTATCGCGATCAAAGCAACTCCGCCGCAAATGAGGCCGACGACGAGACCGGTATGCTTCTTCTTTTTCGGAGCCTCGGAAACTGCAGGTGCAGCAGATGCAGCAGGTGCTGCGGGTGCAAAAGCAGGCTGGGTCGCAGGAACGGGAGCTGCTGCAGGCTCGGCAGGAACAACTGCCACGGGTGCGGCTTCACTTACCTGCAATGCGCTTTCTGCGGGTGCTTCGGGTACAGCGGGAAGCGGACGGAGAGCATCAGAAGGAAGCTGCTCTGTCACTGACTCTTCCGGATGATATGTAACGACTGTCTGCATGGGCTGGGGCTTAACTTCTACCGCAGGCTCTGCAGCTGGTGTTGCGGGAACGGCAGCCTCAGGTGCGGCAGCCGGAGCCTGAACTTCAGGCACGGCGGGTGCAGGCGCAGCGGGTGCTGCGGGAGCTGCAATGACGGGGGCCACGGTAACGGGATCTTGTACCGGAACAGGTGAAGCGACCATTGTTCCGCAGTTTGCGCAGAACGATTTTCCGGGTGTCAGTCTAAAACCGCAGTTACGGCAGAAATTTGATGCCATATCGAGCCTCCGAAATAAACAAAATAAAGAATTCTTTGAGAATTCTAACACAAAAAGGTATTTAATTCTTCCTGAAGGCGCGGCAAAGCTTTAGGAATTGCCCTGCTCCTTTATTTTCTTTTCAAGAACGTCTATCGCCTCGATATAACCGTCAAAGCCTTTTCCCATGATCGTTTCAAAACAATAGTATGATACGTAGGAGATCTGCCTGAACGCTTCACGGTCAGAGACCTTTGAAATATGGACTTCGACAGCCGGAATGTTAACTGACTTGAGCGCGTCAAGAAGAGCTACCGAAGTATGGGTATATGCGCCCGGGTTGATTACGATCCCGTCGAACTTGTCAAAATATGCCTGCTGGATCATGTCGACCAGTTCGCCTTCATGATTGCTCTGACTGCAGACAACGTCTATCCCCTTTTCCGTGCAGTGATTGACGATCTTGGAGACCAGATCGTCATAGGTGGCATCGCCGTAGATGGCGGGTTCTCTGATTCCGAGCATGTTAAGATTGGGGCCGTTTATTACAAGTATCTTCATGTGTCACTCTCTATCTTTTCGATTAATTTCATTGCTTCCAGCGGAGCATTTTCCGTATAAGACTGCTTATCAGGATAAGTATCCAGTTTAAGCCTGTAGTCACACCAGGTCTCGTACTTTTCCTTGCGCTGGCTGAAAAGCTTTTCGACGCCGTGCTGTATGGATACGGGACGGTTGTGATCTGAAAGCGTCTCAAGCGGTCTTTCGAGATAGATGACGTAGGAATTGCATCTTACGTAGAATTTATTCTCCGGGCGGGTAACAATTCCGCCGCCGCACGATATTACGAGTCCGCTCCCGGGAAGTATCTCCGCTGCGACTTCGCACTCGTTGTCGCGGAAAGCATCCTCACCGAGTCCTGAAATGGCTTCGGCAGACGTCATTCCGTATTTGTCCCTGTATGCATAGTCAAGATCCACGAGCTTTCTGCCGGTGATGGCCGAAATACGCTTGGCCATCGTGGTCTTGCCGCATCCGGGCATTCCTATGAGCGTGATGTTTCTCATCTTGAGCTTTAATGTCCTGATAATCTGCTCAATGGTCTCGTTCTTCTCGAATCCGAGTTTTCCTGCAGCTTCCGTGTCGCCCCTGAAGAGCATTGATGCCTTGTACGCCTGTGCCACGAGCATCGAAAGTCCTCCGCAGAACTTAAGGCCTAAGTCCTCTGCATCCTGCAGGAATCTCGTGCGCGAAGGATTGTAGATAAGGTCGCAGCATGCCTCGAGCCTCGGGAAACCATCAAGATCGATAAGCCTCTCGTTGACATTGGGATACATGCCGACCGGTGTCGTGTTAACGATTACCTGGACATTGCATGCCATGTCATAGACATTTTCGTAATTGATCTCAGAAGTGCGTCCGCATGACAGGATGTTTGCCGCACCCAGTGTCTTGAGCGCATAATTGACCGCTGCAGCGGCTCCGCCGGTTCCGAGGACCAGCACGTCCTTGCCTGCGATCTCAATGCCCTTGCGGTTTACCATGTAGATGAAGCCGTAGTAATCGGTGTTGTAACCGTAAGTCTTTCCGTCACTTCCAAAAACAACGGTGTTGACGCTTCCTGTCTCCTTCGCCGCTTCATCGAGCTCGTCACAACGTGCGGCTGCTTCCTTCTTGTAGGGGATCGTTACATTGAAGCCCTTGAATAATCCGCCCGAAAACAGCTCATCAAGCTCGGTCGGTTCTCTTTCAATGACGGAATAAGTATATGAAGGATCCAGCAGATTATGGATCTCAGGGGAATATGTGTGTCCCAGTGAACGGCCCAAAACGCCGAAAGCCGGTTTGTTCTGGTGGATCTTGGAAAGCCTTAATATCTCGCGGTAGAGATCGTCCGTATAAGGTTTGCTCTCAAAGCCCGCATTCTTTCTGATCTTAGCAAGCAGCGCGTCCTCGCGGGCACCGTCAAAAGTATCCATTCCTGCGGCACGTTTTACGTTTCCGATCTTACGGGAAACCGCGGTCCTTCTCTCGAAGGCATCAAGGATATCACGGTCGATAGAATCAATCTCACTACGCAGCTTATCAAGATCTTCCATGGCTATTACCCCCTTGAAAGAATCATATCATAAATCGCTATGGCTGAGGCAGCTTCCACGACAGGAACTGCTCTCGGAGCAACGCAGGGGTCGTGTCTTCCTTCAATGCTGATCGTCGTGTTCTCTTTAGCCGCAAGATCAACGGTTTCCTGTGTTTTGGAGATCGAAGGCGTCGGCTTGAGCGCGCAGTCAAAGACTACTGGAGCTGCTTCTCCTACGCTGATTCCGCCTAAGATACCGCCGCAGCGGTTGGTCTTAAGCCTTACTTTCTTATCTTCATCGAAAACAAACGCGTCGTTGTTCTCGGAACCTTTCAAAATGGTACTGTCGTAACCGGCGCCAAACTCGATTGCTTTGACTGCAGGAATTGCGAAGATGATCTGCGAGATCTTTCCCTCGATACCGTCAAAGATCGGACCTCCGATGCCTGCGGGGAGTCCTGAAATCACGCACTCGATGACGCCGCCTACGGAATCGCAGTCCATGCGTGCCTCTTCTATCCTGGCCTTCATCTTCTCTGCCGCTTCATCTGAGATCGCAGGAAAATCCTTTTTCGCGCAAGCGGCAAGATCTTCAAGGAACTTCTTATCCCTGGGGCCGTGAGCAAAATAAGTATCGTCTTCTACATCGAAAACAGATTTCAGATGCGCATGGATCTCAATACCCGTCTTCTTCAGTTCCGTCAGAGCGATCGCGCCTGCGATGCACAGAGGCGCCGTCATCCTGCCGGAGAAGATACCGCCGCCTGAATGAGCAGCTTCGTCACCGTATAAGATCCCTGCAGTGTAGTCTGCATGGGAAGGCCTGGGGCAGTTCATTATCGAAGCGTAGTCCTTGGGCTTGGTGTTGGTGTTAAAGATATATCCGTGAAGCATTCCGCTCTTGCAGTCGAAATGCACCTCATCAGCTTCTTTTCTCGGAGTCGACCAGGCATTCTTTCCCGGTGCTCTTCTTGCCATGAATTCCTTTATGAATTCTTCGTCAGGCGTGACTCCTTCGGGGAGCCCCTTGATGTAAACGCCGATCGTCTCGCTGTGAGACTGGCCGTAGATCAACAGGTTAAGTCTGCTTCCAATGTAGGTGCTGTCCATGCTCATAAGATCGCCATTCCGTTTTCGATTATCTTTTTGAATTCAGGGAAGGATTTTGAAAGGCAGGAGATGTCGTCTATCGCAACCTTTCTTCCCGTTCCCGCTGCGCAGAGGACTGCCGCCATCGCCATGCGGTGATCGTTAGATGACGTCAGTGATATCTCTTCCGGGATATCGCTCCTGACGGCTCCAAAGACCGTGATGGAATCCTCT
>JAFWQF010000017.1 GCA_017509205.1 Clostridiales bacterium | reverse complement strand
GATTACAGGAATGATGAGACCTGCGTCCTTAGCTGTTCTCTCGTTGAACTCTTTGACAAACTGCGCGATGTTGATACCGTGCTGTCCAAGAGCTGGTCCGACCGGCGGCGCGGGTGTTGCTTTGCCTGCAGGTATCTGAAGCTTTACATAACCTGTGACTTTCTTAGCCATATGGCCACCTCCCAAATAGTTTTTTATCAATAACCCCTAAGGGCTGTTAATAACGTTGATTAAACTTTTCTTACCTTGATGAAGTCGAGCGTAACAGGTGTCTCGCGGCCGAACATTGAAACCGTGACGGTAACCTGCTGCTTCTCTTCGTTGATGTCCTTTACGACAGCCTTGCTGTCCTTGAAAGGACCGTCGGTGATGATGATGAGATCACCGATCTTGTAATCGACCTCAACGCTCGTGGGAACGATGAGACCCATCTTTATCTGGTCTTCTTCCGTCATCGGGGACGGCTTGTTGGGATCGGGTGCAACGAATCCTGTAACACCGTTGGTGTTGCGGATCTTGTACCAGAGATCCTTGTCGACCTTCTCGTTGTTGCCGTAAACAAGCTTCAGGAACAGGTAGTTGGGGAATCTGAGCTTCTCAACTTCCTTACGCTTGCCGTTCTTGGTCTCGACTACGATGTCAGTGGGCAGATAGACAGACTGGATGATGTCTTCCATTCCCTGAGCCTTTGCGTAGTTCTCAATTGAAGTCTTGACCTTCTTCTCGTAACCGCCGAAGGTATGGATTATGTACCACTTAGCTTCATTGTTATCCGGCATTTATATAACTCCTAAATATCTCTGGCCCCTTAGCCTGCGCTGGATTCAGTCGTAGCGGCAGTAGTCTCAGAAGCAGCAGTCTCTGACGCAGCGGTTGTCTCAGCTGCAGCTGTTGTCTCTGAAGCCTCTGTTGAAGCCGCAGTTGTCTCTACGATGTTGTAGAAACCGATCTTATCGAGTACCCAGCGTCCGCCGGATCCGATGATCGTAAGATAGACAGCGAAAAACGCGATGACCAGCAGAACGACCGCGGATGTCTTCGCGAGCTTATCCTTTGTGGGCCATGTGACTCTCTTCAGCTCCGCGATTACGTCTGTAAAACCCTTCGCGATGCGCTGGAAAATGTTTCCCTTATTGTCAGCCATCTTAAAAGTCCCTCGGGATTATTTAGATTCCCTGTGAATTGTATGCTTGCGGCAGAAAGGGCAGAACTTCTTGAGCTCGAGCCTCTCTGTGTTGTTCTTCTTGTTCTTGTATGTCTGATAATTTCTCTGCTTGCACTCTGTGCATGCGAGTGTGAGCTTATCACGAGCACCGGCCTTTGCCATGGTCCAAATACCTCCGAAACCTTTTGTTTCCTTTGCTTTGCGGGGTTTCCCTGCGCCGTTATCCGCGCAAACTAAAAAACCCCCTAGCGGGTTAGCGTGAAGATTTTATCACAGCACCCCAAGAAAAGTCAACAATATATTAACTTCTGCGAGATCTGAGTTCAGCCTCGACGTCATCGATCGTGATGCCCCTGTCAACCATCAGCACGAGAAGATGGTACTGAAGATCCGCGATCTCCTGGATAGTAGCCTTGCGGTCACGCTGTGAAGCTGCAATAACGACCTCGACTGCCTCCTCGCCGACCTTCTTTGAGATCTTGTCGGTTCCCTTGTCGAAAAGGTAGTTCGTGTATGAACCCTCAACAGGATTTGCCTTCCTGTCGGTAACAACACTGTAGAGCTCTCTGATGATGTCCATTTCGTATTCTCCTTACTCTTCTTTATTATCTTTAAGATAATTCCATTCATTGAGCGGCGTGTAGAAGCATGACCTGTTGCCCGTGTGGCAAGCCGCTCCGGTCTGCTCGATCTTATAAAGGAGCGTGTCGCGGTCGCAGTCGATCGAAGCGCTGACCACCTTCTGAACGTGGCCCGACGTCTCGCCCTTCTTCCACTGGCACTTCCTTGATCTTGAATAGTAGTGCATGTAGCCTGTTTCGCACGTCTCTCGGAAAGCCTCATAGTTCATGTAAGCCATCATGAGGACTTCTCCGGTCTCCGCATCCTGCGTGATCGCGGGAACCAGGCCGTCGCTGTTCTTCTTCATGTTCGCCCACATGTAAAGGCCCTTGGGCATCTCCCTTACCGGGATCCCCTTGCCTGAAAGATAATCCTTGAGATCCTTTATCTCGATCTCGCCGAAGTGGAAAAGGCTTGCGGCAAGTACCGCGTCAGCTTTTCCGTCAACGATCGCGTCCTCGAAATCCTTAAGGCTTCCTGCTCCGCCCGATGCAATGACCGGTACGCTTACCGCTTCTGAGATCATGGAAGTGATAACGTTGTCATAGCCTGACTTCGTGCCGTCCTTGTCCATGGATGTCAGGAGGATCTCTCCCGCACCCAGTGCGACAGCCTTCTTTGCCCATTCGAGGGCATCGAGTCCCGTGGGCTTGGTGCCGCCTGCGATTACGACCTCATATCCTGAAGGGAATCTCTCATCGCCTTCTCTTGATTTGACGTCGATAGCGGCAACGATGCACTGTGCGCCGAATCTGTCTGAAGCTCTCTTTATGAAATCAGGATCCTTTACCGCTGCCGAGTTAAGGGAAACCTTGTCGGCGCCTGCGTTAAGGAGTGCCTGGATGTCTTCGCATGTGCGGATGCCTCCGCCTACTGTGAAAGGAATGAATACCTGCTCTGCAACGCGGCGAGCCATCTCAACGGTGGTGTCACGTGATTCGAGAGTGGCGGTAATGTCGAGGAAGACCAGTTCGTCCGCACCGGACATGTTATATGTCCTGGCGCATTCAACGGGGTCGCCCGCATCCCTTAAGGATACGAAGTTGACACCCTTTACGACACGTCCGTCCTTGACATCGAGACAAGGGATTATACGTTTCGTAAGCATTTTGCCAGATCCACCTTTCCTTCATATATGGCCTTGCCGATGATGACACCGGCACAGCCTGATGTCTTGATGAGTTCAACGTCGGAATCAGAACCGATGCCGCCTGATGCGATGACGTCGAGTCCCGTCTTCTCTACCATTTCCTTTGTTGCTTCAACAGCTGGACCCGTGAGCATTCCGTCTCTTGCGATATCCGTGAAGACAACGGTCTTTGCGCCGATCTCCTTGCACTTGAGCGCGAAATCGACAGCCTTGAGCTCTGAGTCTTCAGTCCAGCCGTCAACGGAAACATACCCGTCGTGGGCATCTATTCCGATGGCAACCTTATCGCCGAATCTTTCGATGGCTTTTCTCGTGAATTCGGGATCCTTCACGGCTGCGGTTCCGAGTACTGCTCTTGAAACACCGTATTCCTCGATCCACTTAGCGAGCGTGTCCATGTTGCGGATCCCGCCGCCTGTATCAACCTTGAGGCCTGTCTTTACGGCGATCTCCTTGATGATCTCGTGGTTTTCGGGAACACCGCTCTTCGCGGCATCAAGATCGACAACATGGATCCAGGTAGCTCCTGCGTCCCTGAACATGTAAGCCTGATCAAGAGGCGAATCGTTATAGATGGTTACGTCGTCGTATCTTCCCTGTCTGAGGCGGACACATTTTCCGCCGATCAGATCGATCGCAGGCAGTATTATCATTATCTGGTCCTCATCGCGAATTTATTAAGGATCTGGAGTCCGGCCTCGCCGCTCTTCTCCGGGTGGAACTGTGTCGCGAAAACATTCTCATGCTCGATCGAAGCACAGTACTTAATGCCGTATTCAGCATATCCTGCAGCGTCTTCCTTGTGTTCGGGCAGGCAGTAGTAAGAGTGGACGAAGTAAACGTAGTCGCCCTCGTTGAGAAGCGACCCCGTGCAGTCAACGAGTTTGTTCCAGCCGATCTGCGGGACCTTTAATCCTTCTGTGTTGAACTTTCTTACCTTGCCGGGGATTATCGAAAGACCGGAAACATATTCACCCATTGAGGATGAAAGGTCCACGCCTTCCTGGGATCCCTCCATCAGAAGCTGCATTCCGAGGCAGATGCCGAGGAAAGGCTTGCCACTGTATGCCGATTCGATTATGACGCTGTCGAGCCCCTTATTTCTCAGGTTATCCATTGCGGGCGCAAACGCGCCAACGCCGGGAAGAATAACTCCCGACGCAGCAGATATCACTTTCGGATCACTTGTGATGACCGAATCGTAATTTAAATATTTGAGGGCTTTCGCGACGGAGCCGAGATTGCCCATGCCGTAATCAATGATAGCGATCAAAGGATCAGATTTCCTTTCCGGTTATGCGTGAGTAGCACTCGCGGTACTTCTCAGCGGTCTTGTCGATGATCTCCTGCGGAAGGTGCGGAGCGGGATATGTCTTATCCCAGTCGAGTGTCTCGAGCCATTCTCTGAGGAACTGCTTGTCAAAGCTCTTCTGAGCGTGGCCGGGTTCATACTCTGAAGCATCCCAGAATCTTGAGGAGTCAGGTGTGAACATCTCGTCGCAGACTGTGAGGACACCGTCGATCTTACCGAACTCGAACTTCGTGTCGGCAAGGATGAGACCCTTTGTGAGTGCGAACTCGGATACCTTCTTGTAGAGAGCAAGTGATGCGTCTCTTAATGCGGAAGCGTCAGCCTCGCCGATCAGGTCAACGAGCTGCTCGTATGTGATGTTGATGTCGTGGCCTTCGTCAGCCTTTGTTGAAGGTGTGAAGAGAGGCTCGGGGAGCTTGTCGCCCTGGAGCATGCCCTCAGGCATCTTGATGCCGCCGACTGTGCCGGACTTCTTGTATTCCTTGAGTGCGGAACCTTCGAGGTAGCCTCTTACGATGCACTCTGCGGGAAGCATGGAAGCCTTCTTTACGAGCATGGATCTGCCCTGAAGTTCTTCCTTGTACTTGTCAAAGCCCATGGGATACTTGGAAACATCAGTCGTGATGACATGGTTGGGAATGATGTCCTTGGTGAAATCAAACCAGAATTCCGAGATTGAAGAGAGAACTCTTCCCTTGTCCGGGATCAGCTCGTCGAAGATGACGTCAAAAGCTGAGATCCTGTCTGTAACGACGAGAAGGAGAGAATCTCCCAGGTCGTAGATGTTTCTTACTTTGCCCTTTGAGAGCATAGGCTGATTGATAAAATCAGTATCCTTGATAAGCATTTATGTATCCTCCGAAAAATTATAATGCGCCTTTAGTTGATACGACCTGGCCTTCAAATCTCGGGTCGGTCTCGGTTGCTTCCCTCAAAGCCCTTGCCAGAGCCTTGAACATCGCCTCAGCCTTGTGGTGATCGTTGGATCCGTAAGGGCATGTGATGTGCAGTGTGATACCCGCGTTGAACGCGAAGCTCCTGAAGAACTCCTCGAAAAGCTGTGTGTCCATCTCTCCGCAATACTCGCCTGCGAATTCACAGTTGAAAACGAGGAAAGCCCTGCCCGAGATGTCGAGCGAGCATGTGCCCAGAGCCTCATCCATCGGAATGGATGCGCTGCCGTATCTTCTGATGCCGACTTTGTCGCCTATTGCCTTTGCAAAAGCCTGGCCCAGAACGATGCCGGTATCCTCGACTGAGTGATGTGCGTCAACGTTGAGATCGCCCTTGCAGGAGATCTTCATGTCAATGCCTGAGTGCTTGGAAAGAGCGGTGAGCATGTGATCGAAGAAACCGATGCCGGTATCGATCTCGTATTCACCCTTGCCGTCAAGGTCAACGAAAACCTTGATGTCAGTCTCTTTTGTCGTTCTTGCTATTTCAGCTGTTCTCGGCATTTTCGATCTCCTCCCTAACGCTTGCTATGAACTGCTCCATCTCATCCTGAGTACCGATCGAGATGCGCAGGTGGTCGTTGATTCCGGGTGTTTTGAAATACCTTACAAGTATACCCTTTGCGCGCAGATTTTTATATAACGTTTCTGCATCAATGCACCTTGGCGGCTTTGCAAAAAGGAAGTTCGCGGAAGAATCCGGCATCGTGAATCCGAGCTTTTTCAATTCTTCAGCGGTATATTTCCTTATCTTTATAAGGTCTTCCCTGCATTTCCTGTGATACTCATTATCACTTATCGCGGCTGCGCCTACTGCCTGGGCGAGCCTGTCGATCGGGTAGGAGTTGAATGAATCCCTTGCCCTGAGAAGTCCTTCGATAAGCTCTTCCGAAGCGATAGCGTAGCCTATCCTGAGGCCCGCAAGGCTGTAGGACTTGGATGTCGTCCTTACAACGCAGAGGTTCGGGTACTTCGGCAGCAGTGATACCGCCGTCTCATACTCCTCTTCGAAATAAGCGTATGCCTCATCGATGAGAACGACCGAATCAGGGTTTGCCTCGCAGATCTTCGCGACGTCATCCAAAGAGATTGATCTTGAAGTGGGCGCGTTCGGATTTGCGATAGCGATGCCGCAGTTGGGCACGCCGACGTAGTCCGAAGGCTCAAGCCTGTAGTCTTCACGGAGCGGGATCTTCTTCGACCTGATCCTGTAGAACTCCTCATAAACAGGATAGAAGCTGTATGAGAACTCAGGTGTCAGCACGGGAAGGTCCGTGTCGCATGCTTTTTCGAAAAACGTCTGGAAGCACAGCGCCAGGACCTCGTCGGAACCGTTTCCGACAAAGACCTGTGAAGGCTTAACGTTCTCGACTGCCGCAACGGCATTAACTATCGGAGTCGCGTTGGTGTCCGGATAGAGCCTGAGCGTTGAAATGTCGAACTCCGCGATGGCCTTTTCGACCGCAGGTGACGGCGGAAAAGGGTTCTCGTTGGTATTAAGTTTTATGACCTTCTGCCCTTCCTTGGGCTGCTCGCCCGCAACATAGGGCGTGGTCTCATTTATGGTTTTATTCCAATACTTGCTCATGATTCCTCGAATCTGGATCTGACGGCTGCAGCGTGACAGGTCAGACCCTCGCTGTCCGCGAAAGCGGCAACATCCTTGTACACGTCAAGGAGTGCCTCGCGGCTGTAGTTGATGACGCTCATCTTCTTGTAGAAGTCGCCTGTGTTGAGCGGCGAGAAGAAGCGTGCGGTTCCCGATGTCGGGAGCGTGTGATTAGGGCCTGCGAAGTAGTCTCCAAGAGGTTCCGGGGTCCAGTCGCCCAGGAACATCGCGCCGCAGTTGTTGATCTTTTCGGAGAACTTCTCCGGATTTCTTACGCAGAGCTCAAGGTGCTCGGGAGCGATCTCCTCCGAGAATCCGACTGCTGTATCAAGGCTGTCGCAGACGATTATCGCGCAGTAATCCGCAAGCGATTTCTCTAGGATCACGTTTCTCTCGGCTGCGTCAGATCTTCTGTCGACTGCTTCGAGAACCTTTTCGGCAAGGTCTCTACTGTCTGTCAGAACGATAGCCGAAGCCATCTTGTCGTGTTCTGCCTGTGAGAGCATGTCTGCCGCAACGAATTCGGGATTAGCCGAATCGTCGGCAATGATGAGGATCTCCGAAGGGCCTGCGAACATGTCGATGTCGACCTGTCCGTAAACCAGTCTCTTTGCCGTGTTGACGTAGATGTTTCCGGGACCGCAGATCTTGTCTACCCTGGGGATCGTCTCAGTGCCGTATGCCATTGCGGCAATCGCCTGGGCTCCGCCCATCCTGTAGATCTCAGTTGCGCCTGCGATCGATGCGGCTGCAAGGATCACCGGTGCGATCGTTCCGTCTTTTCGGGGCGGTGTCGCGAAAACTATTCTCTTAACGCCTGCGACTGAAGCAGGGATAACATCCATAAGAACCGTTGACGGAAGAGGTGCGGTGCCGCCCGGAACATAGATGCCTGCGGTAGTGATCGGTCTTACCCTAACGCCGACCTGCGCGCCCTTGCCGTTATCTGTCATGAAGCCCTGCTCTTTTTGGTGCTCGTGGAATCTCCTGATGTTAGAGGCGGCTTTCTCCATGACTTTGAGGAGCTCGGGATCGACTTCGGTCTTTGCCTTTGCGATCTCTTCTTCGGTGACTCTGAGGTCCTTTGCCTCGAGCTTGATGCCGTCAAACTTCTCGGTGTATCCGAGAAGAGCAGCATCACCGTTCTCCCTGATGTTGTCGATTACTGCCTGTACAGTGTCGATGACGGGCTTTAAGTCCATCTTGCCCCTGATTCCGAGCTTTTCGACTGTACTCTTCAGGTTTTCTTTTGTGCCTTCCACGAGTTTGCAGCGCATATTATGATTCTCCTTCTTCTAAAGCTTCACGGAGCTTGGAGATCATGGGCTTGATCTCGTCGGCCTTCATCTTCATGGACACGCGGTTTACCACGAGTCTTGCTGATATGTCGGCGACGGTCTCAAGTACATCAAGTCCGTTCTCGTAAAGCGTTCTTCCTGATTCAACAATGTCGACGATGACCTCTGCAAGTCCCGTCAGCGGGGCGAGCTCTACTGAGCCGTTGAGCTTGATTATCTCAACGCTCTCCTTCTTCACGCCCTCGAAATAGTTTCTTGTGATGTTGGGGTACTTGGTTCCGACTCTCTTGTTGGGGATCTCATCGAGCTTGTCCTTCAAAGATGCGGGACCTGCGACGCACATGCGGCATCTTCCGAGTCCGAGGTCCAATACCTCATAAAGCTGTCTGCCTTCCTCAAGGAGTGTGTCCTTTCCGACAACTCCGATGTCTGCAGCGCCGTACTCAACGTATGTGGGTACATCAGAAGGCTTAGCGAGAATGAATCTCAGCCCTGCAGCCTGGTCCTCAAGGATCAGCTTTCTGGATTTTTCACGCGCAGCGGTAACGTCATAACCTGCCTTTTCCATCAGATCGAGTGTCTGATCGGCGAGCCTGCCCTTTGATAAAGCTATTGTAAGCATCAGGCTTCACCTCCGTTCATATACATAATGGTCTCAATGCCTCTTGCCTTTGCATAGGCATCGAGTTCTTCCTCAGTCATTCCCGTCGTGTCGAGAACAGCAGCGGTGCCTTCAGCCCTGAGGGCTTCAGCAGTTGCGATCGCTCTCTCGAAATCGCCTCCGACGATTACGGTTGCGCCTGCAGCGGGAGTGAACTTGTCCTGTCTCATAAGAGCGGTGATCGCAAGTGTCAGTGAAATGGAGAAGCCTACTGCAGCCATGTCCTTGCCGAAAGTCTTACTTACGTCATCGTATCTTCCGCCTCCGAACACCGGGAAACCGACCTCGTAGGTATAGCCCTTGAAGACCATGCCCGTGTAGTAGTCGATGCTCTCGATGAGGCCTAAGTCTACGGATACATACTTGAGGTAGCCGTAGCGCTCCATGATGTCCAAGATCTCCTTGATGTTGCCGAGTGCGGCCTTTGCGCCTTCATCGGTAACCCTGGGGAGCATCTGGTCGATCGTGTCATATGTTCCGCCGGACTCCGTGATCATGAGGAGGGTGTCCTTGTCCTCACGGCTCAGGTCGAGCTTTTCGATCGTGACTGAATCCCTGTTGGAGATAGCAGCCTTAACCTTGGCGATGGTCTCGCCTGAAAGTCCCAGTTGTCTTGAAAGTCCCTTGAAGAACTGGACCTGACCGACTGATACCTGAAGATCTGTAAGCCCCAGTTCAAGTGCGGACTTGATCGCGAGAGCAAGTACTTCTGCATCAGACTTGGATCCCGAAGCTCCCAAAAGCTCGATTCCCGCCTGTGTGAAACCGCTCTGCTTACCGCCGCCGATCTGGCCTGCGCGGTACATGTTCTCAATGTAAGACAGTCTCATCGGCAGAGTGTCGTTCCTGCCTGCCGCATATCTTGCGACCGGGATCGTTCCGTCGTATCTGGTGCAAAGGAGCCTACCTTTGCCGTCGGTGAACTTATAGAGCTCCTCCTCGGCAACGAAGCTTCTGTATACATCGAAATACTCTATTCCGGGAGTCTCGATCTCGTCATAGCCGTTCATCAGGAAAAGGTTCCTGAGACGTGCCTCAAGTTCTCTTTTAAATGCGCAAACTCCGGGAAGCTGATCCGTAAATCCGTCCGGTGTGTAGAATTTATTAGCCATACGCCCTCCTGCTTTAGTTGACTAAAGGATTGTAACAACCAACCTGGGGATTGTCAACACTTTTCTTTAGTCAAATAAAGAATTGTTTTGAATCATTTATGATATTTTTCGCCGTGAGCTATGCGGAAGCCCCTGTATAACTGCTCCGCGAGAATAAGTCTGGTCATGAGGTGCGTCAGCGTGACATTGCCGAAAGCAATGCGTCTTGAAGCTCTTTTCCTGACCTCGGGCGAGATGCCGTTGCTGCCTCCGATGGCAATTACAAGCGTGCCTCCGCCCTTTTCGATGTCTGACATTAAATATTCCGAAAGCTTTTCCGAAGTGACGTTCTCGCCGCCCAAGTCCATGGCCCAAAGGACATCATTGGGCTTGACCCTGGCAAGGATCGACTCGCCCTCGCGCCTTAATGCCTCTTCAACGGGAACGGAATCCGGAACGTCATTGACCTCGATGAACTCGAGCGTGCAAAACCTTGATATCCTCTTCTGATACTCCGCGATGCCGTCCTTAAGCCACTTGTCCTTGATCTTTCCGGGTGAAACTACGTTGATCTTCACAGCACGTATCCTTCCGTCGGCTCGGACTTCTTTGCGATGCGCACTTCGTAATCGACGTCACGCACAAGGCCCCTGTCTGCAAGATACGTAACGAAAGTCTCGCAGGCGATCTCCTCGGTGTTGTTATGGGGAGACAAGTGGCCCAGTATGAACTTCTTCGTACCGTTCTGAATGAAGAACTCCGCAGCCTCAGCGCACTCGGGGTTGCTGATGTGTCCGTGGCCGCCCGAGATGCGTCTCTTGAGCGGATAAGGATATTCTCCGTGCTCGAGCATGTAAGGATCGTAATTGGATTCAAGAAGTATGACGTCGCTCTTCCTCGCAAATCCCTTCATGCCGTCATTTACACGGCCAAGGTCCGTCATTACCGAAATGGAAGTGCCCGTCTCGGGATTAATTATCCTGTAGCAGACAGAGCCCGGAACGTCATGCGGCGTGGGAAAAGCCCTTACCTCGGGACCGTTTTCGAGCTTGATTATGTCGTTCTCGGCAATCGCCGTGACAGGCGAATATAGCTCATCCAAAGGAGCAAGCGTAGCGCTCGTGGCATAGATGGGCGTGTGATACTTCTTCGAAAAGATCTTCACGCCGTTGATGTGGTCTGTATGCCTGTGCGTAAGGAATATCGCGGAAATGTCATCCGGATATACGCCGCTCTTTATGAGCGCCTGCGTGGTCATCTTGCAGGAAACGCCGCAGTCGACAAGTATGTATGCCCCGTTTGATTTGATTAAAGTCGAATTGCCACTGCTTGAGGAGTAAAGGGGAACTATCCTGTCGGGTCCCGTCATGCCTCTGTGTCCTCTTCGCTGTATTCGTTGATGTTCACGCGTCTGATCGTTGCGCCAAGGGTAGTGAGCTTCTGAACGATGTGCTCGTATCCTCTGTCGATCCTGTTCGCGTGATTGATGTAGGATGTTCCGTCAGCTGCAAGCGCTGCGCATACGAGTGCCGCACCTGCCCTTAAGTCCGTTGCCTCGACCGTGGCTCCCATGAACCTCGTGGTTCCGTTGACCCATGCGATACGCTCGTAGACATTGATGTTAGCGCCCATCTTCGCAAGCTCGGGAACATACTGGAACCTGTTCTGCCAGACGTTCTCATGCATACGGCTCTGGCCGTCAGCGGAGCAGAGCAGTACAACGGTCTGCGGCTGAAGGTCGGTCGGGAATCCCGGATAAGGGGATGTCTTTACGCTTGTTGAATATATCTCGTCGCTGGGATCGTTCAGGTAAACTCTGATCGATTCGTCGCCTTCCTCGATCTGGTATCCCATTTCCCTCATCTTGGCCGTAAGTGGCTCCATGTGGGTAGGGATCAGATTATGGATCGTTACGTCTCCCTTGGTTACGGCAGCGGCGATCATGTATGTGCCGGCCTCAATCTGGTCGGGAATTATCGAATAAGTGAAGTTTCCGGGAAGGAACGGAACACCAGTGATCTTGATGGTGTCAGTACCTGCACCCTTGATGTGTGCGCCCATCGAGTTGAGGAAGTTCGCGACGTCAACGATGTGGGGTTCCTTCGCTGCGTTGATTATCTCGGTCCTGCCCTCTGCCTTGCATGCCGCTAGCATTGCGTTGATCGTGGCGCCTACGCTGACGATGTCGAGGTAGACCTTTGCTCCGTGAAGGGGCTCTGCGACGAGATTTACTATACCGCTGTTGATCTCGGAAGGCCTTGCGCCCTTTGCGCCCATGAGCTGGAAAGCCTTAAGGTGAAGGTCAATGGGTCTCTGGCCGAAATCGCAGCCGCCCGGAAGCCTGATGGACGCCTTGCCGCAGCGTGCGAGAAGTGCTCCCATGAGGTAATAGGACGCTCTTATCTTCGAAACGAGCGGTCCTGATGCTTTATATGTATTAATGGTGGTAGGGTCGATCCTGAAGGTGTGGGTATCGATCTCATCGACCGTTGCACCCAGAGACCTGCAAAGATCGAACATGACCTTAACGTCGGAGATGTCAGGGACATTCTCCAGCGTGCAGGGTCCGTCGACCATTACTGATGCGGCAATGATGCCTAAAGCGGCATTCTTGCTTCCGCTTATGTCTATGTCACCACGGAGCGGAGTTCCGCCCGTGATCTCATAAGCATAAGGCTTTGATCTATTTACATTGTTGTCTTCCACAAAGACACTCCGTTACTTCAAGTGCTGTGGCGTTGAATCGTCAAGGAGCTTCTTTAAAGCTGACTTGGTCTCTCCGCCTTTGTTTTCTGCCGTCTGCTCCGGCTTGGATGCTGCCGCTTCTTCAGCCTCCGCTGAAGCGCGACCCCTATTATACCTTTTTCCGGCTGTAATAGGATGAATTGTCTTTCTGTCTATTACGTCCTTCTTCGTCTGCTGTGCAGGCTTCTGATCGGCGCTGATCTGTACGACAGGCTGTGTAAGGAGCTTTCTGGCTTCTGCCTTGGCCTGGAGCTGCTGCTCCTTCTCGATTCTTTCAGCCTCTGCCTTTTCCGCTGCCCTCTGAGCCATTGCGCGCTCAAACTGCTCTTTCAGAAGTTCCTCACTGCTCACGCCTGCTTCTCCGGCAGCTTCGGTTTCAGCTGCTTCAGACACTTCCTCTGAAGCGCTTCCGGCAGTTTCTTCAGCAGTTTCTGCAGCTGCCTTGATCTCTGCGGGTTCAGCCTCTGCTTTGGTCTCAGCAGCCTGAGGCTCAGGTGTTGTCTCTGCTATGTCTTCAGCCTCAAGACCTGTGACGGGACTGTCAATGTCATCGAAATCATCGATGAAGAGGAGTTCTTCCTCAAGGCTTGCAAACCTTTCCTTGCCGAAAGATTTGAGAAGCTCCGCAAGCGCCTTGTCGCGCGCCGGAACGTCCGTTTCACTGATGGATTCATATTCGCTTACGATCTTGTCGAGATCTGAATAACCGAGTGACTTAACGGCTTCACACTCCTGCAGGCCCAGGAAATAAGCAGCTGCCCTGTAAAGAGGCTTCTCGCTGATGACTCCGGTCTGCGCATCCTGAGATACACCGCTGAATACAGTTTTGGCCGTGGGAAGGCTCAGCGTGAACGTAGCGCCGTTTCCGAAAACGGAAGATACGCTGATAACGCCGTCATGCATGTCCGCGATCTCCTTGGCAATAGCAAGACCGATGCCCGAACCGCCGACTTCACGCGAACCTGAATTGTCGACTCTGTAGAACCTCTCGAAAAGGTGGTCGAGGTCCTTTGCGGGTATGCCCCTGCCGTTGTCCTCTACCTGGACCGCGACTCTGTCGTCGATCACATGGATGCTTACATGGATCTGGTTCCTTGCCGTCTTTCCGTCGTAGTTGATGTACTTGACCGCATTGGTAAGCAGATTGATTATGCATCTGATTATGAGCTTGTGGTTTCCGTAAAGGAGCGGAACCGGAGTATCGTCGGGAAGAGTGAAAACGACTCCCCTGCTGCCCGGATAGTCAGCCATGCCGGCATAAGCCTGCTCCACGCATTCGCGGATGTCAAAGATACCCATCTTGCTGGTATGTGAGCACTGTGAAAGAACGAGGAAGTCGTTGACGATGTCCTGCATCCTTGTTGAGTTCTCCTGGATCCTGGTAGACCACGTGAGAAGATTGTCCCTGTCGGGCATCTTGCCCTTGCCGCATGCGTTTATGATCGAGAATACGGAATTGTTGATCGAAGTAAGAGGTGTCTTGAGCTCGTGTGAAACGTTTGCCGCAAGGTCCTTCTGTCTTCTCTCGTCATCCTTGATCTGCGTGATGTCGTCCACGATCACAAGGTTAAGTACTTCACCTGAGAAATACTTGTCCTTCTGATCTCCGGTCTTTCTTATTACTTTAATCTCATATATCTTACGGCCGATGCAGTAGTTTACGCGGACGACGTTGATGCCGTTTTCGCAGCTTAAGATATAGTTCGACTTAAGGAGATTGCCGTTGTCAAATTCATTGAGGAAGTCATCGATCGTCTTGGGAAGTCCGCCCTTCAGGAAATCCTGGAACTTGAAGATCGTCTCGTTTGCGAAGATCGCTCCGTTGTTGCCGTAGACAGCCATTCCGATGCCGACGCTGTCTAATACGGCCTTGTGGATCTGCATGTCGCGCTCAAGTCCGTCTATGTCGGCCGTGACTTTGCTGCGCAGAGAAGTGTTGCCTACAAGATATCCGATAAGGCATCCCAATATGAGCGCTATGAGCGCTCCAACAAGGACGAGCATCCAGTTCTCGCCCATGACCTTTAAAAGATCAGATGTGGAATTCTCGAGTATCAAGTCAGATCATTCGGGAAGAAATACCCGAATCCCCTTCTTGTAAGGATGTATTTGAAGTTCTTCTGGTCAGGTTCGATCTTCTGGCGGGTTCTCTTGATGGTAACATCAACAGTTCTCTCATCGCCTAAGAAATCAAACTTCCAGACCTGCTTCAGAAGTTCGGATCTTGTGCAGACCCTTCCGCAGTTCTGTTCAAGATACTGGAGGAGCTGGAACTCCCTGTTTGTAAGATCACAGGACTCCTCATGCTTGAATGCCTGCATTACGTCGCCGTCGATGATGAGCTCGCCGCCGCAGTATTCGTGGCGGTTGCCGGCGTTATCGCTCTTCTTGGAATTGTATTCGCTGCGTCTGATCATGGCGCGGATCCTCTCCCTTAAGACCTGTGCGTCACAGGGCTTGGAAAGATAGTCGTCTGCGCCGGCACGAAGTGCCTCAACCTGGTCAGATGAAAGATCTCCCTTACTTGTCAGGAAGAGAACGGGTGTCTGATAACCCTGCTTCCTGAAGTCGGCAATGAACTGCATTCCGCTGTATCCGGGCATCATCCAGTCGAGGATGATGACATCGGGAGCCTGGTTTGCAGCCATCTCATATCCCTTTCTTCCGTCAGTGGCCGTAATTACCTCGAATGAGAACGCCCTGAGCATGTCAGCGGTGGAATTTACTACTGCCGGATCGTCATCAACAATTAGAATCTTGGACATTTGAATACCTCTTATTAAAGGAAAAATCTTAATTACTTAATCAATTTTACCAATAATAAAAATCTTGTAAATTGTAATATTACAATTTTGTGTCAAAAACCATAAAAAAAGTCCTTCAGCGTTTAGCGCTAAAGGACTTGTATAATCCGGCAGCAATCTATCTTCCCGGGCCGTTGCCAGCCAAGTATTGTCGACACCGGTGAGCTTAACTTCTGTGTTCGGGATGGGAACAGGTGTGGCCTCACGGTAATAACCACCGGAATGGTTGAGAGTCTTATACCCT
>JAFWQF010000016.1 GCA_017509205.1 Clostridiales bacterium | reverse complement strand
ATCGGCGATGAGACTGTCGTTGACAACTCGATCGTAACCCAGAGCAGGATCGGCAAGGACTGCCGTATCGGACCTTATTCGCACATCAGACCTGACTGCGTCATCGACGACCACGTCACGCTCGGCGCATACGTTGAGGTCAAGGGTTCCAACATCGGTGAATACACCCGTGCAAGGCACCTTACCTATATCGGTGACTCCAAGGTCGGCAAGAACGTCAACTTCGGATGCGGAACCGTTACCTGTAACTTCGACGGTCAGGACAAGGTCGGATGCACCATTGAAGACAACGTATTCATCGGAGGCAACTCCAATATCGTATCTTCCGTTGTACTCGGCAAGGACTGCTATATCGCTGCAGGCTCCACGATCACGACTGACGTTGCTCCTTTAGCTCTCGGTATCGGCCGTTCAAAGCAGGTCAACAAGGAGAACTGGGTGTCTGACAAGGCGCGCATGAGAGGCAGCAACTACATCAGACTCGACGACAGGCGTTCAGAACTCTGATATGTGGATAGTTGCAGGGCTCGGAAATCCGGGCAGACAGTATATGTACACGTGGCACAACATGGGTTTCCTTGCTGTCGACGTGCTGTGCGACAAACACGGCATCAGCCTTGATAAAGACAAGTTCAAGGGCATGTACGGCAAGGGAAAGATCGCGGGAGAAGACGTCATCGTCATTAAGCCCGTGACCTTCATGAATCTTTCCGGAGAGTGCCTCGTTGAGGCAAGCCGCTTTTTCAAGGTCGATCCTTCGCACATCATAGTCGTGTATGACGACATAGACATCAAGAAGGGTACCATCAGGGTCAGGCCGAAGGGAAGTGCAGGAACTCACAACGGAATGAGGTCCATCATTCAGCATCTTGCGACTGAGAATTTCCCCAGAGTACGGATCGGAACAGGTCCTGTGCCTGAGCATTTCGATCTTGTAAACTACGTGCTTTCCGATGTTCCGACGGAAGAACGCCTCATGATGAACGACGCTTTCAACGAAGCTGCCGCGGCCATCGAAGGAATAATTGCCAATGAATCAGCAAATCACTGACCTGCTGAGCCTCATCAAGTCTGACAGGACTGTCATTGACGGTCTTGAAAAGGCGAGGGGCGCAGGCAGCCATCTCAATATTTCAGGGCCGTGTGCCGAGCAGAAGGCGTTTCTCATAAGCGCCCTTTCGGCATATAAATCCAAAAAGCCCGTAGTCATCGTTTCTGACGCCGCGCGCGCCAGGACGATGTCACGCGCTCTTTCTGCGTTCACGGACGGAAACGTTGCGGTCCTGATGCCCGCTGAACTTTCACTCCTCACCGCTGAGGCTTCATCACGCGAACTCGAGCTTACGAGATGCTCGGCTCTTTCTTCGCTTGTGACAGGCAATTTCGGTGCCGCCGTAATTACCGCAGGAGCACTGATGGGCAAGCTTGCACAGCCTTCTGAATTTGCTTCAAGGATAATGGAACTTGAAGTCGGAGGGACGACTGATCCCGATGACATGATCGAAAAGCTTACCGAGATGGGCTATGAAAAGGTCCCCCAGGTAATGGAACGCGGCGAGTTTGCAAGAAGGGGAGACATCATAGACATCTTCCCGGCAGACATGACGGAGCCTGTCAGAATAAGCTTTTTCGACGATGAAGTCGACCAGCTCAAGAACTTCGACTTAGAGACCCAGCGTTCGACCGAACAGCTATCAAAGGTCAGGATAATACCTGTAAGGGTTTATCCCGCAGGCAGTGAAGAAGAGCGAAAAGAGGCCGCGGAAAAGATACGCTTTCAAGCGGAAGAAGACATCTCCCGCATGAACAAGGATTCGCGTGAGGCAAGGCGCGCGGCTGAACTCTTAACGAGAACTGCCGAAGCGGATGCACAGAAGATCGAGCTCGGAAACGAGCCCACGGGTATCGCCAGATGGATAAGCTTACTGCTCGACAGACCCGCATGCGCAACTGATTATGTTGAATATGAAAGCGCTTCAGATGTGCTCTGGTTTGTTGACGAGCTCATTGAAGCGGATGCGAGGATGAAGGCGTTCTGCGCTGAATACCTGCAGAGATGCACTGAATCCTGTGAGGCCGGAACTGCGCCTTCATGTGCGGTAGAGGCTGTTTTCGAGCCCTCAGCCGTAATGAAGAAGATAGACGGACTTGCGAAAGTCATCACGCTCGCTACCTTTGCTTCAACGGGCGGCGGACTTCCCGGAGGCGTAAACGTATCTACTTCAGGGTTCCCGTCTGATAACTATTCCGGAAGGATCAGCGAGCTTGCTGAAGAGCTTAAGGGAACGACCGGGATCAAGATCGTCCTGCCTGAAGGAAGAAGAACGGAGAACTTAAGGGACAGCCTGATCGAGGGCGGAGCCCTTCCTGACATAATATATGCTGATCTCCCGCAGGGTTTCTCATATCCTGCGCTCGGAATAACGCTGCTCGGCGAACAGGAGATTTTCGGAAGCGGAAGGACCGCAAAGCCCAAGAAAAAGGGCGGACCGAGGATCACGTTTTTCGGCGACATCCATCCGGGTGATTTCATCGTTCACGACAAGCACGGCGTAGGACGTTACGACGGCCTTGTAAACATGAAGGTCGGTGACACGCGCAAAGACTATCTGAAGATAACTTACGCGAGGGATGAGGTACTCTACATCCTTCCCGAAAACCTTGATTCGCTCCAGAAATACGTGGGCCCCGGAGAGCGTGAACCCAAGCTTTCCAGGCTCGGAGGAGACGAGTGGAAGAGACAGGTCTCAAGGGCCAGGGAAACGATCAAGAAAGTTGCTTATGACCTTCTCAAGATATATGCGGCAAGGAGCGTAAACAACGGTTTCAAGTGTGATCCTGATGACGAGCAGCAGAAGCTTTTCGAGGACAGATTCCCGCATGTCGAGACTGAGGACCAGCTGCGTGCATGCCGTGAGATCAAGGCTGACATGGAGTCTGAAAGACCCATGGACAGACTGCTTTGCGGCGACGTAGGATTTGGCAAAACAGAGGTTGCTTTCAGGGCGATCTTCAAAGCCGTTATGAACGGCAGGCAGGCGATAATGCTGGCTCCCACGACGCTTCTTGCGCAGCAGCATTATCAGAACTTCATTGAGCGCTGCAAGGGCTTTCCCGTAAACGTCGTAATGCTCTCAAGATTCGTTCCGCAGGCGCAGATAAAAGCAAACCTCATAGACATAAAGAACGGCAAAGCAGATGTCATAATAGGCACTCACAGAGTGCTCTCAAATGACGTGAGACCGCCGCATCTTGGACTTCTCGTTGTAGATGAGGAGCAGCGTTTCGGCGTTAACCACAAGGAAAAGATCAAGTCCATGAAGACTGACGTCGACGTTCTTTCGCTCTCCGCAACGCCCATCCCGAGGACGCTTCACATGTCGCTCTCAGGCATCAGGGACATCTCAGTGCTGGAAGAGGCGCCGTTTAACAGACGTGCCGTTCAGACCTATGTCATGGGTTACGACGAGCAGATAATCGTGCAGGCGTGCATGCGCGAGATCGCGCGCGGAGGCCAGATCTTCTACCTCTACAACAAGACTTCCGACATCGATAAAGTCGCAGAGAAACTCGAGGAGCTGATGCCCGGTGTAAGGGTCAGTTACGCGCACGGACAGATGCCCGAAAACGGCCTGGAAACAGTTGTCGGAGATTTCGTCGAAGGCAAGTATGACATTCTTGTCTGCACGACCATCATCGAAAACGGCGTCGACATGCCGAACGTAAACACGCTCATAGTCGAAAACTCTGACCGTTTCGGGCTTTCACAGCTCTATCAGATCAAGGGCCGTGTCGGAAGATCAGACCGCCAGGCTTATGCATATTTCACTTACGATGCGGATGCTCCTCTTAACGAGGAAGCGACCAAGAGACTCAATGCTCTGCGCGAGTTCACAGAACTCGGTTCAGGCGTAAGGATCGCAATCAGGGACCTCGAGGTAAGAGGCGCGGGCAACCTTCTCGGAGCAGAACAGCACGGCCAGATGGACGTCATCGGATACGAGCTTTACTGCAGACTCTTAGATGAGGAGATCAGGCAGCTCGGCATGAACGAGGCAGAGAAGCAGAAGGCAATGGAAGGCGTTGACACCCTTGCCAGTGCAGGCGACATAACCATTGAAGTCGATTACGATGCATACATCCCGTCTTCTTACATTTCAGATGAAGCGAGCCGTATGTCCACATACAGAAAGATCGGTTCGATCCGTGATTTCACGATGTATGACGACTTCATGGATGAGATTACCGACCGTTTCGGTGATCCGCCTAAGGAGATCTACATACTCTCAGGCATATCGCTCATCCGCGCAATGGCAGGCAAACTGGGCTTTACGGGTGCATCGGTAAGGAATACCGGCGTAAGGCTTTACTTAGATCCGAAGCTCCAGCTCGACATGAACGCGCTGGGCGCTCTACTGCGTGATTCTTTCTACGGTGCACGCGTAACGATAAACGCCATGAGCGACAGACCGTATCTTCTCTATAAGCCCACGACTACTAAGCAGAGCAAGACCATTAATGAGATCAAGGGTATCCTCAAGATACTTAACGACAACAAAACGGCGAATGCTGTATAATACTTGCTGCACGCTCCAATAGTCTAATGGATAGAATAGCGGTTTCCGGTACCGTTGATGCGGGTTCGATTCCTGCTTGGAGCGCCAAGCTAAAAAGCTTTTGCAACGTACGAACAGGTCCTCGGCGAGCATAGCTCGCCTGCGGAACTAGTTGCAAAAGCTTTTTTCTTGGCGTTGTGACAAGCAAAGCTCGTCTGCGGAACTAATTTCAGAAGGTCTTTTAAGTGGCGTGAATTAGCCCGTCTGCGGAACTAGTTGCAAGGTGTTTTATGTTGGCTGGAACCTCGACGAGCAAAGCTCGTCTGCGGAACTAATTTCAGAAGGTCTTTTCAGTGGCGTAAAAACAGGGTTGTGGTAAGTGTCATATAACCTTGATATAATACAGGCAGAAGTAAGCGAGCGGGTTTGATCTAGAAGTTCGGGTGTTTTTCCTCCCTCCGGAGATATATGTATCATATTGAATTTGATATTGCAGCGGTGTTTGTCACGCTGTTTATAGCTTACTATATCATTTTCAAGAAAGGCATCAGAAAGCATGCCAACCGTGTTTTTCTGGGCATGATCTTGATCAATTTCATCGCTGAGATCTCCGACATCTTCGGGTCGCTGTCAAATAATCATCCTGAATACACAACTGAAGTCATCAAGGATTTCTGGAACTATCTTTATATCTCATCGCACAATACGCTTGCGTATGTGCTTGTCGTTTATGTCTTCTATCTCATAGGTTATGAGAAGTCCAAGCGCACGGCGCTCATTATCGCCGCGGCTCCGTTTGCGTTTGAGATGGCGGTACTGTTTACCAACCCGTTCCATAAGCGGATCTTCTATTACGATGAAGCGGGAAAATATCTGCACGGAAATCTTTTCTTCATCATTTACGCGATCGCGCTGGCGTACATGATCTTTGCGATCTATATGACGATAAGGCACCGCAAAGGTATTTCGAGCTCGATAACAAGGGCGCTCCTGTTCTTCATTTCGATCACGTTCGTGCCTGTCATCATTCAGATCATATTCCCGGATTATCTGCTTACGCTGTTCTTTGAGACAATAGGACTCATGGGGATCTTATTTACCATTGAGAGCAAGGAGGAGACCGTCAATCCTACCACTGGTGCGCTCAACCGTTATGCGCTCAACGGCGCGCTGGATCGTGCGATGGTGAGCAAAGGACATGTGCTGCTTCTCATCAAGATCCCGAACCTGAACTACTACAACAAGATGATCGGCTTCGACAACATGAACGGCATCTTAAGACGCATTTCGCAGTGGATGGATGAGACGTTCAGGGATTACGTTGCATACGATTGCGGACGCGGTCACTTTGCGGTCCTTTGCGAAGGCATAGACGATGCAGAGATCGCGCTGATACGCGAAAAGACAATGAACAGGTTCGAAAAGGCCTGGGGCAAGGGCGAGTTCTCGCTCATTTTCCCGGTGCAGTTCGGAGTCATACATCTGCTCGAAGACGTTAAGACTCTGGACGATGTCTTCATGCTCATCGATTCGACCTTTGACGGAAAAGTCTCGTCCGATCTTGACGTGCAGAAGGCAGTCTACAAATACGAACGAGGCGTCCTGATCGAAAGGCTTATCGACAGGGCTTTGAAGAATAAGAGCTTCGAGGTGTACTATCAGCCGATCTGGAATTCGAACGCAGGCAGGTTCACTTCGGCGGAAGCGCTTTGCCGCCTGATCGACAGCGAGTACGGGATAATCCCGCCTGATGAATTCATCCCTGTCGCAGAACGCAACGGATCGATACTGGACATCGGTCTTTTCGTGTTTGAGGAAGTGTGCAGATCCTATCAGGAAGAGCGGTTGAGTTCGCTCGGCATCGAGTATGTCGAAGTCAATCTTTCGGTAGTGCAGTGCCTGAGCAAGAACCTGATGAGGTCATTTGACGAGATACTGAACAAGTATCAGCTGAGCGCCGAGAAGATCAATCTGGAGATCACGGAGTCGGCCACGACCGAGAACCAGAAGGTCATGTATGATACGATCGAAGTGCTGAATAACAGTAAGTTTTCGTTTTCGCTGGACGATTACGGAACGGGTTATTCCAACATCTCGTATATGTATGAAATGCCGTTTTCGATAATAAAGATCGATAAGAGCATTCTCTGGAAAGCGAAGGATCCGAGGACCGGGGAAAGCGAGAAGAACGGCTACATCTATCTTGAAAACACCATTCACATGCTGAAGGAAATGGGGTATTCCGTTCTGGTCGAAGGCGTTGAGACCGTCGAGCAGAAGATGCTCCTGGAAGAACTCGGATGCGATTATCTGCAAGGGTACTATTTCTCGAAGCCCGTGCAAAAGCAGGTCTTCACGGACTTCATAAAGGTGGTGAACACATAATGATACTGGCTTATTACGTCATCATATGCGTTCTTTCACTGATGTGCTGCGTGGTATTCTATTTCATCAAGCGCAGTTATTTTTCGACACGTTATACGATGATATTCCTTCTGGCTTTACTGTCGCAGTTCTGTTACGTTCTGCTGGCGCTGTCGCAAAACGTCAGGGAAGCTCTGATAATATACAAATTCCTCTATATCGGCGGATGCTTCCTGCCTCTTACGGGACTGCTCCTTGTCTTTTCGATCTGTGACATCGAACCGTCGAAATGGGTCAGGTTCATAATGCTCGCATTCACGGCAGGCATCTATCTTCTGGTGCTGTCTGCCGGATACAGTCCGCTTTTTTATAAGAGCGTTGACATCGAATTCGAAAACGGAGTTACCGTCTTAGTCAAGGAATACGGGCCTTTGCACAACCTGTTCTATGTCGAGATCGGCCTGTTCCTTTTGATCACACTTTTCGTCCTGATCTACGGATGGATAAAAAAGCCGAACGTCTCAAGGAAGAATCTCATGATCGCCGCCTTCATGCAGATCTTTTCGATCTTTGCATTTTTCCTGGGGCGCCTGATCAACAAGGATATCGAATGGATGGCTCTGGCCGACCTGGTAGATGAGATCGGATTCCTGGTGATCATGAACAGCATCGGCCTGTACCGCGTTGACGTCATGGTTGGCTCGTCGATCTTTGAAGGTGGCGAATTCGGCTATATCGCGCTTGATTTCAGGAAACGCTATCTGAGCGCGACGGATGTCGCAAAGAGGTTCTTCCCGGAGATCAGGAAAAACCGTGTTGATCATGCAATAGAAGACGAAAAGCTAAGTCAGCTGTGTGATCAGTGGATCGAGGATTTCAAGCGCAAGAACGTGTCAAGATATCACCATTTCCGCAAAGGCGAATTCATTTATCTTATCCGTGTAAGCGATCTTTACGACGGCAGACAGAAGCGCGGATACCTGCTAGAGATCTCGGATGATACCGCTCACCAGCAGCACCTTGAGGGGATCGAACAATACAACAAGAACCTTAATGCGGAACTTAACGCGAAAACAAAGCTTATCAGGCAGCTGAGAG
The DNA here is from genome assembly GCA_017509205.1 of Clostridiales bacterium. Classification (GTDB taxonomy): domain Bacteria; phylum Bacillota; class Clostridia; order Saccharofermentanales; family Saccharofermentanaceae; genus Saccharofermentans. The sequence goes on along the minus strand of JAFWQF010000016.1, from coordinate 2,591 downwards.
AATCAGCCGGAAAAGGTGATTCATCAAAGTCCTGAGTAGCTGAATTCGTGTTCGGCGTTTTCGTACGGATCCTGGTACTTTATGACTTTGCGCTCTGTGTCCAGGCCTGCAAATACGCAGCCGTCATGCAGGACTTTGAACTTTGTGTCTGTCGCAGTGTATCTGCTCTTATCGTAATCTGCTTTCCATATCTTGATCCAGTCCGGTTCTATGAACTCTTCAAAAGAGCCCCTGATGCGTTCTTCATCCGTCATCATGAAGTATGAAAGAATGGTATTGCGTGAGGGTTCTTCTCCGTGAAGGCCCCAGGTGGCATCTATGTGATAGCCCTTGCCGCCGATGAGGACGTATGTCCATTCGTGAAAGCCCGATTCGCCTTGTCCGCTGAAAGTCATTGCATCGACTCCGCATTGGAGAAGCAGATATTCATATGCTCCGGATATCTCACAGCATATGCCTTTCTTGGTCATGAGGCATGCGTAATCACTGAATTCATCAACGGTGTTTCCGTCGATGGTGCTGAAATCGTACTGGAAGTTTTTGGCCATATAATCGTAGATGGCTATTGTCTTTTCGAAGTCGGTGTAGTCCGTGCGGATGGCCTCGTTCATCATTCTTTCGATCTCGGTTACGAACGCGTCGATCCTTGCTTTGAGCTTGTCCTTATCCATCTTGTATTTGATCTTGCCGACACCATTTTCGAAGCCTGCGCCCTTGACGAATGTGCAGACGGGAGGAAGGAGATTTCCTATAACGACCTCATCCGTGCACCATTTGTATGCCTTCTCATCGGTGCATTTGAAGGTGTCTTCGCCTGCCATTACGGCATCTATCAGGTTGTGAAGTGAATTCCACATGTCGTCGTTTACGCACTCGTCAAACAGCTTGGTGCGGACGTGCGGATTGAACTTGAAGGGTTCCGGTGCTTTGGTGGTTTCGGCAGTTGTTTCAGATGTGGTTGTCTGAATGGCGGCAGAAGACTCCGCATTTGAAGTGCTCTTGATCTTAGCGGAAGAGCAGCCTGAGACTGCCACCGTCAGAGCCAGAAAAGCTGCAAGTATCCTTCTTTTCGCCATTTGAATAACTCCATCCGTGTTTAATGCGGGCTCATTATAGCACTGCAAAAACACAGATGGAGTTAACGCGGATCAATGCCGTAGAAATGCCTTAAAAGCCCTTCAGGGCTTTCTTGCGGTTATTCCGTAGCACCTTCTTATCAGAAGGACTCTTCCGGCATAAGTGTTTTTCTCAATATACTCTTCGAGAAGACTGTCTTCCGGCATGTGGTCCAGGATCGGAACGACGCTTAAGAATGCTTTGAAAGTTTGGGCATCTTTATAGTACTCACGCTCATGGATCGGGACGAGTTCAACGTCCGAAAAGCCTGCTTTCAGGATGTTTTCATAGTCTTCGATGCTGATGGGGACGGGGGAATTGAAGTCCTGACCGTATCCCAGATGGATCTTCAGGCCCCAGCAGTCGTACTTGTCCACGCCTCTTAAGAGAAGGTGCCCGCCGGGCTTGAGGCAGCGGAATATCTGGCCCGCGTCAATGCAGGTGTGACGCGCCACGACGATGTCGTAATAGTCTTCGGGAACGTCCATGTTCAGATTATCCATTACCCTGAAAGTGATGTTTTTCCTGCCGCTCTTTTCAAGATTCCTGCGGGCGGTTTCGATCATGTTGGGCGAGTAATCGGTGCCGGTGATCTCTTTGCATTCAGGGAAATTGGCGAGAAGCTTTTCGCCGCCGCCCGTACCCAGGTCGAGGATGCGTGAATACTCTGTGGCAAGGCCGTTCAGAATCTTGTAAAGATCCCAGTCCGTAAGGCACTCCGTGTGACAGTCGTAACCGTCAAAACTCCAGTGAGCCATCTTGTCGAAGTATTCAAAATCTTTGTCGTGAAGCATAAAAAAGAACCTCCTTTCACGAACAGCAAAACCTTGCGCTGATTAGCGCACTTCTTTGTCATTCATGATGAGATTCTCAGGTTCTTATCATTAGTAACCCCGCCCAAAAGGGCGCCTTGGCGGCAGAGCGCGAATAACTAATTACCCTGCTGCAAGGTGATGTTATCACACATATAAGCAAATTGCTATTTTCTTGCCACAAAAACTTGATGTCCTTTAGAAAAAGTAATGTATACTCAATATCGGTTTGAGACTATCAAAAGGAAGGTTCGGATTGTTTTATGGGCAGCATGACTGATGGCATAATCCATGAAGTTAAAAAGGTAATCTGCGGTAAGGATAATGTCATCGAAGAGGCACTGACCGCTATTCTTGCGGGCGGACATATCCTGATGGAAGATGTCCCCGGCGTTGGCAAGACCACAATGGCACTTGCGTTTTCCAAAACAATGGGGCTCAACTTCGGACGAGTCCAGTTCACGCCTGACGTTCTGCCTTCAGACATTACGGGATTTTCAATGTACGACCGCAACACTGATACGATGAAGTATCAGCCGGGTGCGATCTTCCACAACCTCTTTCTCGCGGACGAGCTGAACCGTGCGTCTTCACGTACTCAGTCGGCGCTTCTCGAGGCAATGGAAGAGAGCAACGTAACAGTTGACGGCAAGACATACATGT
>JAFWQF010000015.1 GCA_017509205.1 Clostridiales bacterium | reverse complement strand
TGCCGTCGTAACGCTCGTGATGGTAATGCGCACCGACACTGAGATATGAGAATTCATCGATCTGTGAAAGGATGTTGTGACCCTTCTCCGGATGCTGCTTGATCACGTCAAACTCATCTTTTGTAAGTTTGCCCGGCTTGTTGATGATGGAATCGGGAATGCCTACCTTGCCTACGTCATGCAGGAGTGCCGTGAAATAGATCTGCTGACATTCCTCTTCGCTCTTGCCCGCAAGTTCAGCGATCTTCACCGCATATTCAGCAACACGTGAAGAGTGACCGTTTGTGTAGGGATCCTTTGCGTCGACCACCTGAGCGTAAGACTCGATGACTTCCTGAAGGAGTTTCTGGTCTCGTTCCTGCTGCTCAGCCTTGACTTCATATTCATAGGCGCTGCGTGCATATTTAGAAACAAATACACCGATGAGGGTCATTCCTGCCAGGAAGATGACCGATATTATGCTGACCCAGAGCGTAAAAGTATTCGTGTAATTGTTCATGCCGTGCATGGAGATATCAGCACCGACATAGCCCCTGCATATACCTTTGCTGTCGTAGATCGGTTCAAACTTCGTCAGGAGCCATCCGTATGAATCGTTGTTCTCAACGATATCGATCTGTTCTCCGTTAAGAAACTCAGGTACACTTTTTTCAAGGCCTTTTTCAAACGGGAAGATGGTTCCTATTGCAAGCTCACTGGGCTCAACTTCATGATACTTTGCCAGTTCCTTATCATCAGTCGTCAGATCAAACACGATGTGGAATCCGTCAGAACGCGGCTGAACAACATACAGATACTGAAGATAAGGCGTGTTGTCGAGAATGTGCTGAAGCTCTTCTTTAGTATCCTCAAAATCTTTATCAGAACCATTGGCAAGCCATACATCTATCTTGTCGGGGTTAATTTCCGAAGCGGCGAGCCTTACTACTTTTTTGAGCGTATCTTCACGGTAGACTCTGGTGAACTTGTTGAACATGGTGATGCTCGCGATAATGCCGGCACCGACCGCGATCACCGCAAGAAGAACGAATATCATCATGACGCGCTCGTAGGTCTTGCCGCGTACGTATCTCCTTTTGTTAGTCTTTGTATCCGCCACCGTTAAGTCACCCTTAATATGTCTGATGCACAAGGTCTTCCATCTTATGCCCTAATTATATCCGCCCAACTTTTAGATATGTTTTTACTCTCTGTAAACAAACGGAAAATATAAATATATCGATGGCAAAAATATCAAAATCCGAATAAAAAACGGGCTGCCCGAAAGCATCCCGTTCAGCGGTTTCAGATTGGTCTTTTCAGATCTCTTCGACTCTTACATTTGTGATGTGGATGGTTGCGGTGTCACCGTGCTTGCCCATGTTGAACTCGAGACGGCCGTTGTTGTCATCCTTGTCCTTCATCTCGAACTCGAACGTGAATTTCTTGAATTCTGTCGTAAGGTCGATCGATGTATCAGGCAGGTAACGTATCCATCCTGCATTCGGTGCGGAAACGCAGACTATGCACTTTCTTGCTTCGTCTGCCTTGATATCGAAGGATACCCTGTACTTGTGTCCCTTTCTCATGGGAAGATCAGGATGAACGAGCTGGACTGAATATTCTTCAGTACCGCAGTTGGAAGATGTGATGACGATCTCGCCGTCCTTGATCTCAGCTGCGCCTACGCCGCCGTTAAAAAGGAGGAACTTCCAGTCTGTATCGTCATCAAGCTTTTCCTTCTTCTTGAAATCTCCGTTATGGATGAAGTTGCCTGTGGAGTCAGCCTGTGCAAAGGTCTTCTCGGGCTTCTTGACGTTCGTGTCGTAAGAAGGCTTCTGGTATACGCGTACGTAATCGATCTCAAATTCAGCCTTGTTGAAGTCAGTTGTCGCATCGGGATTGCCCGGCCAGTCACCGCCTACGGCGAGATTCATCTGTACGAAGAAAGGCTGGTTGAAAGGTGCGGGATAAGGCTTTTCGTCTTCACCCTCTTTTGCGGTGAACCAGTCGTTTACGGTAAGAACGAGTTCGCCGTCCGTGTAGAAACGCATCTCGCCCGGTTCCCACTCAACTGAGTATTCATGGAACTTTGCTGAGAACCTCTCATCGCCTTCCTTTACGATCGTGCCCTGCTTTTCGGCATGAGGCTCACCATAGTGGATAGTTGAATATGAAGTGGTCGTGTCGTTGCCTAAAGACTCCATTATGTCGATCTCGCCGCACTTGGGCCACTGACCGTAATATGACTCGTCCTTGGGCATCATCCAGATTGCAGGCCACAGACCCTGTCCTTCAGGAACCTTTGCTGAAACGACAACTTTGCCGTACTGGAAATCGGTCTTGTTCTGACCTGTGACCTTGCCGGAAGTGTAATAATCCTTACCGTCCTTCTGGGTCTTGATGGCCTTTAATACAAGCTTGCCGTCTCTTACAAAAACATTCTTCGTAGAAGTCGTGTATTCCTGAAGCTCGTTGTTCGTCCAGCCCGGTTCATGCGGCTCGTAGTTCCACTTTGACTGATCCATCTCTTTTCCGTCGAACTCGTCGCTCCAGAGAAGCTTGTAGCCGTCTATCTGGGGTGTCTCAGTCTTCTTCGCGCCGCAGCCGGCCATCAGAAGAAGCATTGAAAGAGCCAGGATGGAGCTGATGATCTTTTTATTCTTCATAAGGTGCCTCCTGTTTAAATTGTCCGTCTGCCCTCAAAATATCAACTTTGGGTTATTCGTTATTGCTTTTTCATAACTGATTTTTATGTTTTCATGCTATAATAATGCCTGAAAGCCCTATTTCTCACGCATATTTGATTTCACGCAGGAGCCGTCATGCCCACACAGAGAAAGAAGATCTCATATCAGGAATTCCTTCACAGGGAATACGGGTTTTTCAGGGCGCCGCTTGCTCCCGAGATGGACTTCTATGAGACGATCCGAGCCGGTAATCTCCGCAAAGTGCGCACTCTTCTTACTGAGCCTTTCCACATGAAAACGGGCCTCGGAATTCTGTCTGATGATCACCTTCAGAACCTCAAATACCACCTGACGATAACGACCGCTTTGGTCGCCAGATTCTGCATCTCGGGCGGTCTGTCGCAGTCTGAAGCGTATTCATTAAGTGACTACTACATCCGTCTTGCTGACGTCGCCCGTTCACCCGAAGAGATAACAGAGATTCATAATGAGATGTGTCTTCACTATGCAAAACAGATGCAGAATCTCCAAAGGAGCACAGTCACTTCAAAGGCCGTAAGGACGGCAGTCAATTACATCTACGAGCATCTTCACACGCGCATTACGCTGGAGACTTTAGCTTCAGTAACGAATCTTTCCTCACCTTATTTTTCGAGGCTTTTCAAAAAGGAAACCGGCTATTCCGTAAGCGAATACATTCTCAATAAAAAACTCGAGACCGCGAAATCAATGCTGGCATCTTCCAGTTACTCCATCGCTGAGATATCAGCTTCACTGGCATTCCCGAGCCAGAGTTATTTCACTAATGTATTGAAGAAAGACTGCGGTTTAACGCCTAAAGAATACCGGGCGAAAAACGCAGGATATCCCCCGATAGTTTAATCCTTAATTTGTCGGTAATTGTCGGTTTTTGTCGGTATTTGTCGCGTGTTTTAATGGGTTCCGGCTTCTATAATAATTCTGTTGGCCTCCTTCTTTCCCGTAAGTGGTAAAGGAGGTGATGCCTAATGGGAGAGATTATCACTACACTGATAATCTCCATCGTGGCAGGTGTAATTGCTAATTACATTTGCAAGTGGCTGGATGGAGACTGAGGTCAACCGGCCCAAAAAACGAGATAAGCCCTCGTAAATAGGCGTAAGAAAACCCTGAAGTGGCCGCTTCAGGGTTTTCGTTTTCCCAAATGGGAGATTATCATTACACTGTTCTTCGATTATATCACGTTCCTAACTCAATTCAACATAAGATGAACCGGTCACCTGTATTTTTCCAAATACCCTTTAAACTTTTCAACCCAGTATCTTTCATACGCGAGCTTATATTTCGTGCCGATCGGCTCTGCCTGCATAAAGTGTTTTACGATCTTCCAAAGTTTAACAGCTGCCTGTTTGCGCTGCGTGTAAACAGCTGTGTATTCATCTTCCATGAATGCTTTTATGAAGCTTCTCTTTCTGACAGAAAGATGCCTTGCAGTGAGGAAGATCGCAAGGGGAGCTCCCTGTGCGATCATCAGCACGATTATGCCCGGGATCAGGAATGAGCCGTTCTTGTCCGGATCCTTGAGTGCCAGGTATGTCCAGGCTCCGCCCATGGTCATGAACAGGGCGTAGAGCATGCCAAAGCCGAACCATGCGCCGGCCCAGCTGCGCTTGTAGCCGGGAATGCGCGAGATCTCATGAGAATACAGGTCATCATACGGCTCACCCTTAACGCTCTTCCAGGGTTTGAGCGTACCCTTTTTAGCACGTCTCTTTGCTTTGATGTTATCGATGAACAGGTATAAGGCAACTAATACCAGGATGCCTGCTATGGCCACCGTGATATCATAGTTCTTACCATCCGGAATGTACTGTCCCGTCAGCCAGTCGGGCATGGCGATAAAGCAGTCCTGCGGATCGTCTTTCATGTAATAGACTCTGGGTTCACCGAAGAACAGATAAGATTTGTCGACACTTGCAGTGTATTCCTTTTTAGAACCTTCGGGCTTGAACCTGATCGACACATGCTTTTCACTGTACGTTTTCCGGCCGGTCTTGTGCTTGAGCGTATATGTTTTTCTTCCGTAGCCTTTCGTATATTCGTAGCTGTCGCATTTACGGATAGCCTGCCAGCGGAAATAAAATCCGATCCCGAACACGATCGCGGCGATCAGAAGGATCCCTACGACCCATGCTCCCTGATGGCCGTATCCTGCAGCATCAAGGTCAGCTTTTATCTGCTGTTTTGTTCTCTTTTGCTGTTCCATCAAAGATATATCTCAAGATCAACGCATCTCCACTGCCCGAAAGGCGTGTCGATGAAGTGTTCGCCAAACTCCTTGAAACCTACTGATTCATAGCATTTCTGCGCTTTCGGATTGTTTACGAAAACACCGAGATCTATTCTTTTTGCAGTAAGGTTTTTCTTAACGTAATAGATGGCAAGAGCGAGCAGTTCTCTGCCGTATCCCTTGCCTCTGATCTCAGGATCAACGATGACAAAACCGAACCTTACGGATGAGTCGTCATCCTCTTTCGGATATCTGATTATGAGGTGTCCTATTACGTTTCCGTCCTCATCGGTTCCCGTGAGCGGAATGAACCTTCCGGTCGGAATCGCGGGTGCGTAATTCTCGTCTATGCTGTACGGTTGAAGCGGAAAGAATCCGTATCTGTCGGCAGACCACTGATAGAGCTCAGTCTCCGTGCGCAGCCACTTTGCGATGATCGGCGAGTCCTCTCTTTTATATTCACGTAATATCATGTGTTGCCTCCGTTAACGAAAGATGCGATCTCCTTTTCGAGCAGACGGTAAACATTTGCAACAAGATATCCGTCTGCAATTGCGTGATTCAAACGCACCGTAACAGGCATCATGAGGCGGCCGTTCTCTTCCCTGTATTTACCCCAGTTGATGATCGGCAGGAAATAAAGATACCCGTCGGGGAGCTCTACATTGAGTGAATCGTAAGACAGCCACGATACATAAGATGCGTCAAACCAGTTGGGGTGATTCACTGAATCGAGCATGTATTCGCGGTGTGATTTCGCGCTCTCAACATCGTTTACGGCGTTCTTATAAAACTCGCCGTAGTCTTCATAATACGTTGTGTAAACCGGCGTGCATGTCTCAGTATCCTCATGGAAAACATACTGTATCGGGTTGATGACGTCGAAGCAGATGAGTTCTTCTGACTGCCAGAGATACTGCATCCTGTAATCGTCCCTTGAATTCAGGACTTTGGAAAGAATGTACAGGAAGTTGATGTAGAACTTCGTGTCTGTTGCTTTTGAATGCTTCACAAGATCCGTCACGTCTATCCTGGCAGTCATTGAAGTCGAGCACTTGCAGTCCTCGGTAAAGTGACGGTAAACGCCTTTTCTGTAGTATTGTTCTTTGTCTATGACTTTGTAATTCATGTTGTTAATCCTTCTCGTAATAAACGATATCCATACGCTCATTTATGTTGTCGATGCGGCCTGTCTGATGGTATCCCATTTTCTCGTAAAGATGGCAGTTGCCCTTCTCCTGAAGGATCGTGTCGAGGCACCAGTTATCAGCTCCGTACAAAGCCTCCAGGGCACGTATCGCATCCTGTGCGTATCCTTTTCCTCTGAACTCTTTCATTATCCATATCGGCGAAATGCGCTTCCTCGATCCGTCCTTTTTATCAATAGCGCGGACCACTCCAACTTCGGTTCCTTCAGCCTCTATGAAAAAGTAAGTTGTCCACGGCTGCTCAAACCTCGCAACGATCTTGTCGATGCTCTCAGCCGCAGGACTCATGTCGTAGTCCTGATAGACTTCAAGAAGCCCTTTGAATGCTTCCACCTGCATCTCCCAGATCTTCTGAAGATCCGCTCTTTCAGCCTTTCTTAACGTAACGCTCATTGTTCCCTCGTCAGTACCATGCCCTCTGTCGAAGACGTAAATCCCAGGCTCTCATAGAGCGGTCTGCCCATCTTCGTCGCATCAAGACTGATCTCCGTAGCGCCTCTCTTCCAGGTCTCTTCGATAAGCATGCCAACCATCTTGCGTGCAATTCCCTGACGGCGGTATTCATTCCTGGTATAAACGTTCATGAGATGAGCGCGCTTTCCCGTGGGGTGCGAAAAAGTCGGCATTATGCGCATGAAGCTCATCGATGCGCACCCTATTACTTCGCTTCCATCCAGTGCAAGAACCGTGATATGATCTCCGTTCAGGAAATAGTCGCGGCTCTCGTCCACTAACTGTTTTGTGTATTCGTAGTCAGCGGGCAGGTTATTTACGACCTTGAGCATCTCAAGGCGGCTGCTCATCAAGAGTTCGATATCTTCGTTAGATGCTATTTTGTATACGATCATGTTACTTCCTCTTCAAAACTGTGATTGCCGCATAGTGCTTAACGTCAAACTCATCCGGATAATCCTTCAAAAGTTCTCTGTGTTCAGCATCCCACTTGGCAAGTTCTTCAGGCGAAAGTGATGCGCCGACGCCTCGGCATGCTATCATGCGGCCGTGCCAGGAATCCTTTGTGAAATGCACGTTCACTTCGTATTCCTCATGTTCTTCCATATCGAAGTAACCGTACATGACTTCAGGGATGTTGATCGGGTGCCTGGTCTCGTTTCCTCCCGTCCAGTCAGGGTTAAACTTTCTTACAAGTGCTTCGCTCTTTCCGGCGAGTTCATCTTCAAAAGGAAGCCACGCCATATAGAGAATGACGAGCTTTCCGTCCTTCTTAAGTATCCGCTGAAATTCAGGCGCTACCTTTTCGTGATCGAAATACCAGAAGCACTGGCATGCGGTGATCACGTCAAAAGTCTCATCAGGAAAATCTATCTTCTCGGCGGAGACCGCTTTGAAATCGATGTCCATGCCGGCTTCATCCGCGAGCCTTTTTGCCTGTTCTATCTGCTCGGGAGAGATGTCCGTTCCGGTCCACTTTGCGCCGAACTTATACATGTTGCGGGGAAGGACTCCCGTTCCCGTGCCAAGGTCCAAGACCTTCTGGCCTTCAATGCAAAGGCCTCTGTCAGCAACCTTCTGATAGAAAACGTCAGGATAGATATCCCTGTATTTTGCGTAAAACTCTGAGGTCTTGCCCCAGTCGAATGCCTTGCCGGCATCTATTCTGCTGTCTTTTATATCCATAACTCATCCTCATAGACTCTTAATGAATTTATCAGCCTTTTCAGGCCACACACATATTTCCGGGAAGCCCTCGAAATCAGGGTCTGTCGGGTATGGTCCCAGGAATCCCAAAAGCCCGTCGGCTCCGCCTTCAGGTTCTTCGATAAGTCCCGCCTTCACCGCGTTTACGAGAGCAAAACTCTGCTCCGCGGTATATGGCTCGCCGTGATTTCCCTGCGCCCAGTCTCTGTTTGGGATAGAAAGGCCGTGGAACCCTTCGGGGAACGTAATGTGCTCAAATTTAACGCCGGCAGCTTTCAGTGCATCAGCATACAGATAACTGTTCTTAACGGGCACGAGGTTGTCTGTCTCGGTCTGCCAGACAAAGCATGGCGGATTGGTCGGCTTAACGTGCTTTTCGAGCGA
>JAFWQF010000014.1 GCA_017509205.1 Clostridiales bacterium | reverse complement strand
GTCATGGCACAGAACAAGAGACCTGAATAAGGAGAAGAGGCAATGAAAAAGATATTTACATCCATCGCAGCTTTAATGATGTTCGGCCTTACGGCATGTTCAGGGAGCGCTGCCGTGACAACGTCAGCACAGGAAACAACAACCGCCGCGACAACGCAGGCAGCGGAAACGACAACCGCAACTCAAAATGAGACCGAGGCTTCAACTGAAGGAACAACTGCCGAAGAGACAAAGGCGGGAAAAGATGTTCTGGTCATATATTTCTCGGCTACTGGAACAACTAAAGACGTCGCTGAGAAGATCGCATCCATCACGAACGGCGACCTTTATGAGATAAAGCCCGCCAAGCCTTACAGCGATGCCGACCTGAACTGGAACGACAAGAACAGCCGTTCAACCAAAGAACAGAACAACAAGAAATCACGTCCTGAGATCGCAAGCGGCACCGTTGACTTAAGCGGTTACAAGACGGTCTATATCGGTTATCCGATCTGGTGGGGAGAAGAGCCCAGGATCCTGGATACTTTCGTAGAGAGCTATAAGTTCGACGGCATAAAGATGATCCCGTTCTGCACGTCCGCAAGCAGCGGAGTCGGCAGAAGCGACAAGAACCTTGCCGAAAGAGCCGGAACCGGCGACTGGCAGAAGGGAAAGAGATTCGGCGCGGGAGCATCTGAAGATTCGATCCGTTCGTGGATAGAAGGTCTTAATTGATATAAAAGGAAGGGCGAATCACGGCGATAGCAAAGCTGGCCCCGAATTCCGTGATCGGAAAAGGATTATCGGTTCACTATTCAGGCGGATCATCGATGCCCAAGGATGTAACAGAATGGCTCAAAGAAATCTGAAGATCTTTGCAAAGAACGGATACAAAGCAGTTGAAGCTGAACCGGTCGACATGTTTCCATGGACTTCGAACATAGAGGTCGTGTGTCTTTTGACTAAAAACTGATACGCAACATTAGCGTTATATCACTTTTCTCCTTCAAGACCAGCAGTATATAATTTTCGTGTCTGGCAAACCATTTGACTGGTTTATTTAAGGAGGATCTATATGAAGCTTAAACGTTTGGCGGCAATGTTTATTGCCGTGGCCATGACCATTGGCATGGTGCCTTCTCTCGTATTTGCATCAGAGGCAGAGACTGAGCCCGGAGAGACGGCAAAAACAGAAACCGCAGAACCCGAAAACAAAGAAGAAGTTCCTTCCGAAGCTGAGGAAGACAAGACTCCGGAAGAAACTGCAAGTGCACCTGCGATGGAAGCAAAGAAGGCCAAAAAGCAGCCTTTTAAGTGGACCTGGGACGGAACCACTCTCACCATTTCCGGTGACTGCGCGATGCCTGAACCCGGTAAAAACGGTCTGCCCTGGGATTCGGTCAAGGCCGACATCAAAAAGGTCGTGATCAAGAAAGGCATTACTTCCATATGCAATGCCGCTTTCTCAAAATGCGAGAATCTTACGGAAGCTTCGATCCCTTCAACCGTGAAGACTATCGGAGAGGGAGCATTCTATTGCTGCAGAAAGCTTGCCAAAGTTTCCATCCCCAACGGAGTTACATCGATCGGACAGGATGCTTTCAGATTCTGTGAGAGCCTTACAAAGATAACGATCCCTGCGAGCATAAAGAAGATGGGATACTGGGTCTTCGGCGATTCCGGTCTTTCAAGCGTTACGATCGCCGACGGAGTCAAAGAGCTCGGCAAGGGTGCATTCTATTGCTGCAAGAATCTGAAGACCGTTTCAATTCCCGGCAGTGTAGTGTCCATCGGAGAAAAGGCTTTCGAAGACTGTCAGTTCCTCCACGAAGTCAAGCTTCACTACGGTCTGAAATCTATTGGAACAATGGCTTTCAATAACTGCACGGCACTTACGAGCATCTCCATTCCGAGCAGCGTGACCGCGATAGAAGACATTGCTTTCAGAGACTGCACCAACCTGTACTGGGTCTATATTTCCGAAAGTCTGCTCGCCAAATATACCGATAAGATCAACGGAATATTTGAAGGCAGCACCAAGATCCAGCTTACGCGCCTTGAAGACAACACCTTCAGCGTCACCGCAAAGACTGCCAAGGTAAAGTACAAGAAGGCAAAGAAAAAGGCACAGACAATACCTGCTTCAAAGCTTTTCAATTTCACTGATAAGGGCCAGGGCACATACCTTTACGCAAAAGTCAAAGGAAACAAGAAGATTACCGTCAACAAGACGACAGGAAAGGTTACCGTAAAAAAGAAGATCAAGAAGGGAACCTACAAGGTGAAGATCAAAGTGCTGGCAACAGGCAACACCACACATGCCGCATCAAGCTGGAAGACAGTAACGGTTAAGATCAAGGTTAAATGACCGGCGATTAGTTGAGACCAAACAGACCCCTCAAGGCAAAAGCTTTGAGGGGCCTTTTTATTAAATGTATATGTCAATACCGTGCAGAATGTGGAAAACAGTGTTAGCTGGGGTAAACTGTTTTTGGGTGATAAATGTTGGGGGGGCTTAATCATGAAAGCATTTACTAGAAGACTTGGTGCCGCGATCGTGTCTGTTGCGATGATGGCAGGTCTTACGCAGATGACGGGAGCAGCCGCATTTGCCGATGAGACAGAGACCAGTGTTCCTTCATCTTCCGTTGAAGAAACAACTTCCGAAACTACAAAAGAGACAAAAGCTCCGAAGGAAACCAAAGCTCCTGAAGAGACTGAGATCTCTGAGACTGAAAAAGAAACAGAAGCCTCAGCATCGAAGAAGGCAAAGGACGGCCCTGCCCAGATCACTGAAAAGGTCGATGCTTTTCTCAATAAAGAATCAGGTCTGCTGACCATAAAGAAGTATGGTAATGAGATCACCATCGACATCCAGATCGCCGGAGTTGTCGTTGATCAGTATTTCTATGATGAAGACGAAGGTGATCCTGACATTTATGTTATCAACGTTAAAGATGCGATCGACAAGCTGATCAAAAGAGGAGACATCGTCAGCCAGTCCACTTATTCGATATGGCTGTTTGCTTATGACGCAGAGGTGATGGTCGCAACATGGAACGATAAGATCACATACGAATCCAAGGCACCTACCTCCATAAACGGTTTATCGGCAAGCATCAATAACGGTATCCTGAAGTGGAAGAACATGAAGGGAATCACGGATATCTTTGTGCTCATTAACGATTTCAGATGCGTGTTCTATACAGACAGAACCAGTCTGCAGCTCGATAAGGAGATCGACTGGCTGATCCAGTCCGGCTATATCGAGAACACGGGTTCATTTGATGTAAGGCTCCTCTTTTATAACGAAAAGACAAACAAAAACGTCGCAGTCTGGACACAGAAATATGAATACAAGACAACTGTGACAGCAGGTCAGAAAGATACTCTCACCGGTTTTTCCTTCTCAAACGGAATCCTGACCTGGGACAAATATCAGGGCGCTGATGAATACAGATACATTTACACAACTCCGGAAGGCTGCGTTGAATTCTGGGCTTTTGATGAGAACAGATTTGATGCAAATGATTACATCAGCCAGCTGGTCAGGGATAAATCCCTCAATGCACAGAGTCATTACAGCATTACGATCCAGGCAATCAAATTCGGATACACGGATGCTTTTGATGATCCTCTCATAATGGCTGAAGGCACATATGAGTATGACTTCACTGTTGCACCGAATCCTTTGAACGTCAGCGGAAAGACAGCTACTGTTAAGAACAAGAAGCTCAAGAAAAAGAAGCAGACCCTGTCAGCTTCCAAGGTCATGAGCGGACTTGGCACTGCTCGTGGCAAGCTGACATTTACCAAGGTTTCAGGCAACAAGAACATCAAGATCAATGCCGGCACTGGCAAGATAACCATCAAGAAGAAAGGCCTTAAGAAAAAGACCTACACCGTAAAGGTCAAGGTAAAGGCAGCAGGCAACATGGGCTATGATCCTTCAGGCGTTAAGGAAGTAACGTTCAAGATCAAGGTTAAATAAATGATCGGAAACACCAATATGGCGGCCGGATTGATTCCGGCCGCTTTTTCTTTGTACTTTACTGCATTTTTTAATATATTTAGTTTTTTATCGGGTTTATACTAAATAAATCGTGACAAGTCCTGCTTGTATGGAAACCGGGGAGGAAGGACCTATATGAAATCAAAGCGTTTACTGGCCGGAATCATTGCTGCGGCAATGACCGTAGGAATGATGTCTTCATTGGTGCTGGCAGAAGAAACTGAAAGCGTACCCGAAGAAACGGCTGCAGCCCAAACCTCTGAATCCGAAGAAAAAGAGACAAAGAAGCCTGCGGTAAAAGAAAACGAAAAGCCGGAAGAGACAAAGGCCGCAGAGCCCGAGGAAAAGGAACCTGCCGAAACCAAGGAAGCAGAGCCTTCTGAGCCGGCTGAAACCGAGCCTTCTGAAACTGAGGCTAAAGAGTCTGAAAAGACAGAACAGGAAGAATCTTCTGAGACCGGAACTGAAGAGACAGATATTCCTGAAACCCGCATTCCTTCTGAATCTGACAGAAAGGATTCAACGAATGAAGTAAAATCCCAGGTTTTCGGCAAACTGAAATGGTCTTTAGATGACGGCACGGGAACACTTACGATTAGTCCGATAAAGGGAAGTGCTCCCATGCAAAATGAGGGAAATACCTATTATTACCCTTGGCGGCAGTACAAAGACGATATAAAGAAAGTAGTCATTACCAAAGGCGTAACATCTGTTGGGGATGCTGCTTTTTATGAATATCCTTACCTTACAAGTGTTGTCATTTCCGGAAGTGTTAAAACGCTTGGACTTCAGGCATTTTGCAACTGCCCCGTACTTGATTCAGTTTCACTCGGCTCCGGCGTAACAAAGATCAGTGAACGGGCCTTTTACGGTTGCTGCGAACTTAAGAGCGTTTCACTTTCAAATGGTTTAAAAACGATCGGTGATTTTGCATTTACCGAATGTAAAAGTTTAACTAAGATCGTCATTCCCAAGACCGTAACTTCGATCGGTAAATGTGCTTTTGAATATTGCTACGACCTTACGACCGTTTCGCTTTCAGAGGGTTTGAAAACGATCGGGGATTCCGCGTTTTACAAGTGTTCGAGCTTGACTAAGATCGTCATTCCCAAAACAACGGTCAAGATCGGTGAAGAAGCATTTGACTACTGCACTTCCCTTGAAAGCGTTACGGTCAAAGGTGCAAAAGAAATCGGAAGTCATGCTTTTTCAGGCTGCACGGCTATTATCAGCGCATCGATTACCGGCAGTTCTCTCAAGATCGGTTCGAGTGCGTTTTATGGATGCACTTTACTCAGGACGCTTAAGCTAAACGGTGTAAAAGAAATAGGAAACAATGCTTTTCAATACTGCTCCAGCCTTAGCAGTGTTGTTATCCCCAGCGGCGCTGTTTTGATCAGCAATTCAGCATTTTCCGAATGTAAAAACATTAAAAGCGTTTCGATTCCCGGAAGCGTTAAGAAGATCGACATTGCAGCATTTTCCATGTGCAGATCCCTTACTGATCTTAAGATCGGATACGGCGTGGAAATGATAGCTAATAATGCATTTTATTATTGCGATAAACTGGAGGCCATATCGATTCCCGGCAGTGTTAAAACGATAGATGAATATGCATTTACGTACTGCAGTAACGCGAAAAAAATAATTCTCGGCCATGGTGTGGAAAAGATCAACGGCCGTGCCTTTATGGCTTGCAAAAACGTTGAAACGGTAGTAATTCCTGCCAGCGTGACGTTTTTGGGAGAATATTCTGTCTCAAGCTTAATAAACATCAAAACCCTCAGCATTACTCAGGAATTGTACGATCAGTATAAAGATTCCAATGCTCTTGCTTCAACGGCACCGGAAAACCTGATCATCCTTAAAAACAATCCTTTTAAAGTCCGCGGCAAGAAAGCCAAAGTTAAGGCCAAGAAGGTTAAGAAGAAGGCTGTAACGTTAGCAGCTTCAAAGCTCTACAAGGTATCTCCTTCAACAGGAGTTTACGCAGTCAAGGTATCCGGCAGCAAGAAGTTTATGGTAAACAAAGCTAACGGCTGCATCACCGTCAAGAAGAAGACAAAGAAAGGTACCTATAAGATCAAGGTCAAGGTAATGTCGGCAGGCAATGCACTGTACAAGGCATCAGGCTGGAAGAAAGTTACCGTCAAGATCAAGGTCAAGTAAACTGCAATAAGCTGAAAACAAAAGAGGCTGTCTCTTGGGAGGCAGCCTCTGTTTTTGTTTACTGATACCGGACGCGGTTACTTGTTCGGGTCACCGACTGCTTGACGGAAGAAATCTGTTCCGACCATGTTCTTACAGTATTTGATCTTGTTGCTGACGATGCTCTTAACGTTCTGAACGTAGCCGTCAGGAATCTGAGTGTTCGCATCCTTAGGTACGAATTCGCCTTTGGAACTGTAGTATGTTCCGAGATCTGTCTTCCAGTCGTAGTTGAGGTTGAATGCCAGAGGCATTGAATCGGAGAATACGTCACGGCCCGGAAGGAGACGTGAATCGTATGTGATGCCGAAAAGGTTCATCAGGGTAGGAAGTATATCAAGGCTCGTGGTAGGAGTATCAACTACGATCGGGTCTTCCTTTTCGAGAGAGCCGCACCACATGATGATGCGGTTATGGTCACGCTGGATGTAGTTCTTTACCTCATATCCGTAGAGCTCTGAGAGCTTGGGCATGTTTCCGGGTGAAGCATCCGGATCGAGTCCGTAAGGGAAGTGGTCGGCAACGATGCAGATAACCGTGTCATCAGCCTTGCCGCACTCCTCCAGTCTGTCGACGAGATATTTGAGGCCCTGGTCCAAATCCATGTTGCATGCCTTGTATGCACGTACTGCCTCGGATGCCTTGCCCTCAAGGGAAGCTGTCTCATCCCAGTGTTTCTTGGACATTGCGTTGCCGGCTCTGGTATATCCGCTGTGTCCGGAAACGGACATATAGTAGATATTGAAGTGATCCTGAGTGAGATACAGCGGGCAGGTACCTACGAACATGTCGTAGTCGCTCTCAGGCCACTGATGGTAGTTGACCCACTTCTCCATTCCGTTGTAGATGCCCATGAAGCCCTGGTTGTAGCCGAGCTTTGTATGAGTCTTGTGACGGCTGTAGTACTTGTAGTCGTTGTTGTGGAATGCCTGACCGAAGTAACCTTCTGCGTTCAGACGCTGGCCCATCGTGAAATACGTGCAGCCGTTGTCGATCATGTTGGTGAAGGACTTACCGCCTGATGTGGGGAGCAGGCCGAAGATGTGAGAGAACTCACCGCCTGTCGTACCTGCGGTTGCGGGAACATATGAATCGGTGAACTGGATGCCCTTTGTTGCAAGTCTGTACAGGGTAGGTGTGAGCTCAGGATCGATTGCCTCAGCGGTGAAAGCCTCGGCCGTGATCATGATGAGGTTCTTGCCCTTGAACTTGCCGGTCATCTTATTGGTGTAGGTGGGCTCAACGTTTGCGCAGTACTGCGCGAGAGTTGCGATCTTGCCGCCCTTCTGAGCAAGAGCAGTGAAATCGATATCCATGACCTGAGGCTGGGGAACCGGAGTCGGCGTGGGAACGGGACCTGATTCGCCCGGAACGTGTGAAGCGTTGGGATCAGACTCACCGGGAGTTGATTCACCGGGCTGGGTTGCTTTGGTTACGACAGGGTTCTTTACGTTCTGGAAGTCTCCGCCTGAACCGAACAGGAGAGCCTTGATGTCGAGAGCCGTACCTTCCATGTAGCCGAAAGCCTCAACGGCCTTAGGATAATTGTACTCGTTGCCTACGATATTCCTTGCGGAAGGGATGCATGCAATGATGATTATGTTGAAAACCAGACATACCGGGATCAGGACGGCAGTTGCCATCTTGACCTGCTTTTCGGGCTGTGAATAGTCGTACTTCTTTCTCTTGAGGTCCATGATCAGGATCGAAAGAGGGATGGAATAGAGGAAGAGGTGGAACAGTCCCAGAGGGCTGAAGATGAGGCCCATGATGGTTGAAGTGAAGCCTGTGAGGGCGCCGCCGGCACCGTTCATGATGGTGTTGAGGTCGTAGAGTTCCTTGAACTGCATGTAGATGAAGTACTCGACAAGGAACGGAATGGCATAGAGCACGCGGAGCAGTCCGTCAACCAGAGGGAGCAGGAACTTGCTCTTGATGTTCATGAGGAGGATTACCGCGGGCGCACCCAGGATGATCGACCAGAGCAATGTGAACGGCATTGAAGCAAAATAGCCGAAGCCGTAGACAGAGAAACCGAAAACTACCTCATAAAAGAAAACATAAAGAATGAATTCGTAACGTCTCATATAAGCAAATTTACCTTTCAACTCTCTAACTAGTTCATTATATCGTTATTTGTTTTTTGGTAAATTAACAAATATATTAAAAAAATACCCGGAGGAAATAACCTCCGGGTATATTTGTTCAACAATTCAAAGCTTGAAACTTATCAGTTGTTAACAGCAGCAGCTGCTGCGATGAGTACGATACCAAGGATGAGACCGAGGATTGAGAGGATCAGACCGATAACGGAAGTGATCTTACCAACCTTAACGGGTGTTCCCTGATAGCCTGCTGCTACAGCCTTCTTGTTCATAACAAGACCAACGATAGCGATGATGATACCAACACCGAAAGAATAGCTTCCGAAGATGGAAACGAGACCGCATACCATGCTGACGATACCCTGTGTTTTTCCTGGCATATATAAATCCTCCTTAAGATGCGTTGGAATACTTGTCCAACCGTGTATGATTTTATCAAAGAATTTTAGTTTTGCAATGATTCTGTGGCAAAAATGAGGCGTTTTTCTTTGCTGAAAACGCCTATATTTCGGCATTCTGTTGACTTTACCCCCTTCCCCTTATAGAATCAGGACAGAACAATAAGACTCTGACGGCAAGGTATTTTCCGAGCGGGAATAGTCAAAATAACCTTTACTTTAAGCGAAGTTATTGAGACTCCTTCGTCCGTCACGGGCAAAGGAGCTTTTTTATGCTTAAGATCGCAGTTTACGGCAAAGGCGGAATCGGAAAATCCACCGTCACATCAAACCTCGCCGCAGCCTTCGCAAGGCTCGGAAAGAGCGTGATCCAGATCGGCTGCGATCCCAAGGCCGATTCAACGATCAATCTTTTAGGCGGCAAGCCCTTAAAGCCGGTAATCGAGATCTTAAGGGAGGGCGGCGAGCCTTCTTCCGCTGAAGAGATCTCGGCTGAAGGCTTCGGAGGTATCCTCTGCATCGAGACCGGCGGCCCCACACCTGGCCTCGGCTGCGCAGGCAGAGGCATCATCGCGACATTCAATCTTCTTGACGAACTTGAGCTTTTCGAAAAGAGAAAGCCCGACGTTGTGCTCTACGACGTCTTGGGCGACGTTGTCTGCGGAGGCTTTGCGGCTCCCATCAGGGAAGGCTATGCAGAGCAGGTCCTTATCGTCACATCAGGCGAGAAGATGGCTCTTTATGCAGCAAACAACATCTGCCAGGCAGTCAGGAACTTTGAGGACAGAGGCTATGCTCACGTCGGAGGAGTGATCCTGAATCACAGGAACGTTCCCGGCGAGACCGAAAAAGTGTATTCGTTTGCCAAGGAGCACGGCATCGATGTCATCGCGGAGATCCCGAGATCTGACGACATCAATGAGTGCGAGGACATGGGACATACGGCAGTAGAGAGCAGGCCCGAATGCGAGGCGTCACAGCGCTTCCTTGAGCTTGCAAAGAAGCTGATCGGTGAGGATAAGTGATGGCAGGAAAAACTATACAGTATACGGCTGCGCAGATAAGAGACCTCGGAAAGGAAAACATTCCGAAGGAGCTCATGGGCGGACACGGCCTCGTTTACAGCTCGCCTGCGACGCTTGCCTATAACTCTCCGGGAGCCGAAGGATTCGGTGTAAAGAGAGCGGGCCTTGCAGTACCTGAATCGGTCATGCTGATCGTATCTCCCGGCTGCTGCGGCAGGAACACTTCGATCGTTAGCTCAATGCCTCAGTACAAGGACAGGTTCTTCTATCTCATGATGGACGAGACTGACCTCGTTACCGGTAGGCACTTAAAGAGGATCCCCGACGCGGTCTGCGAGGTGGTTTCATTCTTAGACGGCCTCAAGAAAAAGCCGAAGGTCGTCATGATCTGCATCACATGCGTTGACGCTCTTCTGGGAACAGACATGGAAAGAGTTTGCTCTGCTTGTGAAAGGGCGCTCGGCGACGGAACGAGAGTCCGCCCCTGCTATATGTACGCTCTGACCAGAGAGGGCAGAAGACCCCCGATGGTCCATGTCAGGCAGACACTTTATTCGCTCCTTGAACCCATGGAAAAGGATCCGAAGAGCGTAAACATCATCGGAAATTTCGCTCCGGTCGAAGACGGAGAGCTTCTCAGGCTCCTGACCGATGCCGGCGTTAAGCATATCCGCCAGATCTCCACATGCGGCACGTATGAGGAGTTCCTCAAGATGGCATCAGCCAACTTTAACATTGTTACAAACCCCGAAGTCAGAGCCGCTGCGCATGACATGAGCCAGCGCCTCGGAATTCCCTATATCGAGCTGACAAGAGTTCACGACGTGGCCAGAACGGCAGCCCAGTACAACGCTTTTTCGAGTGCCGTCGGGATCAGCATAGACATATCCGCCGAGAAAGCAAAGGCTCAGGAAGCGGTTGATACGCTCAAGGCTGAATTCCCGGACCTGACATTCAACATCGGTGAGTGCCTGAACGCTGATCCGTTCGAACTTGCCATGTCTCTCGTAAGATACGGCTTCAAAGTCGACGAGATATATGCCACGCTGGCTCCCGAGAAGTTCAGGTATGTCAGCAAGCTCGCAGATATTTCGCCTGACACGAAGATCTTCTGCAACATGGAGCCTACGATGCTCTACTACGATATGTCCGCCTCCCGCGCACACATCAGCCTCGGCAAGGACGCGGCTTTCTACTGTCCTGACATTCCCAACATCGCATGGAACAGCGATGTCCAGCCGTTCGGCTTCCAGGGCATTACAAAGCTCATGGAAACGATCAAAGAAACGATGAAGGAGGCACGCGCATGAAAGGTCTTCGCAAAGTACTGACACCGTTTGCCCCTGACCAGTCCGGAGCAGTTTCTGTTCTTTACGGTCTGGGCGGACTTATCGTAATAATCGACGCGGGCGGCTGTACCGGAAATATCTGCGGTTTTGACGAGCCCAGGTGGCAGGACGTAAGGTCTGCCGTGTTCTCCGCGGGTCTCCGCGACATGGATGCTATCCTCGGAAGGGACAAACTCCTTGTCTCCAAGATCGCTGACGCGTGCGGCAGGATTGATGCTTCATTCGTCGCGCTTATCGGAACACCGGTTCCCGCAACTATCGCAACTGATTACAAGGCATTGAAGCGCATGCTCGAAAAGGAGATCGACCTCCCGATCCTTACCGTTGCGACAGACGGAATGAAGCTTTACGACGAGGGCGAATCACTTGCATACAAGGCGCTTGCTTCTGAATTTATTGCAAAAGAAGGCACCCTCGATGAGATCACTTTGGGCAAGACTCCGCTGACATATGGCGGCAGCTTTGCCGACGTAAGCCTTGAAGATTACAAAAAGATCGGTGCTTCAACCAAGGTCATTGCGGCTTCAGCATCGGGAATCGAAGCAGCTAAAACACTTGGCCTTTCTTATGTGGTTTACAGCAGTGCGGCAGCTGAGATTGCCGGCAGCATTCCTTCGGGAAAAGTGCTTGTTTGCCATGACGAAGTGTTCGGAAAGACACTGAGAGATAAGGGTGTAAACTGCGACATCGCGACGTTCTTTACTCTCCATGACGAGATAAAAGAATCAGGTGACGTGAAGATCACCGAAGAAGACGAGTTCACTGACCTCACGGTCAACGGAGGCTACGATGTCATCGTTGCTGACGAATGCTTAAAGCCTCTGGCCGAAGGGTTCAAGGGACAGTGGATAGACGCGCCGTTTTTCGCGCTCAGCGGGAGAAGATAAATGAAGACGGTAAGGCTTAAGGTTTACGGCATCGTGCAGGGCGTAGGAATGCGCCCGGTAGTTGCTCGCCATGCCACATCCTGCGGCGTCACGGGCACCGTCGCAAACCTTGGCCCTTACGTTGAGATCTTTGCGCAGGGCGACGAAGACAAGGTCGACGACTTCGTAAGGCTCATCGAAGAACAGCCTCCCAAGCGCGCCGCGATCCTCAAGATAGACAACAGGACGCTTGATGACGCGCCCATCTACGACAGCTTTGAGATCATCGAGAGCGGCAAGACATCAGGCGAGATCTTCGTTTCGCCCGATATCGCGATCTGCGACGAGTGCCTCGAAGAACTCTACGACAAAAAGAACAGAAGATATCTGCATCCGTTCATCAACTGCACATGCTGCGGCCCCAGGCTTACGATATTAGACAGCCTGCCCTATGACCGCGAGAGAACGTCGATGAAGGAATTCCCGATGTGCGAAAAGTGCGCTTCGGAATATCACGATCCCGAGACGAGAAGATATGATGCGCAGCCCGTCTGCTGCAATGACTGCGGACCTGAAGTGTTCATCCTCGATGACCCCGAAAACAGGCGCGGAAGAGACGCAATAACTTATGCAAGAAAGCTTCTTTCAGAGGGCGGGATCGTTGCGGTAAAAGGAATCGGCGGATTCCACATCGCATGCGATGCGTATAACGAAGATGCGGTCAGAAGACTGCGTGAATTGAAGCACCGTCCGGCAAAACCGTTTGCCGTCATGATGAAGTCAGCCGACGTTGTCAGGGCTCACTGCGAGATGCTGCCTTTGCAGGAGGAGATACTTAAGGGTCATCAAAAGCCGATAATCCTGCTCGAAAGAAAGGACGTATCCGGTCTTGCAAGGAGCGTCGCACCCGGCAATCCGAAGCTCGGTGTAATGCTGCCATATGCGCCTCTGCAGAGCCTGCTTTTCGATTACGATGACGGCATCACCATGCCTGACACGCTCATAATGACGAGCGGAAACATATCAGGACTTCCAATCTGCAGGGACGATGACGATGCCAGAAGAGAGATCGCAAGGTTCTGCGATGCGATACTCACGCATAACAGAAAGATAAGGATCAGAGCCGACGATTCCGTCATGGATTTCTATAACGGAAAGCCTTACATGATAAGGCGTTCGAGAGGCTATGCGCCGCTCCCTTACATGATGAGCGAAGACCTCAAAGGTTCGGTCATCGCGTACGGCGGCGAGCTCAAGAACACGTTCTGCATAGGCGTGAACAACCTGTTCTATCCGTCTTCTTACATAGGCGATCTGACGGATCTGCGCGGCAAAGCGGTTCTTGCAGAATCAGTCGAAAGAATGGAAACGCTGCTTGAGACGAAACCGCAGCTTGCTGTATGCGATCTGCACCCGTCATACAATTCTTCACTTGCGGCAGAAGAGTCGGGACTTCCTTTGGTGAGAGTCCAGCACCACTATGCGCACATCCTTTCGTGCATGGCCGAAAACGACTATCACGGCGAATGCATCGGCGTGTCTTTTGACGGAACCGGATACGGTACTGACGGCACGATCTGGGGAGGAGAAATATTGAAGTGCAGCCCCTCTGATTTTACAAGGCTCGGATCGATCAGGCCTTTCCTTCAGACAGGCGGCGACGCAGCTTCCAAGGAAGGCTGGAGGATCGCTGTATCAATGCTGATCGACATCTGCGGAAGCAGGGCCGAAGAGATCCTGGGCAGACTGAATCTCATCAGAAACGGAAATTTCAAGATGCATAAAGCGATGCACGACGGCAAGCTCAACTCGGTCGTTTCAACATCTGCGGGAAGGCTTTTCGATGCTGTGTCTGCGATACTCGGCATCAGATATGAAAACACTTTCGAAGGTGAAGCTTCAACTGCTCTGATGTATGAAGCGATGAAGTGCAAGAGCCACGTTGCCGCATGTGATTACGAACTAACGGGCGAATACATCGAGACGGACATGATCGTCAGGGATCTTGTTCAAAGAAGGCTCGCCGGAGAAGATCCCAGAGAACTCGCTTACAGATTCCACAGGCTCCTTGGAGAAGCTGCCGCGGAATTTGTTTCGGCAAATGCGGGAACTGTGAGGACTGCTGCGTTAAGCGGCGGATGCTACCAGAATACGCTTCTCCTCGACATAACAAAGAAGGCATTGGAGAACAGAGGATTTAACGTTCTGATCCACAGCCTGATCCCGCCGAACGACGGCGGCATCAGCATCGGTCAGGCATTTTACGGAATGAATAAATTAAAGGACGGAGGAATATAAAGATGTGTGTAGGTTTATCAGCAAAAGTCATCAGCGTTAAGGACGGCGTTGCCATCGTTGACGCATCGGGAGCAAAGCGCGAGGTTTCCGCAGAACTCCTGGACGACCTTGAACCGGGTGAATACGTAATGGTTCACGCGGGCGCAGCGATCGCAAAGATCACCGATGACGATAAGAACGAGACCGACAAGCTTAATGAGGAGTATCTCAAATGAGCACGATAGAAGAAGCAAGAGCTTATCTTGAGAATTACGACGGCCCTGATTTCAGGATAATGGAAGTCTGCGGCACGCATACCCACGAGATCTTCAGACAGGGCATCAGAAGGATCCTCTCACCGAAGATAAATCTCATCTCAGGCCCGGGGTGCCCGGTGTGCGTAACGCCTGTCAGCTTCATTGACGAGGCTGTTTATCTTGCGCTCGAAAAGGGCTGCACTATCACGACATTCGGCGATCTCGTAAGGGTTCCCGGATCGAAGATGTCACTTGCCGGAGCGCGCGCGAAAGGCGCAAAGATAAAGGTGGTTTACGCTCCTTTCGATGCAGTGAAGATCGCTCAGGATAATCCTGAGGAGCAGGTCGTTTTCCTTTCCGTCGGATTTGAGACGACAACGCCTTCAGATGTCATCGCAGTCAAGAAAGCGATGGGTGCAGGACTTAAGAACTTCTCGATTCTCACCGCAAACAAGACCATGCCCGGCGCATATGAGGCGATGGGAAAGAGCTGTGATGCATTCCTTTATCCCGGTCACGTTCATGCAATAACCGGAACACAGATCTGCAAGGATATGTGCGAAAAAGGTGTATCGGGAGTCATCGCCGGCTTTACCGGAAGCGAGCTCCTGACGGCTCTTGCGGTTGCCGTGAAGAAATTCGGCGAAGGAAAGCCGTTCTTCGTCAACTGCTATCCGAGAGTCGTAAAGGATGAAGGAAGTCCTTCCGCGGTCGCAATGGTCGATAAGTTCATGGAGCCATGTGATGCAGAGTGGCGCGGCATCGGAACGATACCCATGTCCGGCATGCAGCTTAGAGATGAATTCGCGGAATTCGACGCAAGAAAGAAATACGATGTTCCGCAGATCAAACCTGAGTACAAGACCGCATGCAGATGCGGCGATGTTCTGCAGGGAAAGATAACACCGAATCAGTGCCCGCTTTTCGGAAAGGCATGCAATCCTGATCATCCGGTCGGTGCGTGCATGGTATCTGACGAAGGCGCATGCTCTGCCTTTTATATGTACGGAGGTGAATTATGAGTGACGTGATCACACTTGCTCACGGAAGCGGCGGAAGGAAGACTTCCGAGCTTATCGCCGAGCTTTTCAAAAAGAATCTTGGCAATGAATTTTTCACTGCAGATGACGCTGCGGTAATGCCCAGGCCCGAAGGAAGGATCGCGATGTCGACCGACGGATTCATCGTATCCCCGTGGGAATTCAACGGCGGCAATATCGGCAAGCTCTCGATCTGCGGAACGGTTAACGATCTCGCATGCATGGGCGCTAAACCCTTGTATCTCACATGTTCCTACATCGTTGAGGAAGGGTTTCCCGTATCAGACCTCGAAAAGATCGCCGAGGCTATGGGCGAGACATGCAGAAAGGCCGGCGTTAAGATCGTTGCAGGCGATACCAAAGTTGCCGGAAAAGGGCAGGTGGACAAGGTGTTCATCACCACTGCAGGAGTCGGTGTTATTCCTGAAGGCGTAAATCTCTCAGGCGCAAATGCAAAGCCGGGTGACAAGATAATCGTAACGGGAGACGTCGGAAGGCACGGAACATGCATCCTCTTAGCGCGTGACGAATACGGCATTGAAGCTGACGTTAAGAGTGACTGCGCTCCGCTTTGGGACGCTGTTGAAGCAGTGCTCGCGGTATGCCCTGAAATGCACGTCATCAGGGACGCGACAAGAGGCGGTGTAGGCACCGTTCTTTATGAGATCTGCGACCAGTCCGGAGTAGGCATCGACATCAATTCAGAAGCGGTTCCCGTTGCACCTGAAGTAAGAGGCGTTACGGGCATGCTTGGATTGGAGCCTTTATATCTTGCATGTGAGGGAACCATGGTAATGTTCTGCCCCGCGGAGTACGCTGACAAAGTGGTTGAAGCTTTGAAGAAAACAGAACACGCGAAGGGTGCGGCGGTCATCGGCGAAGTTACTGCCGAGAATAAAGGCAGAGTCGTAATGACGACTGCAATCGGCGGCAAGACATATCTGCCCCAGCCCGGAAACGAGCTGCTCCCGAGGATCTGCTAAGGAGGATTCGACATGGAAACAAGAGTTGCATGCATCACAATCATCATTGAGAATGCGGAGTCCGTCGAGAAGATGAATGCTCTTCTTCACGATGCCGCTCAGTACATAATCGGCCGCATGGGAATCCCTTACAGAGAAAAGGGCATCAGCATAATCAGCATTGCGATCGATGCACCCCAGGATCTTACGAGCGAGCTCTCCGGCAAGATCGGAAGACTCGACGGTGTTACCGTAAAGACCACCTATGCCAACCTCAAGTGACGACAGGATAAGGATCGCAGAAGCGCAGTTCCCCAAGCCGTTTACGGGCGGCCTTGAGTTTAATGCGCCCGCGCACGGAACGTGGAACATCGTGCACATCGGATTCAAGATCCCGCGTGCGCACCAGATCTACATCTGCGCAGACAACTGCATGAGAGGCGTCGTTATGACCGCCGCGGAAATGGGCGAGCTTTCGCGTTTTTCATCCGTCATTCTCGAAGAGGATGACATGGTCTTCGCAGGCCGTCTTGAAGAGTCAACGATAGAAGGCGTTACGGATGTTTTGAATTCGCTTCCCGAAGTGCCTCCGGTTGTCATCGTTTTCCCTGTCTGCGTCCACAAGTTCATGGGATGCGACATCAATTTCATTTACGATGAATTGTCCAAGCGTTTCCCTGACGTGAAGTTCGTCAGAGGCTTCATGGATCCCGTCATGCAGAAGCGTGGAACCACTCCCGACCAGCGCCTCAGGAAGGCAATGTTCGACATCATTCCGGAAGGCGAAAAAGACGGTTCTGTCACCGTGATCGGATGCGACATGCCGCTTTCAGAAGATAACGACATAAGGATCCTTCTTGAAGCAAAAGGCATAAAGATCAGGGATGAAGCCGCATGCAGAACGCTTGAAGATTACTATGCTTTAGGGTGCTGCGACAGGCTTGTCTGCAGCTATCCCGCAGGCCTTCTCGGTACGACAGCTCTTGCAAAACGCATAGACAAACCGTTGACATACATACCGTTCACGTTCGGTTATGATGCAATAGATTCTGATCTTAAAGAGATAGGTGTCACTCCTGATCCTGACGGAAGAACGTCATGCGACAAGGCTGCGTCTGACCTTAAGATGCTCATCGGAGACAATGAGATAGCGATAGATTACACTGCCGTTCCGAGGCCTTTGTCACTTGCAAGATTCCTTATCAGCAGAGGATTTAACGTAAAGAAGATCTATCTCGATGCGATAGATCCTGATGAGAAGGAAGACTTCGAATGGCTCGTATCCAATGCGCCTGACACGATGCTCTGCGCGACCATGCACGTGAAGGGAAGAAGGCTTGGGAAAAACGAAAGCGATGAAAAGATACTCGCGATCGGACAGAAGGCCGCGTGGTTTGAAGGAACCGAATATTTCGTCAACATGATCGAAGGCGGCGGACTCTACGGATACGCCGGAATAAAGGCTTTCTTGAAGCTCATGGAAGATGCGTTCATCGTGCCCAAGGACACTGAGGACATCATTCCGAGAAAGGGCTTAGGGTGCTGCTGTGTCTTATGAAAAAAGCATATAAGATCCTTCCGGTATACACAGGTGACGTTTCAGGTTTTGCATCCGCTCTTTATGAGCTCGGAGGCATGCTCGTTATCCACGATCCTTCCGGATGCAATTCAACATACAACACCCACGATGAGGTGCGCTGGTACAGGCAGGAAGCACTCATTTACATTTCAGGCCTCAACGACATCGATGCGATAACGGGCAATGACGATAAGTTCATAAATGACATCGTACGTGCCGCAGAGGACATGAAACCCAGGTTCATCGCGCTCGCTAATTCACCTCTGCCGTACCTCAACGGAACAGACTTCAAAGGCATTTCGAGGATCGTGGAAGACCGCACGGGACTTTCGTGTTTTTACGTTCAGACCAACGCGATGCACGACTACACGAAAGGTGCTTCGGAAGCTTATCTTGCGTTCGCGAAAAAGATGCTGAAGAAAGCAGATAAGATCAAGGGCGGCATCAACATCTTAGGCGCCACTCCGCTCGATCACGTGAACACGGAATTCGTGATTCCCGAAGGCAGGACGCTTGTTTCGAACTGGTCTTACAAAACATCACTTGATGAAGTTCTGAAAGCACCTCAGGCAGAGCTTAACCTGGTCGTTTCTTCGACGGGTCTTGCGGCGGCGAAATACATGAAAAGTGAATTCGGGATCCCTTATGAATTAATAGGAAACTATCTTGATGTTAAGCGTGAAAAATCGCATAACTATATTGTCGGCGAACCTGTCATTTCAGGTTATGCCGCAGCAGCGATAAAAAAGCAGTATGGAACGGACTTTAATGTCATAGCGACTACTGAGATCACGGACGGACTTCTGTCAGAGTGTGATATGAAGTGCCACGGTGAAGATGAGATCAGGCAGGCTTTGTCGGATGCCGAAGTCATTATCGGCGATCCGATGTTTGAGCTCATCTCGCCCAAGAGCGCACGCTTTGTCAGGCTCCCGCATTTCGCGATGTCAGGAAGATTATTCAGGAAGGAAATTCCTGACATCATGAGATTGGAGGACTATTACCATGAGCCTTAACGACACACCCTCGGGAGAGAGGATCCACATCGGTTTTTTCGGCAGGAGAAATGCCGGCAAATCCAGCCTCGTTAACAAGGTTACCAACCAGGATCTTGCAGTTGTTTCCGATACAAAAGGAACAACGACTGACCCTGTTACCAAAGCAATGGAGCTGCTTCCTTTGGGCCCTGTTGTAATCATCGACACACCGGGTTTTGACGATGAGGGAGAACTTGGCGAAAAGCGTATCTCTAAAACGAGACTGATACTCAACAAAGTCGACGTAGCGGTACTCGTAGTAGACCTTGAAGAAGGCATCGGCGAGACGGAAAAGCAGCTGATAAAGCTTTTCGGTGAGAAAGGAATACCTTTTGTCGTTGCATACAACAAAGCTGATCTGAAAGAGGAGATCACGGGCCTCAAGGAAAACGAGATCTGCGTCAGCGCCGCAACCGGAAAGAACGTTAACGAGCTTCGCGAACTGATCGGAAAGCTTGGTTCTTCCAAGCAGGAAGGCGAGCCTTTGATCTCTGATCTGATCGAACCCGGAGACACGGTAATACTCGTTATTCCCATCGATTCATCCGCTCCGAAGGGAAGGATAATCCTGCCCCAGCAGCAGGTCTTAAGAGAAGTCCTCGACAGGAACGCAAAAGCGTACATCACACAGGACACTGAGCTTGCATCGGCGATCGCTGATCTTAAGGAAAAACCCAAGCTCGTCGTAACCGACAGCCAGGCTTTCGGCAAGGTCGCTCCCATTGTTCCGAAGGACATTATGCTGACCTCATTTTCGATCCTGATGGCAAGACACAAGGGATTCTTAAGGAGCGCGGTCAAAGGCGTAAAGGCGATCGATACGATCGAAGACGGTGACACCGTTCTCATTTCAGAAGGCTGCACGCACCACCGCCAGTGCGAAGACATCGGCACGTATAAGCTCCCCAAGTGGCTCGGCGAATACACCGGAAAGAAGATAAACATCGAGACAACGTCAGGTCTTTCTTTTGCGGATGACCTGTCGAAATATAAGATGATAATCCACTGCGGCGCATGCATGTTAAATGACCGCGAGATGAGATACCGCACCAAGTGCGCTGAAGACGCAGGGATCCCCATGACCAATTACGGCACGGCGATCGCGTTCATGAAGGGTATCCTGCCCCGTTCGCTCGAGGTGCTGCCTGACATTAAGGAGACACTGTATGAAAAGATCTGAGATCAACGCTGCGCTTAAGCGCATGGAATCGTTCCTGAAAGACCTTAAGGTAAGCCTTCCGCCGTTCTGCAGTTTCACGCCGGAGGAATGGAAGACAAAGGGCCACGAGTACGATGAGATCAGGGACAACATGCTCGGCTGGGACATCACCGATTACGGCCTCGGTGATTTCAAAAAGGTAGGCTTTTCGCTGATCACTCTGCGTAACGGCAATCAGAAGATGCAGGACAAGTACAAAAAGCCCTATGCCGAAAAGCTCCTTTTCATTGAGGAGGGGCAGTACTCGCCCAATCATTTTCACTGGTTCAAGATGGAGGACATCATCAACCGCGGCGGAGGAAATCTGCTTATCCGCGTTTACAATTCTCTTCCCGATGAATCGATAGACAAAGTCAGCGACGTCACCATTCACAGCGACGGCCGCACATATACCGTTCCCGCGGGAACACAGGTGCGCCTGACGCCCGGCGAGAGCATCTCGATCCAGCAGGGACTCTATCACGATTTCGAAGTCGAAAAGGGCACGGGTGCGATACTCATCGGTGAGGTCTCACAGTGCAATGACGACAACACCGACAACAGGTTCAATCCGCCCGTAGGAAGGTTCCCCGCGATAGACGAGGACGAGCCGCCCTACAGGCTTTTATGTAACGAATACCCAAAGGCGCTTTGATTAAATAGGCTTTTGGCTGAATTGAACGAGCCCCGTTCATGAGGGATAATTAAATAGACTTTCTAAAGACAGGGGGAGATCTTCATGGCAAAGAACAAGAAGAACAAGCGCAGTATCGATACGTACAGCGCAGGCAGCGTGGTAGTCGACATCGTAATGCTCATCCTTGGTTTTGTTTTCCTCATCAACACGATAATGGGAAAGGGTGACCAGGTTGCAACGATATTCGTCCGTGCCATCGGAGGCATCCTCATTGCTGCCGGACTTATCGCGGCCATTACCTTCATCATCAAGAAGGAAAAGGAACTCTTCGACTGGATGGTCATGATCTTCGGAGCGGCAATAGGCATCTTCGGAATCGTCGTAGTCATCAGGCCTGAACCCGTCATCAACATAATCAACTGGATCATGGGTCTGATCATCATCGTTTACGCGATCGTACTCATCTTCACCACACTCGGAATATTGAGGCCCGCAGGAGCAAATTACTGGGGATTCTCCCTGGCCTTCGGACTCCTTGCACTGGGCCTCGGATTCCTCATCATCTTCGCAAATATGGCTACCAAGATCCTCATGATCGTGATCGGAATCACGCTCATCTTAGGAGCGATCGGAGGCATCGCCAATGCGATCATCGCGGCTCAGGCAAGGAAGGCAGCACGCAAGGTCATCAAGGCTGCAGGTCTTGATCCCGTCAGTGAAGCTGATGCCAAAGAGCAGGAAAAGAAAGACAGTGAGAAATCAGACGGCGACGACGTAACCAAATTCTGACGGAGAACTCTTATGAAGCTTACATTTATCGGACATGCGTGCTTTCACATAGAAGACAATGCGGGACACACACTGGCCATAGACCCGTATAAGCCGGGCTCCGTTCCGGGCCTTTCAGACCATGACCTGACGGCTGATGAGGTCATTTGCTCACACAACCATTATGATCATGATGATTTTGAGGGAGTCGGAGCACCTGAGAACGTTTGGGCAGGCAAGTTCGATGTTAAGACCATAAAAACTTTCCATGATGACGTTCAGGGAGCCGCAAGAGGCAGGAACAACATCAGCATCATCACCATCGACGGCATGAAGATCGTCCACATGGGAGACATCGGCTGCGAACTTACTGAGTCCCAGTTGGACCAGCTCAGGAACTGCGACGTTCTTCTGATCCCGGTCGGAGGCTTTTACACGATCGGCGCGAGACAGGCCTTCAAGATGACGAAGGACATCGATCCGCGCGTCGTCATCCCGATGCACTACAGAGGAAAGACTTTCGGATACCCCGAGATCGCAACCGTTGAGGAATTCAGTCAGCTCATCGTGGCGGCAGGCGACAGGCGCGTAATCAGGCATACTTCCATCATCGAGGTAATTCCGCAGGACAAATGCATGTTCGTCCTCGATCCGCTTAGAGCATAAATTTTTCACTCTGATTTTGTAACATTCGAACGCCCTCCTTAAGTGTATAATGACACACATGAAACGGGAGGGCGTCTTTATATGTTTAAAGAAGGATTCAGTAACGAGAAGTATGTAGAACTTCAGAGCGCAAAGATCAGGGAGCGTGTTGACCAGTTCGGCGGCAAGCTTTACCTCGAGTTCGGCGGAAAGCTTTTCGACGATTACCATGCTTCAAGGGTACTTCCCGGATTTGAACCTGACAGTAAGATCAGAATGCTCAAGGCTCTTTCCGACGACTGCGAGATCGTCATCGCCATCAACGCAGACGCGATCGAGAAGAACAAGCGCCGCGGCGACCTCGGCATCACATACGATCAGGAAGTTCTCCGTCTCATCGACGCATTCACCGAATTCGGACTTTATGTCGGCAGCGTCGTCATCACACAGTTCGCAGGCCAGCACCTTGCCGAGAGCTTTGAGTCCAGACTCAAGAGCCTTGGCGTAAAGACATACAGACACTATCCCATCGCAGGCTATCCTTCCGACATTTCGCTCATCGTAAGCGAGGACGGATACGGCAAGAACGACTATATCGAGACAACAAGAAAGCTCGTTGTTGTCACTGCTCCGGGTCCGGGCTCAGGAAAGATGGCAACATGCCTTTCACAGCTCTATCACGAGAACAAGCGCGGCATCAAGGCAGGCTACGCTAAATTCGAGACATTCCCCATCTGGTCGATCCCGCTCCAGCATCCTGTCAACGTTGCTTATGAAGCAGCAACGGCTGACCTTGCAGACGTCAACATGATCGACCCGTTCCACCTTGAGGCTTACGGAAAGACAACTGTCAATTACAACCGCGACGTTGAGATCTTCCCGGTAGTCAACGCGATCTTCGACAAGATCTACGGCGAGAGCCCCTACAAGTCACCCACGGACATGGGCGTCAACATGGCAGGCTTTGCGATCACGGATGACGAGGCATGCTGCACAGCTTCCAAGATGGAGATCATCAGACGTTACTATGAGGCCAAGGCTGCAGTACGCCAGGGACTTTCCGACGGCAATGACGTTACGAAGATCGAGTTCCTCATGAAGAAGAGCGGCATCGATACTTCAGACCGCCGCGTCATCGGCGCAGCTCTGGTAAGGGCAGAATCCACCGAGGGCCCCGCAGTTGCATTAGAGCTCCCTGACGGACAGATCGTCACGGGAAAAACCACGGATCTCCTGGGACCTGCTTCAGCAGCGCTCCTTAACGCACTCAAGAGTCTCGCGGGCATCTCACACAGCATCCCGCTCATCTCACCCAACGTAATCGAGCCCATCTCCGATCTCAAGATCAACCACATGGGCAACCACAACCCCAGACTTCATACTGATGAAGTTCTGATCGCGCTCGCAATCAGCGCCACGACCAACCCGGTCGCAGAGCTCGCGATGCAGCAGATCAGCAAGCTTGCTCACAGCGATCTGCATTCGACCACGATGCTCTCGTCAGTTGACCTCAACATGCTCAAAAAGCTTGGCATCGAAGTTACCTGCGAACCTGTCTACCAGACAAAGAAGCTGTATCACAAGTAATTAATGGAGAAAAAGGATAATACCAAGTTCTTTTCAAGACATAAGGAAGCGCTCGCTTCCTTATTTCTATGTTTGGTGGCACTGATTATTTCCCTTCTCCTTCATCCCGCTTACGAGACGAATGACGATGCGATCATGGAGGCGCTGCTGTTCGGATATCAGGGCAACAGGACTTCATTTCTGGTCTTCATCAACCAGGTTTTGAGCATCGTTTTGTATTCTCTTGTCTCATATTTTCCGCGCATAAACTGGTATTTCATCATGCACTGGTCGGTGTGCCTCGCATCCCTTTATGTTCTTGCAAGGATATTTATCAGGAAGTTTAAGACAACAGGCTTTTTCGTAAGCCTTCTGATCACGGCTGCCGCCTTGGAAGCGCTCTATATGCCCCAGTTTACGAAAACGGCTTCGCTGGCTGTGATTGCCGGAGCGGCAGGTCTTTTGGATTCTCTGCGTGAGAAACGCTCTAAGGTCTTCACGGTCTTGTGTTTCTGGCTGATCCTTATGGGGAGCATGATACGCTTTGAATCTTTCTTGATGGTCAGTCCGTTTATTTTCTGTGTTGGTGTTTTGGAACTTGTTATCATGTATAAGGAGCGCAGGGAGGACCTGAGAAAATACGTCGCGGCCCTTAGCATAACTCTGGTCCTGGTTGGTTCATTCTATTTGGCGGGAACTGTGATCAACAGTAAAACTCCCGGCTCGGACGAGTTTTACGAGAATAATCACTACAGATCACTGCTCACCGATTATGAGCCTGACTATTCAGCAATAAGAGACAAGCGCGTTTTGACTGAGATTGCCATGCTCTCCGATTGGCTGAACAATGATCCCGAAGTGTTTACTACGGAGCGGTATAAGGAACTTACCCGTGATTATTATGTTAAGCTCGGCCTGTTTTCTGCAGATTCCGTTAAGTCGTTATTCGGTAATTATCTTCCGATCACCATACAAAGTGAACCTATGCTGATGGTTTATATAGTGGTGACATTGACCTTTCTGCTGTTTTCGAAAAAAAGATATATGGTTATTCCGCTTACCGGTTTCTATCTGCTGCTTGAATTGTATCTTTGCAGTACCGGCAGGAGCAATGTCCACAGGGTGAATTACGGATTATTGCT
This sequence comes from Clostridiales bacterium, assembly GCA_017509205.1. Taxonomy (GTDB): domain Bacteria; phylum Bacillota; class Clostridia; order Saccharofermentanales; family Saccharofermentanaceae; genus Saccharofermentans. Next base: position 18,348 of record JAFWQF010000014.1, on the reverse strand, counting down.
TGCGCTTCTGGTATCGCTTCTTTATGTAAGCAGTTATAAACTTCCTGAAGTAAGCGATGACATGAAAAAGCTCATATCGAAATTCATCATTCCGCTGATGGTTGTTATGGGGGTTGCTGCAATTTGCTCATTTCCGCTCAAGATGCACCTTTCAGATAAAGAATATTGCGATGATCTTAAAGTTTTACTTGCAGATGCCACGAAAGACAAAGACTGCCAGTACATGGTTTATACCATGGCGTTGGGAGTGGATAAAAAAAGAAACATCTACGATATTCCAACAGATTACAATGATGGTTTCTTTTACATGGGCGGATGGCAGGAAGGTGTTTCCATTCCCGGTATAGGATATACAAATCACTGCGGGATCGAGGGCAATCCCTGGGTCACATGCATCGACAGCGAAAACATAAGACTTGTTCTCCCGAAAGGTGAAGACAACGCCTGGCTCAAAGATATTACGGGATATATCAGAGAGCATTACGGCAGGAATGTTAAGGGCATTTCTGTGTATGAAAACGAAGGCTTACAGGTCTTCCGCGTCGTTTCTGCGGACTAATCTCAAAAACAGGCCAAATCCTTATTGACAAATCGGTCCGGCAGTTGGATAATCTCATTAGTCAAAGAAAGTCAAAGTCAAAATCAAATAACATCAAACAACCGCCGGATGCGGAAGAAGGAACGGAAGGAGGCATTTAAATGGCTAGACTTGTTGATGTCATCGAGCAGATGATCAAGGCCATGATCGACGAGAACGACGGTCAGGCGGTCATCAGCAGAAGCCAGCTTGCAGAGCAGGCAAATTGCGTGCCTTCGCAGATAACGTATGTCCTCTCTACAAGGTTTTCGAGCGGAAACGGCTACATAGTCGAGAGCCGAAGGGGCGGCGGCGGACAGATCACCATTACGCGTGTCAGTCATGCAGGCCCCGAACATTATCTGCAGGCAATCCTGGATGCGGTAGGTGATGACCTGTCACAGCAGCAGGCAAAGACGCTGCTTACCAATGCGGTGTCCGTCGGGGCGATAACCCCGAAAGAGGGAACGGCCATCATGGCAGCGGTTTCCGACAGGGCCCTTTCAAAAGTTGATTCGGACATAAGGGCGGTTCTGCGTGCAGATATCTTCAGGAACGCACTGCTCGGACTGATGATCGCGGAAGAATAACAAAAGGAGATAAAGGTATGAGATGTGAAAGATGCGGAGTTGAACTCACAAACAAGATAATCAAGATAAACGATGTTCCGTATTGCGAGAACTGCGCCAGGCTCATGGGATACGGCAAATTTTTAAGGAACCCTGAAGAGATGCTGGGATCCGCATTTTCGCCTTTCGACGAGATCGCGAGCACCATCATGCAGATGAGCGATCTTGATTTCGGAAACAGCGCGCTTTCCTGCCCCAAGTGCGGAATGACGCTCAGGGACTTCGAGAAGAAGGGACGCCTCGGATGCATCGAATGTTACAACACCTTCAACGACTACATCGTCAAGGAGATGTTCAAGCAGCAGGGCGTGAGCACCTACGGCGGAAGGATGCCGGGCAGGACCGCAGAGCTCCCGGGACTCGAAAAGATCGACGCGCCTTCAGCAAAGAAGGAAGACATAAATCTTGAGACGGAGACGGCCGATAAGCCTGAAGAGCCCGTTGCCCAGAAAGAGCCTGAGGCACCCGCAGCTGAAGAGGGCGGCGCTGAGCTCCTCGCAAAGCTTGCCAAGGCTGACCTTGGAATGCTGAGCGATGAGGAACTTGAGAACGGCATCAAGCTTGCGGCGGCAAATGAGGATTACATCCTCGCGTCAAAACTCAGGGACGAACTCAAGGGAAGAAAGGAAGGAAACTGACATGAAGATCTGGTATGAGAAAGAAGGCCGCGACGAGGATGTCGTCCTTTCAACAAAGGCCTGCATTGTACGTAACATCAAGGGTTACAATTTTCCTTCCAAGATGGATGAAAAGGACGCTAACAGCCTCCTTAAAAAGGTTGATTCCGTGATCGACAGGAACGTCTTTTCGGGCGGAATGGCGACAGACATCATAAGCAGCGGAGACACCGCGACGCTCATGAAGGCGCAGGTATCAGGCCGCGACGGATCACTCCTTTTCGCACCTGACCGCAAGGCGATCTATTACACCGAGGATTACAGCCTGAGCATTGCAGTCGGCAACTCCGAGCACCTCACCATCAAGGCGCAGGCAGCCGGCCACGACATCAGCATCTACAGGCGCGCGGAGAAAGCTGCGGTTGAACTCGAGAAGAAACTCGACATCGCATATTCGGAAAAATACGGGTTCCTTACTTCGAGTGTAAAGCTTACCGGTACGGGACTTAAGATCCTCTATACCGTTGCAATCCCCGCTATCGCAAAGACGGAGGGCGGCATTGCGGCTCTGAGACAGAGGGTAGGCCAGTATGAATGGACGATCTATCCTTTCGCAGAACAGGGCGAACTCAATGAGTCCAGCGTTTACATCATCGCAAGCGTAAGCACACTGGGTGTATCCGAGGAGGAGATCCTCGCGCGCGGCGAGATGCTCATCGAAGACGTAATAAAGGCTGAGCGCGCATGCCGCGAACAGCTCGCAACAAAGAAGAAGACACAGATGCAGGACCTTTACGGCAGAGCTTACGGTCTTATGAGATTCGCAACTCTGATGTCGAGAAGGGAAGCGCTTGATTCGATCTGCTGGCTGAGGCTTTTCAGGGATTATGACGATTCATGCGAATTCGACTGCAAATGGAAGATGCTCAATATGATCACCCAGGAAGTATGCTGGGAACAGCAGCGCCGCGGTGAGATCAATACTCAGACAGCCCAGAAACAGAGGGCTGAGAGGATCAGAAAGATTCTGAAGGGAGATGACTGACATGAGGATATCCGAAGATACCGCACGCGTACTTGCGTGCTCACAGCTTATCGCGGATGAAAGACACACCTCGCTGATAAGGGACACGATTCTTTTCGCGGCGATCTGCCTTACCGATTCACCTGCAAAAGAGGCGATCGAGGAGAACGTTTCGAGCACGAATGCAATACTTGAGAAACTCGGCATCGACGGCGATTACGAGATCGATGAGGAATCTGTAAAGCCCCTCGCCGACAAGGCATTCTCCAACCTCAGGATCGACGTAAGGAGGATCTTCGCGAACGCCGCCGACCTTTCACGCAGAACAGGCGGGAAGGGCGCCGTGGGCCCCGAGCACATTCTCTTTGTCATCATCTCAAAGAGAGTCAGTGAACATAACGAGATCTTCAAGGCTTTCGAAGCTGCGGGAACTGACATGGAGGGCCTGCGCAACTCCATCGTGAATACATTCAACGACAACATGTCCGATGACGGCGACGATTCAGAAGATCCGTTCAGCGGTTCAGACGAGCCTTCGGGCGATAGGGATCAGGGCAGAAGAAACATGCCTCCCAGAAACCGCAAAGCCGGAAAAGGCGGACACAAGACACTTGATAAGTTCGGCAAGAACCTTACCGAGCTCGCAAAGGAAGGCAAGATCGATCCGGTCATCGGCCGTGAGGAGGAGATAAACCGTGTAATGCAGATCCTGATCCGCCGCACGAAGAACAACCCCTGCCTCGTAGGTGATCCTGGTGTAGGTAAGACCGCGATCGCTGAAGGCCTCGCGCTCAAGATCGCAAACAACGACGTTCCCGACATCATCAAGGGAAAGATCGTTTACAGCATGGAGATCGGCTCCATGGTCGCAGGATCCAAGTACAGGGGCGACTTCGAAGAGCGTATCAAGGGCATGCTCGACGAGGCGGTTTCCGATCCGAACGTCATTCTCTTCATCGATGAGATCCATACACTTGTAGGCGCGGGCGAGAGCTCCGGCGGCGGTTCGATGGATGCCGCAAACTTAATGAAGCCGCTGCTCACGAAGAACGAGCTTCAGGTAATCGGCGCAACCACTTTAGATGAATATGCAAAGTTCATCGAAAAGGACCACGCACTCGAAAGAAGATTCCAGAAGGTCATGGTAGAGGAGCCTTCTATCCCGGATGCCATCGCCATCATGAAGGGTCTTCGTCCGAAGTACGAGGAGCACCACAAGGTACACATCCCTGACGACGTTCTCGAACAGTCCGTACTGCTTTCATCACGCTATGTTTCAGACAGGTTCCTGCCTGATAAGGCGATCGACCTCGTTGACGAGGCAGCTGCCGCAAAGCGCATAAACTATGCCGATGCAAAGGCAAAGAAGGAACTCGAGGACAAGATCGCAGAGATCGAAAAGGCTAAGAAGGCCGCATCAGACGCGATGGAATTCGAGGCCGCACAGAAGTACAAGGAGCAGGAAGAGGCTGACAAGGCCCGTCTTGCAAAGCTCATGGCAAAGAGTGAACCCGACAAGGGCGGATTTACCGGAACCCTTACGGTTGACGACATCGCAGACGTCCTCGCAAAGTGGACAGGAATCCCGGTCAAGAAGATCACAGAGAGTGATGCCGACAAGCTCAAGAACCTTGAGGCTGAGCTCCAGAAGAGGGTCATCGGACAGGATGAGGCCGTTACCGCGATCTCCAAGGCTATCCGCCGCGGAAGACTTGGACTCAAGGATGACAAGAAGCCTTCAGGAACCTTCATCTTCCTCGGTACGACCGGTGTCGGTAAGACCGAGCTTGCAAAGGCTCTTGCGGAAGTCATGTTCGGCAACGAGAACTCTCTCATCAGGATCGACATGTCCGAGTACATGGAAAAGCACGATGTCTCAAGGCTCATCGGTGCGCCTCCGGGATATGTCGGATACGATGAGGGCGGCCAGCTCACTGAGGCTGTCAGAAGACATCCTTATTCAGTCGTTCTTTTCGATGAGATCGAGAAGGCTCACCCCGAGATCTTCAACACGATGCTCCAGGTACTGGACGACGGACGTCTGACAGACGGCCACGGCAGAGTCGTTGACTTCAAGAACACGATAATCATCATGACATCCAACATCGGCGCAAGGATGCTGACAGGCGGTGAAGGCCGCAAGATCGGCTTCTCGATGGCAGATGAGAAGGACACCGACGAGCTTTCAAGAGAAGGCCTTTACGGCGGCAAGTCCTACGATGAGGCAAAGAAGCTCGTCATCGAGGAACTCAAGAAGTCATTCTCTCCTGAGTTCGTAAACCGTGTCGACGAGATCATCTTCTTCCGCATGCTCGGCAAGGCTGCTCTCATCAAGATCGTTGACATCCTGATGAACCAGGTCGGCAAGAGGATCAAGGACCTCGGCATGGAGATCCAGCTCACCGAGAGCGCGAAGGAACTCCTTGCACGCAAGGGCTACGATCCGCAATACGGCGCAAGGCCGCTTAAGAGAGTCATCACCTCGATGGTCGAGGACAGATTCTCCGAGGCAATGCTCGACGGCATCGTCAAGCCCGGACACCTTGCGATCATCGACGCAGTCGAGACCACGGATCCTGACGCTCTGCTCGCTTCAGGCTCCGCAGAGGAAGGCGGAAAGGTCATCGTGATCAGGGATGGCGGCGAGCTCGAGAGCAAAAAGGAAGAACCTGCAGCAGAACCTGCCGAACAGTAAAATAAATTTGACCTGAAATGCCCCCGGCTATTGCATTTGCAAGCCGGGGGCTCTTTATTTTCTGCGGCAAACTTTGTATAATAGTCGCGCCTAATTAATTAGTTTTATTTCGGAGTTTATATAAATGTCAGAAAACACCAAGCCGACTGCGGCGCAGACTGCAGGTGAAAAGCCTGCGACAACCGCAAGAGACAGGGCGAAAGCACCGCGCGATTATGACATCGGATGTTTCCCGAGGCCGTTTTATTTCAGCTTCCTGGGATCACGCATAATTGTCCCGGTAGTCTGCGCATTTACACATATCAAGGTCAAGCCCGACATGGAGTTCGTAAACCATGAGGGCCCGATCATCGTCATCTCAAACCACGCATCCTATCTCGATCCCATGATCACCAACAAGCTGACCAAGGCAAGGCCGGCCAACTTCGTCACGGGCGAGTTCGTTTTCAGGGCACCCGCGTGGGGCCACTGGTTCAAGCTCGGAGGCGCGATCCCCAAGAAGCAGTTCGTCGTTGATACCGCTGCCGTAAAGGCCATGATGAAGGTCATGAAGAGAAACGGCGTCCTCATCGTATACCCCGAGGCTACGCGTCACGTTGACGGCAAGTCCGTAACTTTTGACGACGGTATCGCAAGACTCGCAAAGAAGGCGGGCGCTTCGATCTACATCGAACACATCCACGGCGCATATCTCACATGGCCCAGATGGTCACAGTCCGGAATGCGCAAGGGCAAGATCACTTCCGAATTCGTAAAGAAGATCTATTCCGACGAGGTCAAGACACTCTCCGTCGAGGAGCTCCAGCAGAAGATCCTCGATGCCGTAAATTACGACGAGAACGAGTGGAACAGGGAGCACAAGGTCGAGTTCAAGAGCAAGCGTCTTGCCGCAGGACTCCAGAATGTCGCATACGCATGCCCGAGATGCGGACATGAGTTTACGATGAGGTTCCTCAATTCAGGCAACAAAGACCTCATTCAGTGCTGCGAGTGCGGAAACGCCGTCAGATACCTGCCCACAGGCCTTCTCGAAAAGGCTGATCCCCAGTGTGTCATTTTCGATGACCTTCATAAGTGGGCTGAATGGGAGCGCGGCATCATCGCCGAGGAGCTCAAGGCAGGCGACTTCCAGATGGAGATGGATGCTGATCTTTTCAAGGTCTTCGACAGGTTCACTTTCGCAAAGACGGGAAAAGGCCGCATCACCATAACCGACAAAGAGATCACATACATCGGAACCGACTGCCCGGCAGAAGAGGGAATTCCCTACAAGAAGGGTAAGCCGATGAAGGGCTACAGGAACAGGGAGCTTAACCCTGACGCCCCGAAGCAGACCAAGGTCTTCGAGATTGCCACGATGAGAGGACTCGTTGCCTCTTACGGAAAGTACTTTGAGATCTACGACAAGGACGGAGAACTGTTCAGATTCTACGTCGACGGCCAGAAGGTCTTCAAAGTTCACGAGATCGTTTCGCTTCTCGGCAAGAGACTCAAGGGAAGCGCCGAGTAACCGGGGCTGATTTCAGTCTTTAATATTGGCTCTCTGAAGAGTATAATTTTTGAGTTAGTGTTTAACACCAAAATAATATATACAGGAGTGTGCATCCATGGCAATGTATGACAAGAAAAGCGTTGAAGACCTTAACGTAGCCGGCAAGAGAGTTATCGTCCGCGTTGACTTTAACGTACCTCTCGACAAAGAGACAGGCACAAAGATCACAGACGACAAGCGTATCAAGGGAGCTCTCCCTACGATCAAGTACCTCGTAGACAACAATGCGAAGGTTATCCTCGTATCACACCTCGGCCGTCCGAAGAACGGACCTGAGGCTAAGTTCTCAATGAAGCCCGCTGCAGACCGTCTTGCTGAGCTCATCGGCAAGCCCGTTACACTCGCAGCTGACGTTATCGGCGAAGATGCAAAGGCTAAGGCTGCTGCTCTCAAGGACGGCGAGATCCTTATGCTCGAGAACGTCCGTTTCCACAAGGAAGAGACAAAGAACGATCCTAAGTTCGCTGCAGAGCTCGCTTCCATGGCTGACCTCTATGTAAACGATGCATTCGGTACAGCTCACCGTGCACACGCTTCAACAGCCGGTCTTGCTAACTTCCTGCCTTCCGCTTGCGGTTACCTCATCAAGAAGGAGATCGACTTCATCGGCGGCGCACTCGACAATCCTGCTAGACCTTTCGTTGCAATCCTCGGCGGTGCTAAGGTTTCCGATAAGATCGGCGTAATCACAAACCTTCTCGACAAGGCTGACACCATCATCATCGGCGGCGGTATGGCTTACACATTCATCGGCGCTCAGGGCGGCAAGATCGGTGATTCCCTCTTCGAGGCTGACAAGGTTGACCTCGCTAAGGAGATCCTCGCTAAGGCTGAAGAGAAGGGCGTTAAGCTTCTTCTCCCTACAGACACTGTTGTTGCTGACGCTTTCGATGCTAACGCAAACAGCAAGGTAGTTCCTACAATGGAGATCCCTGACGGCTGGCAGGGCCTCGACATCGGACCTGAGACGATCGCTAAGTTCTCCGATGCGATCAAGAGCGCTAAGACAGTTATCTGGAACGGCCCCGCAGGCGTTTTCGAGTTCGAGAAGTTCGCAGTCGGAACAAAGGCTATCGCTCAGGCAATCGCTGACGCAGACTGCACATCAATCATCGGCGGCGGTGACTCCGCAGCTGCTATTGAGAAGCTCGGCTATGCTGATAAGGTTTCTCACATCTCCACAGGCGGCGGCGCTTCTCTCGAGTACATCGAGGGTAAGGTTCTCCCCGGTATCGACTGCCTCAACGACAAGAAGGTCGGCAGGATCTTTGCTGCAGGCAACTGGAAGATGAACTGCGGTATCCCTGCAGACGCTGTTAAGCTCATCAACGAGCTCAAGCCTCTCGTTAAGGATGCTACATCCAAGATCGCACTCGGCGTTCCTGCTACAGCACTCGCTGCTGCAGTTGAAGCTGCTGCTTACACAAACATCAAGATCGCTGCTCAGAACTGCCACTTCGAAGAGAAGGGTGCATTCACAGGCGAGATCTCACCTCTCTGGCTCGCTAAGATGGGCGTTAACTACTGCATCATCGGCCACTCCGAGAGACGTGAATACAACGCTGAGACAGACGAGACAGTCAACAAGAAGGCTCTCGCTCTCCTCAAGTACGGCGTAAGACCCATCATCTGCTGCGGCGAGTCTCTTGCACAGCGTGAAGCAGGCGAGACATTCGACTGGATCAAGGGTCAGATCGTTGGCGCTTTCAAGGATATCCCTGCTGACAAGCTCTGCCAGATCACGATCGCTTACGAGCCGATCTGGGCTATCGGAACAGGCAAGACAGCTACAGACGAGCAGGCTGAGGAAGTTTGCAAGTTCATCCGTGGCGTCATCGCTGAGCTCTACTGCGAGAAGTGCGCTGAGGCTATCACCATCCAGTACGGTGGTTCATGCAACGCTAAGAACGCTGCAGGCCTCTTCTCACAGCCTGACATCAACGGCGGTCTCGTAGGTGGTGCTTCCCTCAAGGCTGAGGACTTCTCCATCATCTGCAACGCATAATAACGGCGTTTAGATCAAAACAAATCGCCCCGCGGGATTTCCTGCGGGGCTTTTTTATGGGTATCCGGAATGCATATGAAAACCGACAATTACCGACAATGTGAACATAAAAAAGGAACACGCACCTGTACCGAGCAGAGATGACAGGTGCGTTTTCCTTAAAGAGGTTAATTATGTCTGGCTGTGTAACGGGCAGATGATGTGGGTGCTTCGTTAATGTTGGGTTCCGCCTGATACCTCAGTCATTCATTGAATTGATGATGGGGATGATCTGCTTGCCTGTGAGGGTAAGAGAATATCCGACCTTGCTTCCGGAAGTGATCTTTGTGATCACGCGGTCAGACTCGAGGTCACGGAGCATCTTGATCAGAACGATCTTACTGACTCCGCCGAGACGGGAGAGAAGCCCGTCAAAGTCGATCTGGTTGAGCTCGTCGATCAGCAGAAGGACTGAGATCTTGAGCCTGTGGCCTGTGAGACCGATGGCGTAGAAAACAGGATAAGATCCTGAGTTAATATTGGCTACATCTGAATAATATTTGCTAATTTTGCGGACCATATCCTGTTTCCTCCTCCGGTTTGTTTTTAACAAATATGGCATTATACTACTCTGTTTATGAACGAATTGTTAACATAAATTCGATTTTTATATCACATTTCCGCCATAATTTGACGAAAAATGCAGAAAAATCTCTTAAATCTGCTATCGACACCTCAAAATAAGGCGGAAATGTGAACAAGAAATTAAACGAACTATTAAAAATGTTAACAAACCACCGTAATAAAGAAAGCAATATTGCGGAAATCGCAAATTTCGGTGATTTAGCAAGAAGTGTATAAATTGCTGTTTGAACAACAAAAAACACCGGTCAGTGACCGGCGTTTTGAGTGCAGTTTTTAAGGAATTTATTATCCTTTATTAGAAAGATATTCGTCGATGCCCTTGGCAGCTGACTTGCCGGCGCCCATGGCGAGGATGACTGTGGCAGCTCCCGTGACGGCATCGCCGCCTGCGAAGACGCCTTCGCGTGTGGTCATCTCGGATTCGTTTACTATGATGCCGCCGCGCTTGTTGGTCTCAAGACCTGAGGTGGTCGTCTTTATCAGGGGGTTGGGGGAGGTGCCGAGCGACATGATGACCGCATCGCACTCGATCAGGAACTCAGAACCGGGAACTTCCACGGGTGATCTTCTGCCTGAGGCATCAGGTTCGCCGAGCTCCATGCGGATGCACTTGCAGCCTGTTACCCAGCTGTTCTCGTCAGCGATGATCTCAACGGGGTTGGTGAGAAGGTCAAATATGATGCCCTCTTCCTTGGCGTGATGGACTTCTTCGACACGGGCGGGAAGCTCAGCTTCGGAACGGCGGTAAACGACATGTACTTCAGCACCGAGACGCTTTGCGGTACGTGCTGCGTCCATTGCGACGTTGCCTCCGCCGACGATGACTGCCTTCTTGGCTCTCATGATCGGCGTTCTGGAATCCTCAGAGAACGCACCCATGAGGTTGGACCTGGTGAGGTACTCATTGGCGGAGAAAACACCGAGCGACTGCTCGCCGGGGATGTTCATGAAGCGGGGAAGACCTGCTCCGGAGCCTACGAATACGGCTGAGAAGCCTTCCTTCTCGAAAAGGTCATCGATCGTCAGAGCGCGCCCGATTACTGCATCTGTCACAATGTTAACGCCCAAAGCCTTGACGTTTTCGACTTCCTTGGCAACTACCTTCTCCTTGGGGAGACGGAACTCGGGGATGCCGTATACCAGAACGCCGCCCGCCTTGTGAAGGGCTTCGAAAATGGTTACGTCATAACCCATCTTTGCGAGGTCGCCTGCGCAGGTGAGGCCTGAAGGACCGGCACCGATGACGGCGACTTTCTTGTTCTTCTTTACCATGTCTGCGGGAAGTGAAGGCTTGATGCCCATTTCCTTGGCAGTGTCAGCTACGAATCTTTCGAGACGGCCGATAGAGACTGCCTCGCCCTTTATGCCGCGGATGCACTGTGCCTCGCACTGTGTTTCCTGGGGGCAGACACGGCCGCAGACTGCGGGCAGTGCGGAGGACTGTGAGATTACTTCATAAGCACCTGCAACATCGCCTTCCTTTACCTTTGCGATGAAGGCGGGGATGTTGATGTTGACCGGACACCCGTTGATGCAGCGTGCGTTCTTGCAGGTAAGGCAGCGGGAAGCTTCAAGAACAGCCTCATCTTTTGTATAGCCGAGATTTACTTCATCGAAGTTGGTCGCGCGGATCTTGGGATCCTGCTCGGAAACCGGAACTTTCTTTAATACATCTACTTCCATATTTAGTCTCCTTAAACCATGCCTATATCAGGAACAGACGCCGCAGCCGCCGTGGTGCGTGTCGCCTTCTTTGAGCTTTAACATCAGTCTGCCTTCCTCGGTCTTGTAAAGGCGGGAACGCTGCATAGCCTGATCGAAATCCACTTCCCAGCCGTCGAACTCGGGGCCGTCAACACAGCAGAACTTGACTTCGCCGCCGACCAGGAGTCTGCAGGCGCCGCACATTCCGGTGCCGTCGACCATTATTGTGTTCATTGAAACGACTGTGGGGATGCCGAGCTTCTTGGTGAGCTGGCATGCGAACTTCATCATGATGACGGGTCCGATGACAACGCAGTGATCGTAGCGGATGCCTTCATCCCAGAGCTGCTGAAGTGCGACGCAGACGTTGCCGTGGATGCCGTATGAACCGTCATCGGTCGCAAAATAAAGATTCTTGGTTACTGCCTTCATCTCGTCTTCGAGAATGAGGAGATCCTTTGTCCTTGCGCCCTGGATGCAGTCGACTTCAACGCCGTTTTCGTGCAGCCACTTGAGCTGGTTGTAAACGGGTGCGGTGCCTACGCCGCCTGCGATGAAGAGGATCTTTTTCTTTTTGAGCTCTTCAATGGGAAGGTCGACAAGGTCTGAAGGTCTTCCGAGAGGACCGACAATATCTGCGAACCTGTCGCCGACGTTAAGGCGCGACATGCGCTCGGTCTCAGCTCCGACCGTTGCGTAAACGATCGTGACGATTCCCTTTTCGCGGTCGTAATCGCAAACGGTAAGGGGAATGCGTTCACCTTCCTCGTCGGCGCGGACTATAAGGAACTGGCCGGGCATTGCCTTGCCCGCTACGAGCGGCGCGACAACTTCCATGTACCAGACGTTGGTTCCAAGCTGCTTTTTGGCTACGATCTCAAACATGAGGGTTTTCCTCCCCGGAAAAGCAAAAATGATTAATGTATTTTAACATTACTTAATAAAAAAGATGATACAATTCAGGCAAAAGGAGGGGACGGTATGAACGGGTTGGTTCCGGAGAGTGTTGTTTTCGATGCGGCGAACGGCAACGGGGCAAAGATAGCGGGTTTTTACTATCCCTCGTCTGCGGAAAAGATCAGGGGCGTCATTCAGATATGTCACGGAATGGCGGAGTATATCGGCAGGTATGAGGAGTTCATCTCGTACCTGAACGAAGCCGGTTTCCATGTCTGCGGAATAGACATGCAGGGCCACGGAAAGACTTACGAACTCAATAAGGGACTGGGTTATCCCAAGGGGTATTTCGGAAAAGGCAAGAGCGCCGCAGACGATGTCGTGAAGGACATCATGGAACTGCACAGACTGGCGCGCGTAAGGTTCGGCGAGGACATTCCTTACATGATCTACGGCCATTCGATGGGTTCGTTCATCGTGCGCACGATCTTTTCGACACATGAATATGCCTGTGAGTTTTCAAAATTCGTTTTCTCATCCACAATGGGCCCCAATCCTGCAATAGGATTTGCGAGGTTTATGGCAGGTGCCGCATGTCTGTTCGGAGGCTCGAAAAGAGAAGGCAAATTGCTTAACGCGATCGCTTTCGGCAGTTACTGCAAGAGGATCGAAAACCCCAAGACCCCCGGAGACTGGATCTCTTCTGATCCCGAAGAGGTTAGGATCTATTTCGATGATCCCATGTGCGGATTCACATTTACGAACGAAGGATTCTCGGTCCTTTTCAGATTCGTAAGCTTCATTCAGAGTGCCAAAGCATACCAGAACCTTGCGCAGGTTCCGTGCCTTTTCACATATGGAAGTGATGACCCTGTCGGCAGCTACGGAACCGGCGTTGAAAAAGTCATATCGAAAATGAAGCAGTACGGGGCACGCGTGTATTCACGCAATTACGGCCCGTACCGTCATGAGATACAGCATGAACCCGTACGAACAGACTATTTCCGCGATGTCGTGGATTTTTACAACGGCTGATCCGTCAGCCGAGACCAATTATCAGTTCGTTGCCGGAGAATTCGATCATGGTGCCGAACTGCGTCTGCTCGGGCATTGATTCGGATACGCTTACGACGTTAACGATGTCTGAGAGGACGATCCTCTTGTTGCGGCCGAAACCGTCGGTATGAACGGTTATCCTGTTGTTGCCGGTTGTGATCCTGATTATGCCTGAAGTGTTGCCGTCTTCGCCGAAGACTTCGCATGCGGTGACGGAACCGGGTGCAAGCTCAAAACATGTGAACGTGAGGCCGTCCAATATTCCCGTCTCGTGATGCGAGTCAGAACTCCTCGTTACGAGGATCGAGTTGGGGCGCACGAAAACGGGAATCGTGTCAGAATCAACGTTCCTTACGAGATACTTGGGTCCGCGGATCTTTTCCCTTGTCATGAAGTCAGTCCAGATGCCTGCGGGAACGTAGACCGCAATCTGGCCGTTCCTGGTTAAGACGGGGCAGACCATGAGCGAGGTACCGAGCATGTACTGGTTCTCGGAGTTCATTGCCGCAAGGTCATTCGGGAATTCCATGATCATCGCGCGCATTGCGGGAATGCCGTATCTGACGCCTTCACAGATCGTCGAGTAGAGATAAGGCGCAAGGCCCGTTCTGATCTCGGTCAGCATCTTGAGCTGAGAAAAAGCGGATGCGTCGCCGCCTGCTATCGAATTTGAGCAGTGAAGTCTGAAGTGAGGCGCGAATGCCGCGAGCTGGAGCCAGCGCGTGAAGAGCAGGGGATCCTGCGTTGCGATGTCGGGAACGTCAATGTTGACCGAAGTGAGACCTGACATGCCGTATGAAATCGAGTTGCGGAGTGCTGCCGCGAGAGCAGGGAACCCGGGAACGCCGTTCGGGGTGATGTTGCGGAAGAGGGTCCTTCTGTCACCCGAGCTTACGGAATCAGCGATGATGAAGTTTCCGAAACGGCCTCTTGTCCTGATGACGGTGTCTGCCACGGCGGAATTGAGTATCTCTGCGAATGCGGCCATATAGGCTTCGCCCTGTTCGCCGATCGCCTCAGCGAAGATGTCGCTGTAGGTACCGCAGTAGTCAGCCTCGAATCTGTCGCAGCCGTATTTGTAGATCATGTCGAGAGCGTTGGTAAGCCAGCTGCGTGCCTGAAGATTGCGCAGGTCTATAATGCCGGCGCTTCCCGAGGGGGTATCGCACAGGACGGCATTTCCGTTCTTGTCGGAAAGCAGATAGCCTGCATCTAAGACATCGTAATATTGAGGTGAGTTTTCTGAGATATAGGGGTTTACCGATAAGCACAGGAGTGTGCCGTATTCGTGCAGTGCGCGTGCAAACTGCTCGGGCTCGGGGAACCTTGTCTTGTCCCAGTCAAAACCGAAGGGGTCAGACTGCGGGTGCCATGTGTTGCCGAGCCATACTTCGCTGATGTGAAGTCCCGCATCTTTCGCTTTGGCGACCACGTTAATGACTGATTCTGCCGTTGAGCGGAAACTGCCGTCAAGGATCACGGGCGCACCCGTTGCGCAGGTTTCCGGAGCAGGGTTTGAAAGGCCGGTGATCTGGGCATACGATCCGAAGATCGCGCTCATGTCATCGCCTGCCATGAACTCATATTCAAGTGTTTCATTGCTGTTGGAAAATGAAGTCGACAGTCCTTCGGTTCCGATCCGGAATTCGGTGCTTCCTGCGGTGTTGACCATAAGGCCGTAGCCTGAAGATGAAATGTAAAAAGGGATTCCCTCCGTGCCGGTCAGCCTTCCGCATTTGCTGGTCGTGACGGAAGAACTGTTCTTGATGATCGATCCTGCAGCACCACCCAGGCCGAAGATCTTTTCGTTGTGGAACATGGCCATCGACGCGCCGATCACTGATGATGAGGCGTCGACACGATAGCCGCTTCCCGCGCCGGCATCAGTCCTGTATGTGATGCCTTCATCGGGATTGCTGTATGTGAGGAGCGAACCGCGGAAGAAGAACCTGATGTTGAAATTGCCGTTCTTGGAGATCCTTGCTTCAAGGTTTTCGGACTTGAAGATTATCTCCGCGTCCGTTTGCTCGACGGAGCCGGTGTTCGCAGGACGTATGTCGAATAAGGTGGAGCGCTTGGCTCTCGGAGTGACGTTGTGATTTCTGATCCTGACGCTGATAACGTTGCTTACCGGCGAAAACAGTTCGATCGTCATCTTGCCCGGAACCGGGATATATCTTTTCTGACTCGAAGATAAGCCGCGGTCGAAAGTTCTGCATCCGCATTTGATCTTGAGAGTGTTTTCTTCGAAAACGACTGACTCGATGCCGGCTGGTTCCTTGGTAAGATACATAGCGCCCCCCTAAATAAAGAAAATCTATAATAATTTTAAGGTAATACATATTCTTTAAATATTACGATTTGATATAATTTGCGCATGATCCCAGGCGTTAATGAAAGAATAACGGATAAGTATCCCATACCCGGTTCAGTATCAATGATACTGGGCCTTTTGGAGTCTGCGGGCTACGAAGCCTATATTGTCGGAGGGGCGGTAAGAGATCTTCTTCTGGGACTCGCGCCTCATGATTTTGACATTTCCTCGTCATCTTATCCCGGCGAGACCATGAAGGTGCTGTCTGACGCAGGCATCAGACACATAGACAATGCAAGTGTTCACGGTACGGTAACCGCTATCACTGATGAGGGCAACATCGAGATCACTTCTTTCAGGGTGGACGGTGAATACACCGACATGAGACGCCCTGATTCCGTTGAGTTTACCCGCAGCATAGAAGAAGACGTCATGAGAAGGGACTTCACGGTCAATGCCCTTTACATGGAAAAAGACGGAACCGTGAAGGACATTACCGGCGGTACGCAAGATCTGAAAGCCGGCATATTGAGGGCGGTGGGCGACCCCGAAAAGCGTTTCGGCGAAGATGCCCTCAGGATCCTCCGCGCGATGAGATTTGCCTCCCGCTTCGGATTCGAGATAGAAAATGAGACTTTTAGGGCGATGGAAAGATGCGCTGAAGAGCTCAGGGAGATCTCAGCAGAAAGGATCGCCGTGGAACTGAACGGCATCGTTTGCGGTGCAAAGGCATCAGAAGTGATAAGACGCTGCTGGAAGATATTGAGCGTGATAATACCGGAGATCGCCCTTTGCCACGGTTTTGACCAGCAGACCAAGTTCCATGACAGGGACTGCCTTGAACATATTCTCGCCGTGCTCGACGGGATCCCCTTAGATGAACATGAGGGCGCGCAGCCTTCAAGAGACCCCGTGCTTGCCATGGCGGCTCTTCTTCACGATCTCGGGAAACCCGAATGCTTCAGGATCAACGCAAACGGCGTTGCCCACATGAAAGGACATCCCGAAGCGGGAAGAAGGATAGCCGAGCGCCTTCTTAATGAATTAAAGTATCCGAAGAAGTTCACGGAAGAGGTCTGCACTCTCGTGGCATTTCACGACGTTTACACGCCCCCGGAGATCCCGGCGGTCCACAAGGTCCTCTGCCTGGTCGGCCCCGATCTTTATGAGAAGCTGAAGGTGCTGCAGAAGGCGGACATCATGGCGCATTCCGATCTCGGGAAAAAGCGGCTCGAAAAGCTCGAATACATGACAAGGATCGCGGAAGAGCTAAAAGAAAGCGGCGCCGTGTATGCCGCAAAGGACCTGGAGATATCAGGCGATGACATAATCTCCCTGGGATGCCCCGCGGGTCCTGAAGTCGGAGCGGTACTTGATACGCTTTTTGAGAGATATATTTCGGGTAAAATAACAAATAAAAGAGATTTATTGTTAAAATCAGCTAAGGAAATTATTTCGTAACATATTCTTTATCGTTTATTATTTGATCCTTTATGGAAATGTGAATAAATGTGATTGAATAATGAAATGACAGTTTCTATAATCGAAGTATGTGGGATGTTCAATTATTTAGATAGAGAGAAGGTGTGATCATTATGAAGAACTTACTGAAGAACAGAAAAGGTTTTACACTTGCAGAAATCTTACTGGTTGTCGCGATAATCGTAATTCTTTCAGGTGCCACCGTCATCGGTGTTGCTTCCTGGGTCAACCAGTCACAGACAACAGCCAACCAGCTTAAGGCAAAGAGCGCTGATTTTGAAGCAAGCGCCGTTAAAGACGTTAATGATAAAAAAGGCACCGTACCGTCTGAACCGCACGAGACAGAGACTCTGAAGCCTGGCGAAGGCGATGGAAAAGTTGAAGGCGATGGAAAAGTCGAAGGCAACGGCGAAGGCGGCAACGGCAACGGCGAAGGCGGCGGCAACGGCGGCGGTGAAGGCGGCGGCAACGGCAACGGCGAAGGCGGCGGCAACGGCGGCGGTGAAGGCGGCGGCAACGGCAACGGTGGCGACAACGGCAATGGCGGCGACAACGGCGGAACTGCTGATGCGCTAACTTCGCCTTTCTCAATGACATCGACCGGTTCCAGGACATTTGCAGCTGATCCAAGCAAAAAATTATTGAAAGTGGTTATTGAGTGGGAAAACAATAATCAAGAATCTTGGGGTATGGCACATTCTCAATTTGTAGTTACTTACAAAGAGTCTAATGGTGGTAATTACAATAATAGAAATAATACAATCGGTGGACAAGATAGTTCCCGCACAGATACAATCGAGTTAGGCATTGAAGGATGCTCTGGAATTAATATTAAATATGATGCTGGTAAATTTACCATCAAGAGTATTAAATACATATACGAATAATATAGTGTTTTAGTTTAATTATAGAGGTAGTCTTTATGGCTACCTCTTTTTCTTTACACACATGTTTACAGCAGACAAGAGTTCCTACATTACAATGAAATCGTTATACATTAGTCTGAAAGATCTATTTCAGGACTTAACCCATAGTTCATAATTAAGTCTCAATTATGTATCAGTTTGTCTTCAGTTTGGTGAAGAACTTAACAATTCTAAACCGTACAATGTAATCAATATAAAGTGAATGCTTTATATAGATCACCCTTAAGAACGGCTGCTTCTCCTGAG
>JAFWQF010000013.1 GCA_017509205.1 Clostridiales bacterium | reverse complement strand
GTACGCGTACGCATACATCTCAACTATCTGCGCAGGCATTGTCTGCATGATCATGTACAACTACTGTGCATCACTGATGAGAGCCATCGGCAACAGCAAGATGCCCCTCATCTTCCTGCTCTTCTCTGCGGCACTCAACATCTGTCTCGATCTTGTTTTCATCATGAAGTTTCAGATGGCTACATTCGGTGCGGCATTCGCATCCGTCATCTCACAGGGCATCGCAATGATCCTCTGCATCATCTACATCTATGCAAAGATGCCTACATTAAGGCCTTCAAAAGCTGACTGGAAGATCAGTTCCGCATCGATAAAGCAGCAGCTCCGCTACGGTATCCCGATGGCCGTCCAGTACGGTATCACCGCATCAGGAACGGTTATAATGCAGAGCGCTTTCAACACATTCGATTCCGTTGCAGTAACTGCCATCACTGCCGCGAGCAAGTTCCAGGGAATAATCACTCAGGGCATGTTCACCGTCGGTCAGACAATGGCAGCTTATGCAGGACAGAACTACGGTGCACGCGACATGGGAAGGATCAGACAGGGCGTCAAATCCGCTTTGAAGATATACGTTGTTTATTCGATCATCGCAGCGCTCCTTGCAGTCTTCCTCGTTCCGCATGTTCTCTGGATCTTCTTCGATACTGAAGTTGATGTTTCCATCTACATTCCGTGGGCAAGGATCTACATCATCGAATGTGCGGTCTGCTACTTCTTCCTTGCAATGATCTTCATCTACAGACATACGATCCAGTCTATTGGCTATGCAAGCATCGCAATGATCCTCGGATTCGTAGAACTTGCAGCAAGGATACTCACATCCTTCTATTCGATATATGCGCACAATTACTATATTGCGGTAGCATCCGATCCTTTGGCCTGGATAGCTGCCGGATTATGCGGTCTGTTTATCGCGCGCTCTATCTTCAATAAGATCGAAAAGCGCTGGGCCGATATTGACGCTGCAAAGGCCTGAATTCACTTGCTGATCCGAATATATAAGCCCTATCATTTGACTGATTTATGTAACTTTATGTCATATATACTTGACATTTTGTAAAGAGCGTATTACGATATGCTCATCAAAGGGGGATACGATCATGAAAAAGAAAGCAGCGATCATTACCATAATCATAGCAGGCTCCATTCTCTGGGTGCTCACGGCACTGGCAGTATGTTTCAGAGGTACACAGACCCTCGCATTTACAGACACTGTACAAGAAGCCGGAAGCGGCGTCACATACGTAAAACGCAGCAGAACGCCCGTTGACTTTTTACCCGTAGGCAATGAGTGCGAGTTTGAGATTACAGTTGACGGTCCGGATGAAATAGTTCCCACGATAAGCATCTCGCTTGAGTCCTCCAAAGCGGAACCGATCTTCACAAAGACCGCGAAAAACGGTACTTTCAAGACAGGCAAGCTTAATGTCGGCAACAAAAAGATCTTTCTAAATTTCGCTTATGAACCATTGCCCGAATTGGACGAGAATAAAGATTACGCCGTCAGATATACGATCAAACTTACTTCAGGCAACTATGCTCTCTATAACAGCATAATGCTCACTCTTGCTGCAGTCTGCATTCTGCCTTTAGCGCTTAGCATCGCTTACCTGATCAGCTTAAACGAGAACAACAAAAAGGCATTCGATGAGCGTCAGATGAAGATGCGCGGCAAAGCAGCAATGACCACGATGATAGTCGTCATCGCCACTGCTCTCGGTCTGGGATGGTTCAGTCTGATCTATAACGATTTCCCGCTGTCAGCATACGAATGCCTGATGATCATCGCATTTATCGGAATCGCAACGTTTGCCATAACCACAGACAGATATGATGCATACATGGGCTTAAGCAATAAGCGCAATGTGATTGCAGTTATGTTCAGCATTATTGGTATACTCGATCTGGTAATATTCTTTTCCACGCTCAGGCTGATCAGAAACGGTGCCGAAGTCAATAACAGGATCGACTCACTTGTACAGGGAATCTGCTGTCTCTCAATAGGCGTTGAAGTTTTCATAAAGAACATCCAGAACAAAACGGAGGCGCTGGAGGATGAAGAATCTTAAACTCAAAGCCGCCCGCGCCGCGCTGGATCTTTCGCAGCAGGAACTGGCCGATAAGGTAGGCGTTTCCCGTCAGACGATCAATGCGATCGAAAAGGGTGATTACAACCCCACCATCAACCTCTGCATAGCGATATGCAAGGTCCTGGGCAAGACGCTGGATGAGCTGTTCTGGGAAGAAGATAGCTAAAAAGCAAGGGCCGTTCGCGAGGGACGGTCCTTTTTAATTGCATCATTCAGCGCTCTTTAATGATTCCGCCATGTCGATCTTTTCGATCTTGGCGCGCATTATCAGGTTGACTACTGTTGAGAACGCAAGTACGAAAGCAAGTGAGTATACATAGCTGACAGGCTCAATATGTACCTGATATGTGACCATGTCCATTGCGATCTGAGCCATAACGTATCTGTGGAGCAGAAATCCGAGCGGAATGCCGACAATGAATCCCAGAAGGACAAGTATCACGTTTTCGCGCGTAACATAAGCTCCGGTCTCATTGCGATTGAAGCCCATTACCTTAAGTGTCGCGATCTCCCTGATACGCTCCGTGATGTTGATGTTGTTAAGGTTGAACAGAACGATAAATGCCAGAGCCGCCGCACATACGATGACGAGGACTATTATATAGTTCATTCTCTCCATCGTCTTCGCAAAGCTCTCTCTTGAATCAGTCGTTGAGAACCAGGTCTTGATGTCATAGTTATCTGAAAGATAAGACGCTATCTTGTAAGATTCCGCAGCGCTCTTGTTTTCAGTCGCGGCAAGAAGAGTTTCAGGATTGTATGTCCTGCCGAATGCTTCCCTGTACGTGGCAGGAGTCATCAGCACGTAGTGGTATGTGTAATTCGTGAAGATCGAGCCGACTTTGAGCTTAACTTCATGCTCATCATCACCGTATAACAATGTTACAGTGTCCCCTATCTTAAGGTCGTTCTTGTCCGCAAGCTTGCCTGATACGGCCACTTCACCGTCAGCAGGCCAGGTCAGAGCTTCACCTGTCTTTTTATCATTCAGACCGAAGATCTTATTGGTATTGGGATCGTCTGATATGAACATCTGAACGTCTCTGACATAACCCGAACCGTTGTTCTTGGCCGTGTCTTCCTTGGCGATCACATAATCAAATGCGAAATCCACATGCCCGTGAGTTTCCTTGGTGGCATCTTCTATGTCAGATTGTCTGTACTTCCCGTCAAACGTAACCTTGAGATCGTACTTCATTATCTTGTCGAACTGAATATCAACGACATTGCAGATGGAATCGTAGAGGCCGAAAGCCGTGATGAGCAGCGCCGTGCAACCGGCAATACCGACGATCATCATCCACATTCTCTTCTTGAAACGGAAAACGTTTCTGGCAGAAACCTTATGAAGGAACTTCATCTTTGTCCAGACAAAGCCGATGTTTTCGAGCAGAATGCGCTTGCCCGGAAGCGGTGCCTTGGGCCTGATAAGTTCGGCAGGCATTCCCGTCAAAGAAGACATTGCGGTCACAACGGAAACGCCGACAGTGCAGATAAGTGCAACGCTCAGCGAAATGATGAACAGCGGAACACTGGTAGTGAATCTGAGCTCAGCAAAGCCGTACATCATCGCGTAGACTTCCCAGATGACCGAAGGGAAAAGCTTGGTCCCGCCGAGGAAACCGAGGACACCTCCCAAAATGGAAGCAGATCCTGCATAGATCGCATATTTCATGACGATCGCTGTGTCGGTATAACCGAGTGCTCTCATCGTTCCTATGATGCCTCTCTCATCTCCTACCATCCTGCTCATCGTCGTGGAGCATACAAGCGCTGCGATCGCAAAGAAGAATATCGGAAAGACCGCGGCAATACCGTCCACGATCTTCGCATCGTTATCGAAACATACATATCCTGTGTTCTTGTCGCGTCCCAATGAGTAAGTGTCAGGATCGTCTGCAGAAACGATCATGTAGTCTCCGTAGATAACATCCCTGTAAGCTTCATCCACTCCCTGAACGAATTCATAGTAACCGTCCCAGAATTCACGCTCACCGTCTTCATATTCCTTACGTCCGTCATCGAGTTCCTTCTGGGCGTCATCGAGTTTCTTAACACCGTCGTTGTATTTCTTCACGCCGTCCTTATATTTCTTAACGCCGCTTTCATACTGCGCCTTGGCACTCAGATACTTCTTGTAGTTCTTGTCATACTCGGCCTTGCCGGAAGAATAATCCTTATATCCCGATAGGTAGAGTTTGTTGTATCCGTCATACTGTGACTGGGCAGCATCAAGTTTTTTCTCTTCGCCGTCGAGATAAGCAAGCGTCGCCTTAAGCTCTGCGATCTTAGCCTGGATCTCCTGCTTCTGAGCATCATCTGCGTCCGGCAAAAGTGATTCGTAGTAAGCGATTCCCGCATTGGCGTCTGCTCTGCCCTTCTTAATGGCAGCACGTCCGGCATCGATCTGCTTCTTCGATGCATCAAGCTGTTTTTTGGTCTTGTCCAGCTGCTTTTTCGCTTTATCAAGTTTTGTCTTTCCCGAAGCAAGCTGGGTTTTCGCGGAAGAAAGCTGCTTTTCCGCATCGCTCAGTTTCTTCTTTGAATCGTCCAAAGTCTTCTTGGCATCGGCGAGCTTTTTGCGGTTGTCTTTGATCTTCTTCTCGCCGTCTTCGATCTCTTTCCTTGCGTCATCGAGTTTCTTACGGCCGTCGTTTATCTCTTTCCAACCGTCATCGATGTCATCGTAGTGTTCTTCCACCTCTTCACTGATCTTCCTGTACTCATCCTTTTTGAGACGCTCGAACCTGTTCTTAACAACGCTCTCTAGAATGTCTCCGTACTTATCCTCAGCACCTTTTGCCCAGTCCTTGTAAGCATCGGAATAGATATAAAGGCCGGTGTCCGCATAAAGATATGCCTCAGTAAAAGCCTCGGAATCAAACGCTTCAGGAAGTGCGCATACGAAGTATGAAACAGAGCCCGAACCTTCGTCGGAAGTGCCTCTCTGGAAGTTCAGATATACCGTGGATCTTACCGCGCCGACAACTGTATATTCCCTGTACTTGAACATTTCGAGGGCATCTTCGCTTGTCTCTTTTGCGATCACCAGCTTTTCGCCGATATGCTTTGAAGAAACCTGATAACCGTCAATAACGATCTCATCCGGCTTTTCGGGCATTCGTCCCGCGATAAGCTTGAGCTTGTTGACGTTATTGGTTATGGAATGGAAACGCACCGTATCCGCGCCGTCGGAATTGCCCAAATACGCTGAACAGTCAGCAGTGTATGAGCCTTCAACGACGCATCCTGTCTGCTTTGAAAGTTCGTCTATGTCTTCCTGTTCAAATCCGATCGTCGATAGGAATTTGAAATCGAACATCGCGAACTCGTCGACATATCTGTCTGCGGTATAGACGAAAGACGGCATGGTGACTTTTAGACCCGAAAAGAAACCGACACCCAGGGCGATTATAGCGAAGATCGCGAGGAACCTTGGGAGCGTCAGTCTGATGGATCTTAATATCGTCTTTACGTAAGGACTCATTACCACTCTATCGTATCTACGTTTACCGGATTATCGTTGATGTTGTTGCTTGTTATCTTTCCGTTCTTGACCTTGATGACCCTGTCTGCCATCGCAGCAAGCGCTGAGTTGTGCGTGATGATGACAACCGTCATGCCCTTATCCGTGCTGAGCGACTGCAAAAGCTTTAGGATCGATTTGCCGGTCTGATAGTCGAGTGCGCCTGTGGGCTCATCGCAAAGAAGGAGTTTCGGGTTCTTTGCAATGGCTCTTGCTATCGCGACTCTCTGCTGCTCGCCGCCCGAAAGCTGCGCGGGGAAGTTGTTCTTTCTTTCTGCGAGACCTACCTCTCTCATGAGAAGATCACAGTCGATCGGATCTTTTACGAGCTGGGCCGCCATCTCAACATTTTCATATGCTGTAAGATTCGGGATGAGATTATAGAACTGGAAAACAAAACCGACGTTGTGTCTCCTGAAGAGCGCCAGTTCGTTTGCGTTGAGCTTGGATATCTCTTTTCCGTCAAGGTAAACTTCACCCGTCGTTAGACGGTCCATTCCACCTAAGATATTCAGCAGCGTCGTCTTTCCTGCACCGGACTGACCGAGAATGACACAAAGCTCGCCTTTCTCGACAGTGAAACTGCATCCGTCAAGAGCGGTTACGTTGACCGAACCGGTCTTATAGATCTTTTTTACGTCTTTAAATTCGATATAAGACATTGAGTTCTCCTTCACTGATTCAGTCAGTCAACCGTCTGATTATCTGCTCATAATCCCCGTCAAAAACCCAGCCATTGAGACCGGCATTTTCGGCGCCTAAGACATTCTCTTTTCTGTCATCGATAAACAGACAATCACCGGCATTAAGGCCGTATTTTTCAAGAAAAGTCCTGTAGATCTCTTCATCAGGTTTGAGCATCTTATAATCTGAAGAGACAAATATGCCATCGAAGAAATCCAAAGGAAGAAGATTCGGAAAATATTTGTAAAACAGGTCACTCGCGTTTGAAAGCACGTATATCCCGAATCCGCGTTCTTTTACCGTTTCGCAGAATTCACGTGCACCGGGGAGCGGCTTCATGCAGAGATCCCATTTATAAGCACAGTTCTTTAAAGCCTCATGGTACTTTTCGGGAACACGCACCTTAACGAGATCAAATCTGTCGCTGTCCTTAATGTCTCCCCTGTCGCCCATCATCCATTCGGGCCCTTCAAAGAGTTCTTTTCTGATAACGTCTTTCTCTTCTTCAGATGAACAAAACTCATCCAAAACAGCATCGGGATTAAAGTCCAAAAGGACATTTCCCATGTCGAGCACTATGTTCTTGATCACTTTCTCACCTGTTTAAGCATCAGTACCTTTCGGTCCGACATATTCTAAACAAAGCATGGTGAGGTCGTCAAACTGAGGTGCTTCCTTGACGAAATCCTTTACGGAAGAATCAATGCGCACGATGATATCCTTCGGAGTCTCGTTCTCCGCACCTCTTAATGCATAGAGAAGTCTTTCTGTTCCGAAGAGCTCCTCGGCTGCATCTGTTGCCTCGGGAACGCCGTCCGTATAGATAAAGAGCTTGGACCCGGGATCCATCTGAAGCTCATATTCCTTATAGACTGCACCTTCCATACCGCCTATGACCAGACCGTGCTTATCCTTGATCATCTCAAAGCTGCCGCCGGCTTTCTTAAGAAACGGATATTCATGACCTGCATTAGCGGCCTTCAGGACACCTGTGCTCAGATCAAGACAGCCGTACCATACGGTGACGAACATGTCCTCAGGGTTGTTGGTGCAAAGCTGGTTATTTACGAACTTCAATACTTCAGCCGGGTCGTTGCCCATCATGGCGATATTCTGGATAAGGATCTTGGATACCATCATGAAGAGAGCTGCAGGAATCCCTTTTCCGGATACATCTGCCATTACGATTCCGAGATGGTTCTCATCGATAAGGAAGAAATCGTAAAAGTCGCCGCCTACCTCTTTGGCAGGGTTCATCGAAGCGTATATATTGAAATCATCGCGCTCAGGGAACGCAGGAAAGATGTTGGGAAGGGTCTCTGCCTGTATCCTCGTAGCCATCGTCAGTTCGTTGTCGATACGGTCTTTCTCGAGCTGCTGTTTCTGATATCTCTCGATCTGAATGCGGATGATAACGTAATACAGATAAGCTGCGGAAATGACAGTTGCAAGGATGATGAACTGAAGTTGTTCGATAAAAGCCTGGATCACGATCGCAACAAGAGGCAGCAACAGATAGAGCCAAAGTGCTGATGCAAGCCTCTTGTCTATCTTGGATTTGTATCTTATCAGAAGATAGATACTCTGACCGAGCATCAGTATGTGCATGGTGTTGGAAAGCACATAACCGGGATTCCGGTGATAGATGTTCATCTCATCGAAATAGTAATAGAACTTTGAAAAAATGTTCGCGATAAGACCTATCACGTGGCCGGCCAGAAGGAAAAGGAAGATATAGTTGATGACCTTGGCTATCTTTCCGGGATTTGCCAGGAAAAGTATCAGGAGCGCAAGCAGATAGATCATGAAACCTGATACGGTAAACTCCACAAAAGTGGCAGCTTGGATCAAGACCGAGAACACTTTGCCCGGATGAGCGCTGACCAGCATCCTGATGAGATGCATTGATATGTAGGTATTGATCAGGGTGAAAAAGATCTGAAAATATCCTCTTACCTCTTTGCGGATATGCACTCCGGATCCGACCTGGATTATGCTCAGACCGCAGATGCCGAGGCCTGCCGCGATAAATACGATATTGATGATGTCAAACAAGTTGAGATTAAATACCATATCAGATCACCTGCCCTTTTGAAGATAAGTTAATAGTAACAAATCTTTTCAAGAAGATATTTAATAAATCTTAACTGTTTTTTGAATTCTGTATCAATGATCCTCTTCGTATGGCTCATCAGCGGGCTGGGTTCCCCAGATATACTGCTCGAGCTCGGATACGCCGACCTCGTCGATGAGAGCCTTGGAAAACTGGGTCTCATAGAGTTCACGGTATATACCCTCTTTGTTAAGGAGCTCCTTGTGACTGCCGCGTTCTGCGATCATTCCGTCTTTTACGACAAGGATCTCGTCTGCAGCAAGAATGGTAGAGAGCCTGTGCGCTATAAGGATGCTGGTCTTGCTCTTGATGATCGGATCTATCGCATCCTGGATCTTCTTTTCGGAGATGGAATCCAATGCGGAAGTTGCCTCGTCGAAAATGAATATCGTCGGATCCTTTAAGATTATCCTTGCGATGGAGATCCTCTGTTTCTCACCGCCGGAAAGCTTAAGTCCGCGGTTTCCGACCTCAGTATCAAGTCCCTTCTCCTGTTTTTCGATGAAGTCCCAGATATTGGCCTTCTTGAGAGCTGCGATCATGTCCTCTTCAGTCGCATCGGGTTTCGCATACAGGAGGTTTTCCCTGACGGTTCCGTTAAACAGGTATGTTTCCTGCGAAACAACGCCAACCTGGTTTCTCAGGAATGTAAGATCCAGTTTTCTTACATCTGTTCCGTCAAAGGTTACCGTTCCATTATCGACATCGTAAAGCCTCGGAATAAGGTTTACTATCGTACTCTTGCCCGAACCTGAAGGTCCGACAATGGCAATGCTGCTGCCTGCTTCAAGCGTGAAATTTATATCCTTGAGTATCTGCTTTGACTTGTCGTATGAG
>JAFWQF010000012.1 GCA_017509205.1 Clostridiales bacterium | reverse complement strand
CCTTCCTTTCCTCATTCACGGTCTCTACGACTTCTCGCTCAGTGAGGAATTGCTCAAAACAAATGATAATCTTGCCTTCATCGGATTATCGTTGGCAGTACTCGATGTCGTGCTGATCATACTTATGATTCGTTTCTTCCTGATCTCACGCAAAAAAGAACGCTGTACCAATCAGTTGATCGAAAAGACAATCGAGGTTAATCTTTGATTCATGTAATAAATACTATAAACACTCCAAAACTACGATTTTGACGGGTTTATTTTCGTGGATGAAATGGGAAATGTCTTGCGTAGATTGTATTTTTGGAGCGATATTCCGGTGTTTCGGATTCTGAACGTTCAAGCCCGGAAAGCTAATAAAGACGGGGTTTGAAGGGGAGAGGGTTCCAAAATCACTTGCCTTGCCCGTTTTTCATGAAACGAGAAGAACGAAAAATCGGCATTCTCCAAGAAATAAAAATGCCTGCAAACGCAATGTTTACAGGCATCTGTGGCGGAGATGGTGGGATTCGAACCCACGTATCGGTTGCCCGATAAACGCATTTCGAGTGCGCCCCGTTATGACCACTTCGATACATCTCCCTGCCAAAAAGCAAGCTACGATCGCATAATACTGAACGCCATCCGATCCGTCAACCGGAGCGATATGGAGCGTTATTGGAGCGATATTCATAAGAACGAAGCCGCAACAATCTCGCAAAGTGCTTATTTTATTGAGCCATGTTCTTTAAGCCAAAAAGAGGCAATCACATTTCGAGTGCGCCCCGTTATGACCACTTCGATACATCTCCGTAGCCGTTATATTATAGCAACATTTAAAAGGCTGTCAAAAACAGATCTTGCCCTTCATTATGTCTGCGGCTTCCTTGCCGAGGAAGTACTCGGTGATCGCAAGACCGAAGGGAACTGAGGTGCCCATAGCCTGGCTGGTGATGATGTTTCCGCAGATCACGGCCTTTGAATCCCTGTCAAGATCAGCGCCTTCGGAGACAAGTTCATCCCAGAAACCGGGGTTGCAGGTGGCTTTTTTGCCCTTGAGGAGTCCCAGCTTGCCGAATACCGTTGGGGCTGCGCAGATGGCTGCAACGGCTTTGTTGCCTGAATTTGCGAACTTAACGACTGCATCGGTAAGCTTTGCTGTATTACCGAGGTTCTCCGTGCCTTTGATGCCGCCGGGGAGGACCAGCATGTCGTAACCGTCGAAATCTATCTCATCGATCTGCCTGTCAGCGGTTATTATCACGCCTCTGGATGCCGTAACTGTTTTCGAGGGCATTACCGAGATGATGTCACAGTCGATCTGTGCTCTTCTTAAGATGTCAGCGGGTGTGATAGCCTCGACTTCTTCGGAGCCGTCAGCTATGAAGATCGCAACTTTAGCCATAAAACTTTAACCTACCCTATATTATTTTTTCTTTTGTGGTAATATATGCAAATGTTATTCTAATCCTTTCAAGTAAGGGAGCGCAATATGAATCTGATTAATATGGAAGAAGTGCAGTTTCCGGGACTCGGGATCAAGTTCAACATTGACCCGGTTGCGTTCAGGATCGGCAACTTCGAGGTTTACTGGTACGGTATCTTGATAGCGGCTGCACTGGTTGTCTGCATCGCACTGGCACTCAAGCAGGCTAAGAAGAACAATTTCCCGGATACACTGATCTATGACACAATGCTCGTTACGATACCCTGCGCAATAATCGGTGCGCGTGCGTACTATGTCATCTTCAACTGGAATATCTATAAAGACAATCTCAAGAGCATTTTCGATACAAGGGCAGGCGGCCTTGCGGTTTACGGCGGCATCCTTGCCTGCATACTGGGACTGCTCATCATGTGCAAGATCCGCAAGATCCCTTTCACTTCACTCGCAGATTACATCGTAGTATATCTGCCTCTGGGACAGGCCATCGGCCGCTGGGGCAACTTCTTCAACCAGGAAGCTTTCGGTACCACGACCACGATGCCCTGGGGTATGTGGAGTGAATCAACACGTACATACATTTCAAGATTCTGCCCCGAGCTTGTAGCTCTTTCACCCGTTCATCCGACATTCCTCTATGAGTCGGTTGCAGACCTGATCATCTTCCTCATCCTTCTTCAGGTCAGGAAGAAGAGCACACACTCATTTGAGACAGCAAGCGTTTATTTCATCCTTTACGGAGCTGTCCGTTTCTTCATCGAAGGATTGAGAACAGATTCGCTCTATATCACCGGAACACAGATCCGTGCTTCACAGGCACTTTCACTCTTCCTGCTCATGTTCGGTCTCTTCTACATTGCTTTTGCACATCTCAAGAACTTCGAGAAGAAGCCTTTCCCCGCAAAGCTTTATGTTGAAGTTGCAAAGGACGGAGAAGAGGAGAAGTCCAAAGGCGTAAGAAAGTCTGAGATCGAATCTGAAGACGAAGCTGAAGATGAGTCAGAGGCTGATGAAAAGGCTGAAGACAAGTCTGAAGAGGCTGCTTCCGAAGACAAAGAGTCTGAGGAAAAAGAGTCTGAAGAAGACGAAAACGAAGACGAAGAAACAGAAGAAGATTCAAAGGATCCGAAAGCTAAAGACTGATGGAAAACAGCAACAATTCCGGTTTTGTAAGGATGCGTGCCGGTGCCGTCTTAAAGACGGTAGACTATTATCTTGTCGTTCCGATCATGCTCCTTACGATCATTGGATTGTATGTCCTTCAGAAAGTTCTTTCTAAAGGATATGTAGCTTATCCCGGCAACTACTACAGACAGATAGCCGCGACGGCAGCGGGTGTTTTCGCAGCGCTCGTCATAAGCCTTCTCGACATGCACATGCTCAAGGCGGTTGGACGAGTCATCTATGTTGTCTCGCTTATGCTGCTCATTCTTGTCCCGATCGACGGTTATTCACTCGCTACTTCATGGGGTGCCGACTCATGGCTCAAACTCCCTGTCATCGGTAACTTCCAGCCTTCCGAGCTCGCGAAGATCGGACTCATCATTCTGGCCGCCGAGGTCTTTGAGATGATGTCGCAGAAGAAGGTAAGCATCATAAAAGGCTTCGGAATACTTGCAGCCATTTATGCTCCGCCGCTCCTTCTGATCCTCACACAGCCCGACTTCGGTACGGCAATGGTTATCATGTTCACGTTCGTATGCATCCTTTTCGCATGGGGCGTTAAGTACAGATACTTCCTTCTCGCGTTCTCATCGATGGTCGTCATCATCGTTCCCGCGATGTGGTATTTCTACCTTGAGTCTTACCAGAAAGAGCGTATCCTCTCACTCGTATTCAAGGGTTCAGACCCTAAGGCCGAGTATAACCTCATCCAGTCCCAGCACGCGATCGCATCCGGCGGTCTTACCGGCAACAAGACCGGCATCTTCACGACCGTTCCGGTTAAGGAGAGTGACTTCATCTTCGCTGCGGTTTCGGAGCACCTTGGCTTCATCGGAACGACGGCGGTCATAATACTCGCGTTTTTCTTCATCTGCAGATGTCTCTACGTTGCGGCGAAAGTGCCTTCAAAGGCTGCGTCATACTGCATCACGGGCCTTGCAGGATACTTCGCTTTCCACTATATCGAAAATCTCGGCATGTCGGTTGGGCTTCTTCCCATCACGGGCATCCCGCTTCCTTTCATCAGCCTGGGAGGAACAGCCCAGCTGATCAATTTCATGGCATTCGGAATCATACTTAACATATCGATGTCGCGAGGGCGAGTCGGCGGTTAAGGTCAGAACGTTTGATCTGAGGGGATTAAATGATAGGTCAATGGCGACAGAAACTTCATATAGAACCACCTTCGGGCTGGCTTAACGACCCGAACGGCCTTTGTTATTTCAAAGGCAAGTATCACGTGTATTTCCAGTATGTTCCTGATTCCGCGGAAGGCGAGGGAAGAAAGTGCTGGGGACACTACGAAAGCTATGACATGATCACTTGGAAGTTCGCCGGCATAGCTATCGAGCCTGATAATGAATTTGATCTGACCGGTGTTTTTTCGGGATCTGCAGTAGTTAACGGCGACACGCTCGAACTCTTCTATACGGGCAACGTAGAGCATCCGGGCAAGCACGATTACATTACATCCGGAAGGGATGCAAACCAGATCCGCGTTTCAACAAAAGACGGCAGGGAGATGAGCGCCAAAGACGTTCTCCTTAGGAACAGCAGTTATCCCGAATACTGCTCATGCCACGTCAGAGACCCCAAGGTCACGCTCGAAAACGGCGTTTGGCGCATGGTATTGGGTGCGCGCACTCTTGATGATGAAGGCTGTGTGCTTATCTATGAGGGCAAGACACCTGATGATCTTGAGTTCGTAAAGGCACTTTCCGTACCTCATTTCGGCTACATGTGGGAATGCCCCGACATGTTCGAGCTTGGCGGAAACACTTATCTTTCGGTATCTCCTCAGGGTTTAAAACATGAGGAATTTAAATATCAGAATGTATATTCGAGCGGATATTTCAAGGTGAACGGTGAGGAACTTTCCGATTTCGAGGAGTTCGACTACGGCTTTGATTTCTATGCTCCGCAGACGTTTGAGACCACTGACGGAAGGCGCATCCTGATCGGATGGATGGGCATGGGAGCTGAGTCCGGATACACCAATCCCACAGTTGCCCTTGGCCGTCAGCACTGCCTTACTCTGCCGAGAGAACTTACGGTTTCGCCCGACGGCTTCCTGCTTCAGAATCCCATCAGAGAGATATATTCACTGCGTATTTCTCCTTCAGAACTGCGTCAGGAACAGAGATGGTACAAGCTTCCGTTCGACATCGTCGTAAACGAGGTAAAGCCTGATACAGACTGCGTCATGGAGATCGGAAAGGCAAAGATCACATGGCACAGTGAAGGTTATCTGGAATTATCTTTTGCGGATGATCAGGCTGCGGGCGGAAGGACTGTCCGTAAGGTTAAGATCGAAAATCTCAACAACATGCGCATCATTGCCGACAGATCGAGCATTGAGATCTTTGCGGAAAGCGGAAGATATGTCATGAGCTCGAGATTCTATCCTGAATATGAAACCGTTTCAGTTAACGTTACGGGCTTCAGGGCACAGCTTTTCGGGCTTGAGATAAAGAACTCGCTGGTCGCGATCGGCGAGGCCCTGATCGATTTCATCCCTGACAGAAAGGGATGTAATTTCGGAGAAGTATCTTCATTTGCACCTGCACCGGGCGGTGCTCCCGCAAACGTCACGGCGGCCTTTTCAAGGCTCGGCGGCAACGCCAGGATGATCACTCAGCTTGGAAAAGATCCTTTCGGTGACATGATAATCAGGACCCTTGAGGAATCGGGCGTCGACACGTCTGCCGTCAGCAGGACCGACAGCGCAAATACCGCTTTGGCTTTTGTGAGCCTCAGCCGCAACGGCAACAGGACTTTCTCGTTCTACAGGAATCCTTCTGCCGACATGCTCCTTGCACCCGAACAGATAATTCCCGATATGTTTGACGACTGCACGTTCCTTCATTTCTGCAGCGTTTCGTTAGGCGACTTCCCGATGAGGGAGGCCCACAGGACCGCGATAATCCTTGCCCGCAAGAGCGGCGCGGTAATAAGCTTTGACCCGAACCTCAGGTTCATGCTGTGGGATGACAAGGACGAGCTTAAGAGAGTCGTTCTCGAGTTCCTGCCTGAAGCTGACATTCTGAAAGTATCTGAAGAAGAACTTGAATTCATTACGGGTGAGCGCGATTTTGAGAAGGCTCTGCCAAAGCTTTTGGTAGGCAACGTCAAGCTCGTAATATACACATGCGGCGCCGACGGCGCTTATGCCGCAAACCGTGAAGGCATTGCGTATGCGCCGGGTCACGAGGTAATAACAGCTGATACGACGGGCGCGGGTGACTGCTTCATCGGCGCGTTCCTCAGATGTCTTGAACTGAACGGAATAAAGAAAGAAGATCTCGAGAGCATCCAGCCGGGAATGCTCAAGGCATACCTTGCATTTGCGAATGCGTGCAGCGCGATATCGGTTACGAGAAAGGGAGCGATACCTTCGTATCCTTCTCTGGAGGAAGTACTCAGAGGCGGACTTCTGACTTAAGGCTTTTTATCTCATCTTCAGTGAGTTCACGAATGGCACCGGTATTCTCCGGTGTTTTTTCTATCTCAAGATCCGCAAGGGAGATCCTTCTGAGCGCCGTGACTTCTTTGCCGAAATGAGCGAAGATCCTTCTGACCTCATGCGTCTTTCCTTCGAATAGAGTTATCTCGGCGGTGTTGCTGCCGGTGACTGAAAGCAGCGCTGGAGCGGTCTTTACGGGCTTGTCCATGTCGGTAAGGGTGACGCCTTCTTTGACTTCACCGATCTCTTTTTCGCTCCATTCTTTTCCTTCGAAAGTTACGAGATATCTTTTCGCGATATGGTATTTCGGCGACTGAAGTCTGTGAGAAAGTTCGCCGTCGTTGGTGATTATCAGAAGGCCGGTGGTGTGATAGTCGAGGCGTCCCACGGGCGCCAATTTCTTTCCGCGGAGCTCATCGGGAATATAGTTTCCGACGCAGGGAAGACGGGGATCTTCCATCGCAGTAAGAACGCAGTCGGGCTTGTCGAATAGAAAATACAGATTCTCCTTGTGGCCGATCTCAGTGCCGCCGCAGATTATCACGTCGGTCTCTTTGACCTGCATTCCCGGATCTTTTGCGGTAACGCCGTTGACAGTAACACCGCCTGAAGCGATGAGGGAGCGCACGGAAGATCTTGTGCCGGTGCCTGAATTTGCGAGGAGTCTGTCCAATCTCATAGAAAGGATTATATCATGTAGTATAATTTTCTTTATAACGCGCGAAGGGATCACTCTTTACAGTATGGCAGAAGATTTTGATGCAAAGTGGGAAGAATTCGAGGTTAAGTGCCGCGCCTGCAATAATTGCGGCCTGAGAGCCGGCTGCACCAACGTCGTAATCTACAGAGGCGGCCGTCAGGCTCCGCTCATGATAATCGGTGAAGCTCCGGGTGAGCAGGAGGATCTTCAGGGACGTCCCTTTGTCGGAAGGTCAGGCCAGCTCCTCCAGAATCTCATTGACTGCTACGGGTTTACCGAGCAGGATTACCACATCTGCAACATCGCAAAATGCCGCCCTCCGCAGAACAGAAGGCCCACACCCCAAGAGATCCATGCGTGCAAGCCCCTCCTTGCGGAGCAGTTCAGGCTGGTGCGCCCCAAGGTCATCCTTCTTTGCGGCTCAACGGCTTATGAGGCTTTCTTCGGCGAGAAGCCCGTCATGCGTGACGTAAGGGGATTTTTCATCGAGAAGAACGGCTTCCACATCATGACAACATACCATCCGGCGTTTGCGCTGCGCAATCCTCGCAACAAGCTTCCTATTTATGAGGACATGGGCAAGGTCCGCACAAAGCTCACCGAGATAGGTGCGATGCCTCCGCTCGAACCTGTGTAATGTAGTTTTTCAAGCGGACCGGTTAACGGTAACACGTTTTTTTCGGGTCAAAACTTATAACTTTTGGCGTTTTGTTATAAGTTTTGCCGTTTTTTCAGGCACTTACCGTTAACTGAGTTTTTCGGATAATAGTCATAAAACACATATTAAGAAAGATATTGATTTTCATATTTCAATTTGCTATACTTCGTTGGTCGTTAATCGACATAGCCGAATTGTGTAACGGTAGCACACCGGTCTCTGACACCGTTTGTCTAGGTTCGAATCCTAGTTCGGCTGCCAAAGCAGTTAACCCTCGCGAACACCGCGGGGGTTAATTTTTTAGGTAATGCCAAAACGGAAAAGGCAATGAGAAAAAGGATACCTTACCTGACAGCCACGATCCTGCTGTTCGCTGTGGAAGTGTTCATAGCGCTGTTTGTTCACGACAGTTTCGTAAGACCGTTCATAGGAGACGTGCTGGTTGTCATCCTGATCTACACGTTCATCAGGATCTTCATCCCGGAGAAGATAAGGCTCCTTCCGCTGTTTATATTCATATTCGCGGCGGGCGTGGAAGTCGCACAGTATTTTAAGATCGTGGAAGTGCTGGGACTTCAGGACAACAGGATAATGAGCACCATAATAGGCACCTCATTTGATATAAGAGATATATTATGTTACTTTGTCGGGTGTGTAATCTGCGGGATCTGGGAATACGTCAGATACAGGAAGGAAAGATAATTTGCGTCAGTTTAAAGTTACAGCTGCACAGGACGGCAAGCACGTCGTAAAGGCTTCATCAGAGGCATTCCCCGGACTTAACCAGTCCGATCTGTTCCGTGCGTTAAAGCATAAGGACATAAAGATCGACGGCAAGCGCACGTCTTCGGACATTGCGGTAAAGGAAGGCCAGCTCGTTGAGGTATGGCTGCCTGACGAGCTTTTCGACGGCGGAGCTAAAAAGTCCGCTCCTGCAGAAGAGGCTAAGCCTGAGAAAGAACCTTTCAAGATCGTCTGCGAGACAAACGGTCTCATAATAGTAAATAAGTCACAGGGCATCGCGGTGCATTCGGGAAAGAGCACGGGAGAGGACACCCTGATAGATCTCATCCGCAGAAAGACGAAGTTCAAGGAGGCTGAACTCTGCCACCGCATCGACATGAATACGGGCGGACTCGTCATGGTTGCAAAGGACAAGAAGGCTTTGGCTGACGCCGTTAAGCTCTTCAAGGACGGTCTCGTTACCAAGAGATACAGGGCGCTTGTTCTTGGCACTCCCGAAGGCGGAGAGGGCACAGTTTGTGATGACGGCACACTTATGTATGAAGTAACCGGTTTCCTTGAAAAGACCAAGGACGGAAAAGTCTATATCCACGATACGAAGCAGCCGAGGGATCTCGCTATCGCCACAAGGTACAGGGTCCT
Source organism: Clostridiales bacterium (assembly GCA_017509205.1). Lineage (GTDB taxonomy): Bacteria > Bacillota > Clostridia > Saccharofermentanales > Saccharofermentanaceae > Saccharofermentans. The sequence continues at coordinate 19,397 of JAFWQF010000012.1, read as the reverse complement.
TGAGACATACAGGGCAGCAGGCCCGGACCATATGGACGTTTCCGACATCGAGTGCGAGCTCGTGACGGGAAGGACTCATCAGATCAGGGCGCAGTTTGCGCATCTGGGATATCCGATCGTGGGTGACGGCAATTACGGCAGGGCGAAGCAGAATTCGTTCTTTACGGCTGTTGACGGCGGCAAGGTTAAGTACCAGCAGCTTTTCGCATGCAGGATTACGCTTGGCAAGATCCCGAGGGACAACATTCACTTTGATGTGTCCGGAAAATCATTTAGAATAGAGCCTGACTACGGCGTAATGCTCAAGAGAGGCAAGAAGAGATAATGGCAGATACAAGGCCCATCGGGGTTTTTGATTCAGGCATAGGCGGACTTACGGTCCTTCGCGAAATATGGAAAGTACTCCCCGGCGAGAGCACGATCTATTTCGGTGACAATTCCAGGGCGCCTTACGGCAACAAGTCCAGGAGCACTATCATCCGCTATTCGCTCCAGAACATGAAGTTCCTTGAGTCAAAGGACGTAAAGATGATTGTCATCGCGTGTAATACCGCGAGCGCGTACGCGTACGATACTTTAAAGGACAGAGCGGGAGTTCCCGTTGTCGAAGTGGTTACCCCCGGAGCGGAAGCTGCGATCAGGGCAACGAAGAACGGCAGGATCGGCATCATCGGCACAAAGGCCACGATCTCGACCGGCGTATATAAGAAAGCAGTCGAGGACTGCGCCGAAAAGCACGGCATTAAAAATATAGAGATATATCAGAAGACATGTCCTCTCTTTGTTTCACTCGCTGAAGAAGGCTGGTGGGACAATGAGATCGCAAGACTTACCGCAAAGGAGTATCTGACTCCGTTAAAGGAAGCGGGCATCGATACGTTGGTCATGGCCTGCACGCACTATCCGCTGCTTGCTAAGGTCATAGGCGAGATTATGGGTGACGTTATTACTCTTGTTAATACGGGAGAAGCAGCTGCGGCAGTCGTAAAGAACATGCTCACTGAAGGCGGAAACACTTCAGGAGATGCAGGAACGCCCAAGAGGGAGTTTTTTACCAGCGATGAGCCGGAGATGTTTGAGAGCGTTGCCACGCCGTTTTTGGGTGAAGGACTGCCTTCGGGCACGGGTCATTTCACGACCGACAGATATGAAGTGGAGATCTGAAGATGGAAAAGTGTGTACTGCAGATAAAGACTGGAATGTACGGCGAGCCGTTTTATGCGGAAGGAACCTGGTCTGAGAAAAAGGGCCTTCTTACTTATAAGTGGACAGAGCTTCACGAGAACGAGAGAGTCGCCTCGGATTTTGAGCTTATCTGCGATGCTGCCGGAAAACAGGTCACGGTAATCAGGGGAGGAGACGTTTCCTCGAAAATGATCTTTGAACCGGGCAACCGCACCAAAGGCACGCTCAACACCATGTTCGGCGTCATTGAAGTCGTTATTGCAACAGAGTATATTAACTTTCCTTCAGCTCTTAACGAAACCCTCGAATTCAGTTATACTATGGACCCTGACGAGGGTGAGCCGGTGAAAAATGTTTTTTCCGTAAAAAGGCTCTTGCAAAACGCAGAAGGATAATGTATTATTTTCAAGCATTGTTTGAGAAAGGAATTGGAGGTGAAGATAAATGGCACATCCCAAGCGTAAATGGTCGAAGGCAAGAACAGCCCGCCACAGAAGCTTGTTCAAGCTTAACATGCCGGGTTTCGTTGAATGTCCCCAGTGTCATGCTAAGATGCTTCGCCGCACGGTCTGCAAGAACTGCGGTTACCTGGATGGAAAACAGGTTATCAAAGTCGGCGAAGAGGCCTGAACAAGACTTTAGTAGTAAATCAAGGCAGTGTTTTCAGTTAAGGCACTGCCTTTTTTTATGTTAACGGTCATGAAAGGATCAGTATGAGCAAACCGGTTGTTGCGATAGTAGGGCGCCCGAACGTGGGCAAATCAAGCCTGTTCAACACACTGTACGGTGAAAGACTGTCGATCGTAGCCGACACACCCGGCGTTACGCGCGACAGGATCTACGCGGAAACCTCGTGGAGGGGCCGCGATTTTCTCATGATCGACACCGGCGGTATAGAGCCCGGCAACAGCGAGGACGTCATCCTTACACAGATGCGCCTGCAGGCCGAGATCGCCATCGAGACCGCTGACGTCATCCTCTTCATGTGCGACCTCAAGGCAGGCCTCACGGCAGCCGATGAGGAGATCGCAGTCATGCTGCGCAAGGCGGGACGCCCTGTCGTAGTGGCCGTAAACAAATCCGACTACGTCGGCGACGCACCGCCGGAATTCTATGAGTTCTATAACATGGGTCTTGAGAACGTCTGCGCCATTTCCGCAGCTCACAGGCTGGGTCTGGGCGAGATGCTCGACATGCTCTATGAGAATTTCCCGCCCGAAGAAGAAAATGAGGGCGCAGAGGAAACCGTAAGGGTCGCCATCATCGGCCGCCCGAATGCAGGCAAATCCTCACTTTCAAATAAGATGACCGGCCAGGACAGGAGCATCGTCTCTGACATCGCCGGTACCACAAGAGACGCTATCGACTCTGAGATAGTCAACGACAAAGGACATTTCACGATCGTTGATACTGCCGGAATGCGCAAGAAGGGCAGGATAGAGGACGTCATCGAGCGTTATTCCATGGTACGCGCTCTTGCAGCGATCGACCGCGCTGACGTCTGCGTTGTGCTGATAGACGCCACAGAGGGCGTTACGGAGCAGGATACGCGCATCGCGGGACTTGCTCACGATTCCGGAAAAGCATCCATCATCTGTGTTAATAAATGGGACATCGCACCCAAGGAAACAGGCACTCTCGAGCACGCCACGAAGGTAATCCGCGAGAGGCTTGGATTCATGACATATGCTCCCGTTCTCTTCATTTCGGCAAAGACGGGACAGCGTGTGGACAAGCTTTTCGACCTTATCAACACGGTCAATGAGAACGCAAGCAAGCGCCTTTCGACATCGGTATTGAACCAGATGATCTCAGAGGCCGTCACGCAGGTTCCCACGCCTCAGGACAAGGGAAAGCATCTAAAGATCTATTACGGTACACAGGTTGCCGTAAAACCTCCCACGTTCGCGCTTTTCGTAAACGACAAAGAGCTTTCTCATTTCTCATATGAGAGATACTTAGAGAATCAGCTGCGCCGTAATTTCGGCTTTGAAGGCGTGCCCATACGTCTGCTTTTGCGCAATAAGAACGGCACAGAGGACTGATATCCCCATATATTTGTGAAAAATTACAGTGCCTATTATATGCGCGCGAGTAGCAAAATATTAGGCGGTTTGTATTAAGAGTATTCGCATGCATTTTTTTACGAGGAATTACACATGGCTTTACAGAAGATCGAGAATTTAAGAAACATCGCCATCATCGCACACGTCGACCACGGCAAGACGACCATCGTTGACTCAATGCTCAAGCAGGCGGGAGTTTACCGTGAGAACGAGGCAGTCGTTGAGCAGGTAATGGACTCCAATGACCTTGAGCGTGAAAGAGGTATTACGATCCTTGCCAAGAACACGGCTATCGATTACAAGGGCATCCGCATCAACGTCGTAGACACTCCCGGTCACGCTGACTTCGGCGGTGAGGTTGAGCGTGTTCTCAAGATGGTAGACGCTGTTCTCCTCGTTGTTGACGCTTTCGACGGCCCGATGCCTCAGACAAGATTCGTTCTTCACAAGGCTCTTGAGTTAGGCCTTAAACCCATCGTATGCATCAACAAGATCGACCGTCCTGACGCACGTCCGAAGGAAGTTGTCGACATGGTACTCGATCTTTTCATCGAGCTCGGCGCAGATGACGACCAGCTCGAATTCCCCATCGTTTACACATCCGGTAAGACCGGTATTGCGACACTCGACCTCAAGGAGTATGAAGACGGCAAGCAGCTCGACTTCACACCTCTCCTCGATACAGTCGTAGAGAACACACCCTGTCCTGAGGGTGATCCCGAGGGCCCCATGCAGCTCCTCGTTTCCAACATCGACTCTGACCCTTACATCGGAAGGATCGGCGTAGGAAGAGTTGAGAGAGGCACGATCAAGCAGGGTGAGACCGTTGCACTCGTTACTTTCGAGCAGGAAGGCAAGAGGACAGCACGTGTCGTTAAGCTCCTCAGATTCCATAACCTCGGCCGCGAGGAAGTTTCTTCCGCTTCTATCGGTGAGATCGTCTGCGTTGCAGGTATCGCTGACATCAACATCGGAGACACTCTCTGCGATGCCGCAAATCCTGAGGCACTTCCTTTCGTTAAGATCGACGAGCCTACGATCGCAATGACATTCTCCGTCAATGACAGCCCGTTCGCTGGCCAGGACGGTAAGTTTGTCACATCACGTCACTTAAGAGAAAGACTTTTCAAGGAGATCGAGACAAACGTTTCCATGAGAGTCGAAGAGACAGATACCACTGAGGCATTCATCGTTAAGGGAAGAGGAGAGCTCCATCTCTCAGTCCTCATCGAGACAATGCGCCGTGAGGGATATGAGTTCCAGGTCAGCAAGCCGAAGGTCATCATGAAGGAGATCGACGGCATCTTGCAGGAGCCTGTAGAGGACCTCGTCATCGACGTTCCTGAGGACTTCGTAGGTCCTGTCATGGAGAAGGTCGGAAAGAGAAGAGGTGAGCTCCTCAACATGCTCCCTCCGACCAAGGGATACACAAGGCTTGAATTCAGGATCCCTTCCAGAGGACTCCTCGGTTACCGTACCGAGTTTTTGACCGACACTAAGGGCAATGGTATAATGAACAGCGTCATCAGCGGGTTTGAGCCGTTCGCAGGCGACATAGAAACACGCGGCCAGGGAGTACTCGTAGCATTCGAGACCGGCACCGCAGTTACCTACGGACTGTACAATGCCCAGGACAGAGGTGCACTCTTCATCGGAGCAGGCACACCTGTATACGAGGGCATGATCGTCGGCGTCAACCCCAAGCCTGAGGACATAACGGTCAACGTCTGCAAGAAGAAGCATGTTACCAACATGCGTTCAGCAGGAGCCGATGACGCAATGCGTCTTACCCCTCCGCTCAACTTCTCGCTTGAACAGTGCCTCGAATTCGTCGAAGACGACGAGCTCTGTGAGGTAACGCCGAAGAACATCCGTCTGAGGAAGAAGATCCTCAACAATGATCTCCGTGCGAAGACCGTTGCAAAGATGAAGAAAGACGACTGATACTCTGCGGGCATGTCCTGCGGAGAGCAATAAATAGAAGGCTTTTCGGAGGACGCCCTAGGACTTATCCATGCTTTCAAAAAAGATCTGGGTAGCTCTGCGCATACTTGTAATTATCGTACTTCTGTTCGGATTTGCCGTTCTCGGCGTTTTCGGCGGTTTTAACTATGTCATCTCACAGGACACGCGTTTCTCGACCCTTAAGAAGGGCCTGGCAGAAGGCAAATACAAGGTTACGGCAGACAATAAAGATGCAGTTACCGTCGTTGTCGAAAGCGGCGATTCCACTTCAGACATAGCTGATAAGCTTTACGAAAAAGGACTTATCAAGAACAAGCTCGTGTTCTCGCTCATGAGCAAGATCAACGGTTTTGACGGCGCTTATGTCGCAGGTACGCACTACCTTCTCAAATCATATTCATACGACGAGCTGATGTTCTTCATGACGCTTGAATCCGCCACGGTCTCGGTAACCATTCCCGAGGGCGCGACATACGTTCAGGTAAAGAAGATCCTCCACAAGGCAGGACTGACCTTCAACGACGAGGAATTCGACCAGTGCATGAACTCACCCAACATGTTCGTCGACTACGATTTCGTTTCCAAGATCGAGATCAATGAGGACCGCGACTACATCCTCGCAGGTTATCTCTATCCCGATACATACATGTTCGATATCAACGCAAAGCCTGAGACCATCATCAGGAAGTTCCTGAGCAACATGAGGTCCAAGCTTTACGAAGAGTACTACAAGCGCGCTGAAGGCCTTAAGATGTCCATGGACCAGGTCATCACGCTCGCTTCGATCATCCAGATGGAGACCGGTAAGCCGCGTGACATGATGTATGTCTCTGCAGTCTTCCACAACAGGCTTAAGTCAAAGGATAAGTCACTTCGCAAGTTCGGATCGAGCGCTACGGTCAACTATCTCATCGAGAAGCAGGGAGGCAAGACATCGCTCCTTCATTCAGATGAGGAACTCGCTATTGATTCACCTTACAACACATATACGCATGAAGGACTCACACCGGGACCCATTTGCATGCCCGGTCTTGACGCGATCTCCGCAGCTCTTTATCCGGAGCCCGGTTGCGGCTATCTGTATTTCTGCGCTACCGGTGACGGCGGAACTGCCTTTGCCACAACGCTCAAGCAGCACAACAAGAATATCGCCAAGTATAAGGACAACTGGACCAAGCACGAGGACGTTACTGAGGAAGAGCCTCACGGTGAGGACATCGACGATCAGAACGCAGGAAAGGATCCTGAAGACGATCAGGAACCGGCTGAGACCACAAAGAAGAAAAACTGACGGTTATGGCAAGTTCTTTATCTGACAGGATAACCGGCCGTAAGAGTGTCGAGGTCTTATCGCCAGCAGGCGATCTTTCCAAGCTGAAAACATCCGTAAATTACGGTGCGGACGCGGTATATCTTTCAGGCACTTCGTACGGCCTTAGGGCATCGTCTGGCAACTTCACGAAAGAGGAAATGATAGAGGGCATTTCGTATGCCCATTCGCACGGCGTAAAGTGCTATGTCACGATGAACGTCATGCCTACGGAAGAAGATCTTGCAGGACTTGATGACGCCATTCTTTTCGTGGGAAAAGAATCAGGTGCGGATGCGGTCCTGGTTTCTGATCCCGGCATCTTTTCGAAGGTAAGGACTCTGTGTCCTGATCTCGACATCCACATATCAACACAGGCTTCAGTCACAAACAGCGCTGCATGCCGTTTCTGGGCAGAGCAGGGAGCCAAGAGGATAGTCCTCGCAAGAGAGGTCAGCCTCGCGCAGATAAAGGCCATCAGGGCAGCAATTCCCGAAGACCTTGAACTTGAGGCTTTTGTGCACGGCGCGATGTGTGTTTCATATTCCGGAAGATGCCTTCTCTCGAACTACTTCACGGGCCGCAGATCCAACGGAGGAGCCTGTGCGCAGCCTTGCCGCTGGAGCTATTCCGTAGTAGAGGAAAAGCGCCCCGACATGCCTCTTCCCGTTGAACAGGATGACAGGGGAACTTACATATTCGGTTCGCGCGATCTCTGCATGATAGAACACATCCCCGAGCTCATAGAAGCCGGGGTAAACTCTCTCAAGATCGAAGGACGCATAAAGGGTGAATACTATGCCGCAGCGACCACGAAGGTCTACAGAGAGGCCGTGGACGCGTATTTCGAAGATCCTGAGAACTACCATGCCGATCCCAGACATCTGGTGATACTCGACAAGGTCGTTCACCGCGATTATGACACGGGATTCTTCTTTGATAATCCGATGGACGATGCAAAGATCGACTATCAGAAGACCTACAACAAGCCTGCATTCGTGGTCGGTGAAGTTGATTCGTCCGATCCCGTAAACGGCCTGACAAAGGTCATACAGAAGAACAAGCTCTACAGGGGTGATGAACTCAACGTTCTCATGCCTGAAGGTTATATGTCTCCCGTTAAGGTTGCAGAGCTCTACGATCACAATCTCAAGGCCATAGAAAGCGCTCCGCATCCGGGAATGACATTCTTCATCAAAGCTTTAGACTCAGAAGGAAATGCGGTTATGCTGCCTCCAATGGCGTTCCTGAGCAGGGACGGAGACAAGGATAACGGAATAAAGCCTGCTGAAGGTTAAAGCCGATGAGGTCCCTGTTTAATGAAATTGGACTGAGATTGTTAAAGAGCAGCAATCTGCTGTTTGTCTCCGCTCCGTTCATTGTTTCGTGGTATCTGTATTATGCTTCCAGGATCTCATCGCCTTTCTATTTTTGGGGCAACCTCGTTGTCTTCGTGCTGTTCATGCTGCTGTATTTCTATTTCGCAAGGACGTATGATGCATTCTTCATTTCTCACAACACGATAGGCGAGATCGTCACAAGCCAGTCTCTGTCAGCGTTTCTCGCTGATACGGCAATGTACTTCGTGATAATCCTTTTGTCCAAGCGCCTCGTAAATCCGCTTCCGCTGATGGCTGCTTTTGCCGTGCAGTTTGCGCTCTCCGCCTTCTGGTCATTGATTGCAAACCTTGTCTATTACAGGATCTATCCGGCAAAGAAAACACTCATCATCAACGATGTCAGGCGCGACATGGACGGCATCATCCGCAAATACCACATGGAGAGAAAATTCGATATCTCGAAGTCGGTTTCCGTCGAAGAGTGTCTTAACGATCTTTCGGTCATTGACGATGTGGAAGTCGTTTTCTTAAGCGGCGTCCATACCCATGAGAGAAACATCATACTCAAATACTGCATGTATAACGACAAGCTCGTATACATGATCCCGAGAGTCGGAGACGTAATAATGAGCGGCGCTCAGCAGGTACATCTGTTTCATCTGCCAATGCTGAGGACCGGCGGATACAGGCCCAATCCTGAATATGTGATCACGAAGAGACTGTTCGACATCATTGCTTCAGTGCTTGGACTTATCGTTTTGTCTCCGCTGTTTCTCGTTGTTGCGATCGTAATAAAGGCATCTGACAAAGGTCCTGTATTCTACAGGCAGGAAAGACTCACAAAAGACGGAAAGCGCTTCATGATCCACAAGTTCAGGAGCATGAGAGCAGATGCCGAAAAGGACGGCATTCCGAGGCTTTCAAGCGGCGTTTACGATGACCGCATCACACCCGTCGGCAGGTTCATCAGAAGATGCAGGATCGATGAACTGCCTCAGCTTTTCGACATCCTTACGGGCAATCTTTCGGTCGTGGGACCCCGTCCAGAACGTCCTGAGATTGCAGAGGAATACATGAAGGAGATGCCTGAATTCCAGTTGAGGCTTCAGGCAAAAGCAGGCCTTACGGGTTATGCCCAGATATACGGAAAGTACAACACGACGCCTTATGACAAGCTCCAGCTCGACCTGATGTACATTGCCCATCCGAGTCTGGCAGAAGACATCAGGATCTGTTTTGCGACGATCAGGATACTGTTTAAGCCGAGCAGCACCGAGGGCGTGGCTCCCGGTCAGACGACTGCGCTTGAGAAGGATGAAGAGGATATGCCTCAGCCCGGCGTGTGAGCGCCTGTAGGCCATTCCCCCTTTTATCGGTTGAACGATATAACTCCAAGTGTTAGAATATGCCGTTACTATTAATATAATTAATATATATTGGAGATATGGCATCTGATGATGAAAAATGCAACTAAGACCAAGGATACAAACCGCAAGCCCGTAAAGCTCGCGATCTTACTGGTGGTTCTTGCACTGGTTGTTGGCGGACTCGCATTCGGCGGTTATCAGGCCTTCGTTTATTACAGTGAAGCCACAACTCTTGCGCGTCAGGCAGAGGATCTCAAGAAAGAACTCAAGGCTCTTGTCACGCATGTTGAAAAGGGCAACTACGAAGCTGCAAATCTTTCAGTAGAGAAGATAGACAGTCTTTCCGCGTCGATGCGGACTACCATAAGTGACCCGCGCTGGCAGCTTGTTCAGGAGAAGGCTCCGAAATACGGTGAGGACCTCAAGACAGCATCTGCTTTCCTCGATGTTGTCGACGAGGCATCCAATACCGTTTTAAAGCCCGGTGTAAAGTTCCTGCGCGAGAAGGGTCTGCCCAGCAAATCCACATTCAGCAAGATAGGCCCCGAACTCGGCAATACGCTTAACGATTACGCGAATCTGATCGACGAGCTCTGTCCGGCGGTTGAGAAAGTCCTTGCGGATTTCAACAACCTGCCTACGTTCCAGGTCGAAAAACTTGAATCAAAGGTCAGCAAGTACAGGGTGCTCGCAAAGGACAACGGCGATGACATCGTTACTTACCTGAGATTTGCGAAGAAGACTTCTGATACGTTTATCAGACCTACGGCAGAGTTCCTTACAAAGAACGGATCTGCTCTGAAGTTTGAGCTCAGCATGGATAAAGTCGGTCCCGACATGGCAAATCAGATCCTGGTCCTTGCAGACGGAATCGACCAGCTGACTCCGGTTGCCGAGAAGACACTTAAAGAGATAAACACACTTCCGGCATTTAAGGTCGAGAAGATCGAGAACAAGATCAGCAAATACAGAAAGCTCGCAAAGGACAATGAGGAAGATATCGTAAGCCTCATGAAGTTCGCCCGTGAGATCTCCGCAGGCGTCATCCGTCCGGCAGCTACGGTAATGAACAGGTCACCGCTTTCCAAGCTCAAGACAGAGCAGGGTGACGTGGACACAAAGATAATCAGGGATTACCTTTCACTCGTTGAGACTGTCAGACCTTATCTCACCAGGATCAATGAAATGTTTAAGACCAACAAGCTCTTAAAGGACCATCCGAAGCAGACGGCAAAGATCACTTCAAAGCTCGATTCCGCAATGGAGCTCATGGAGAAGTACGATGCGTATGTTCCTTATATCGATGTCGTCCTCGGAGACGGATCTGACAAGACATATCTCATCGTAGCCCAGAACAGCGCCGAGATGCGTGCATCAGGCGGTCTGCCTGCATCAATGGGTATCGTAACCATCAAGGACGGAATCCTTCACATAGGTGATTTCCAGCCTGTTTTGAACGTTGTTCCGTTCTTGAACAAAGGCATCAAGGAAAACACTGTTTCCAAGGTCGAAGATAAGCTTTTCGTAAAGGAATGGTACGGTAAGAAACTGACCGGTGCCACGGTCAATCCGCACTTCCCGACAGCTGCAAAGCGTATCGCAAACGGATACAAGAAAAAGAACAAAAAGAATCTGGACGGCATCATATCCATGACGCCTGAGATCGTCGGTAAGCTCATCAAGGTTACGGGCCCCATCACACTTTCTAACGGCGTAAAGCTCGACGAGAAGTATTCGGTCAAGTACCTGCAGCGTGACATCTATTTCCAGTACTATACGAAGAAGACAATCAAGGATGCCAATCTCCGCAGAAAGGCTGACGACAAGGCAAACGGACTTTTCGCCGAGGCTGCTAAGAAGGTCATCAGCGGTGTCATGTCCGACCTTAACGTTAAGTCCATCTTAAAGCTCCTCGATGTCATCAAGGATGCAAGCGAGAAGAGGATCTTCCTGATGTGGATGGCGAATGCGGAAAGCCAGGAGACAGTAAAGAAACTCGGCTGCTCGGGTTCTCTTAACTACGATCAGAACGATCCGCAGCTCGGCATCTTCTTTAACATCAGAGACGCAAACAGACTCGGATACTATGTCGACATAAAGGTCACTTACGGTAAGGAGACCGTCAACAAGGACGGATCCGTCACATATCCCGTCACCGTCAAGCTCAAGAACAACATCGACAGGACTTCCGAGACAAAGGGTAAGGGCAATGCTTATCTCACCAGCAGACACGACGGAACGATGCGTGCGATAATCTATTTCTTTGCTCCTGCCGGCGGAAAGATCACAAAATTCAAGAACAACAGCAAGCTTGATAACAAGACTGCAACATATGAGGGCCTCAACGTCCATTACAATGCACAGTTTGACCTCAAGCCTAGAACCACCGTTACTTATACGTTCAAGGTAACAACGGCACCGGGAGTCAACACGAAGCCCAGGCTCGTGACCACACCTCTGCTTACTGCATACAGAAACGCAAAAGAACCTAAATAAGGGGCATCTTATGGAAAACAAAGAATACTTCGTTCATGAAACTTCATTCGTAGATGACGGCGTTAAGATCGGTGCGGGCACAAAGATCTGGCACTTCTGCCACATCCAGACGGGTGCCGTGATCGGCGAAAAGTGTTCTTTGGGACAGAACGTCAACATCTCCAAGGATGTCACGATCGGCAACGGAGTTAAGATCCAGAACAACGTTTCGGTATATGAGGGCGTAACGCTCGAGGACTGCGTATTCTGCGGACCTTCATGCGTTTTTACGAATGACCTCACACCGAGGGCGAGATATCCCAAGGGAAGTGCCGGATATAAGAAGACGGTCGTACATCACGATGCAACCATCGGTGCAAACGCGACCATCGTATGCAATCACGACATAGGTGAATTTGCTACCATCGCGGCAGGCGCAGTAGTAACCAAAGACGTCATTCCCCACGCTCTCATGGCCGGTGTTCCCGCGAAGCAGATCGGCTGGGTATGTGAGTGCGGACAGGTACTGGACGGTGACCTCAAGTGCCCCGACTGCGGACGTTCATTTAAGCTTGAAAACGGAAGGCTTGTTTAAGTTTTAACAGATACTCTTTTCGAGTCTGCTGAAAGCATCCGAGAGAGTTTTTCTCTCGTTTTCCCAGCACAGTTCGGTCTTTGCCGATGCGCAGTTAATCCTGCATTTCGTAATGAAATCCCTGTTGTCGATCATGTATTCGATCGCCTTGTTTATCGATACCTGTTCTTCAGGCTTGCAGGTGATGCCGACATTGTATTTTTCGATGACGGCTTTGATCTCCGGATAGTCAGATCCGATAACGGGTGTCAGTGCCTGAACGCTTTCGATGAGCTTGTTGGGCAGGGAATAGTAGTAGCTGGCATTCTTGTTCTCTATGATGACAGCCTCGACATCAGCGGCAGCGATGTATTTCCAGAGTTCCTTCTGAGGTACCGCGCCGTGTATCGCGATCCTTGCGTGAGCAGGGGATGACTTTACGAGATTGTCGTAGTATTCCTGATTGGTCGCATAACCCAAGAAAACGAGATACATCGAAGGTATTGCCTCGGCGGCTTTTACCAGTTTTTCCATGCTGCAACCCGACCTGAACTGACCGTGGAACATGACGATGAACTTCTCGCCTTTGTCCTCGAAAAGATCTTCAAGTTCTTTTCTGGCAGCAGCTTTTACATCAGAGGGGATCTCCGGTGCAAGGTAAGGAAGATTCCTTACGCAGAGAGGTCTCTCACTGAGACTGTAGTCCTTTTTTACCGCATCGCAGATCGAATCGTTTACGAACATCGGAAGATCGGAATGCTTAATGACGTATTTTTCGATCGCACCGTTAAACTTGCGCTTGAGGGCATTGCTCCTTATGAGCTGGCCCATGAGATATTCATGCGCGTCGTAAACGAGGCGGGCCTTCTTTTTTTCCTTCCTCTTTTTGTTGGAAAGCATTGCAATGTACATGCCGATCAGGTTGTGACCGCTGATAATGTCGGGCTTGAGCTTAGCTATTTCCTTTGCCCATCTGATGCCCGCGCAAAGCTGGTTGAGCTTATTTGGAAGGTGCTTATGAGGCCTTGTGGTGAACTTCAGGAGCTTATATCTGTCAGGCTCGTCGTCCTTGCCCGTATCGGGCTTGACGACAGTGACGTCCCATCCGAGATCGGCGGCAACGTCAACTTCTCTTCTGTCGCGGTTTGCATATAACCAGTCGTGGACATATGCCACCTTAACGAACTTGATCTGACTCATAAAATAATTAACATCCTGAATTTGAATTACCTAATTCTAACACATCGCGTGTCAGACATCAGACTTCGCAAGAAAGATGAGCACCTCGAGTGATCTTTCCATCTCGGGAATTGATGCAAATTCGTAGCGGCTGTGGTAATTGTATCCGCCCGTGGAAAGGTTGGGGCAGGGAAGGCCCTTAGAACTCAGCACAGCGCCGTCTGTGCCACCTCTGACGGGCTGCGATGACGGAATGCCTCCTGCGAGTGAGACGGCCTTCTGAGCGCGTTCTACGAGGTCCATGTGATCTTTGAGGAAAATGGCCATGTTGGGGTACTGATCTTCTATCTCAATGGAGCAGAGTTCTGATCCGTAACGTTCGTTTATCGTGAAGGCGGCATCCTTCATATATTCTTTTCTTGCTTCGAACTTCTCAAGGTCGTGATCCCTGATGAGGAACTGCATGCGCGCGTTTTCGCAGTCTGATCTGATGCTGTCCAGATAGTAGAAACCTTCGTAGCCTTCAGTCGTCTCCGGTCTCTCGTCTTCGGGAAGCAGGGCGATGAACTCGGTCGCTACGAGTGAGGCGTTGATCATGAGACCTTTGGCGCTGCCTGTGTGAACGCATCTGCCTTTTATCTCGACCGTTGCCATCGCCGCGTTGAAGCATTCGTATTCCAGAATGCCGAACTTGCCGCCGTCAACGGTATATGCCTGCTTTGCGTTAAATCTCGAAAGATCGAAATGCAGCGTTCCCTGACCGATCTCCTCATCGGGCGTGAAAGCCACTGCAATGCCTCTGTGCTCCACGTCAGGATTTGCTTTGAAGTACGACAGCATTTCCATTATCTCGGCGATTCCTGCTTTGTCGTCAGCACCGAGAAGAGTCGTGCCGTCGCTCCTTATGAGATCTTCTCCGAAGTGTTTCTTAAGTTCCGGAAACTCTTCAGGATCAAGTATTTCATCATGGCCGTTATAAGCATGGATTATGTAAGGCTTAACGTTTTTACCAGAAACCGCGGGAGAAGTATCCAGATGTGAAATGAATCCAATGTATTCAGATGCATCCGCATTTCCGTTTGAAGGAAGATAAGCATACACATAGCAGTGTTCTTCATCGTAATCTACTTCAAGCCCGAGGTCTTTTAATTCTGCAGCGAGCAATGCTGCAAGATCGCGCTGCTTGGAGGTAGAGGGACTTGTTTCGGATTCCTCATCCGACTGAGTGTCGATCTTTACATATCTGAAGAAACGCTCTATTAGTGAAGACTGCTTATCCATACCGTTTTTTATCTAATCGCATCCTTCATCGACTTAACATAATCGTATACGTGTGAAGGTGCATCCTTTCCGTATTCTGCGATGATCTTGACGATCGCCGATCCTACTATAACACCGTCTGCGTACTGTGACATGTCTTTTGCCTGCTCGGGTGTTGAGATGCCGAAACCGATCGCGCAGGGAACATGGGATGCTGCTTTAACCTGTGCAGTGAGGCTTGCGATGTCAGTTGTGATCTTGCTTCTCACGCCTGTTACGCCGAGGCTTGAAACGATATAGATGTAGCCCTCGGCCTCGGAGGCGATCATGGAGATGCGGTCCTCTGATGTGGGAGCGATGAGGCTTACGAGATCGACACCGTATTTCTTAGTGTATGAAAGGAATTCCTCTTTTTCCTCGTAAGGAATGTCGGGAAGAACGAGACCGTCGATGCCGATCTCTTTGCATGTGGAGATGAAACGCTCAGCACCGTATGAGAATACAACGTTTGCGTATGTCATGAACGTCAGCGGAATGGTGACTTCCTTGCGCAGTTCCCGGACCATGTCGAAGATCTTGTCGGTCGTGGTTCCGGCCTTAAGAGCTCTTTCACTTGCGGCCTGGATGACAGGTCCCTCGGCGGTCGGATCAGAGAAAGGGATGCCGAGTTCGATAAGATCAGCGCCCGCTCTTACGGTCTCTTTAACGATCTTCGCAGTCGTCTCGAGATCAGGATCACCGCATGTGATGAAAGGTATGAATGCCTTTCCGTTTTCGAATGCTTTGGATATGTTACTCATTGATATCTTCTCCTCTGTATCTCGCGATGGCTGCGCAGTCCTTGTCGCCTCTGCCTGAGATCGTTATTACGACGATCTTGTCCTTGCCCATTGTGGGAACGATCTTAAGTGCGTGAGCGACTGCGTGTGCCGACTCGATCGCGGGGATGATGCCTTCAGTGCGTGAAAGATACTCGAATGCATTTACTGCCTCATCGTCGGTAACGGCAACGTATTCAGCTCTTCCGATGTCGTGCAGATAAGCGTGCTCGGGACCGATTCCGGGGTAGTCCAATCCTGCCGAGATCGAATAAACGGGAGCGATCTGACCGAATTCATCCTGGCAGAAATAAGACTTCATTCCGTGGAAGATTCCTACGCGGCCGGTGTTGATCGTAGCCGCGGTCTCGAACGTGTCGATGCCTCTGCCTGCTGCTTCACAACCGATGAGTCTGACGCTCTTGTCTTCAATGAAATTATAGAAAGAACCGATGGCATTTGAACCGCCTCCGCAGCATGCCATAACGACGTCAGGAAGACGGCCTTCAGCTTCCATGACCTGTTGCTTGATCTCCTTAGAGATGACGGCCTGGAAGTCTCTTACGATGGTGGGGAAGGGATGAGGGCCCATGACTGAACCTAAGCAGTAATGAGTATCCGATATCCTTGATGTCCATTCGCGCATCGCTTCGGAAACGGCATCCTTGAGTGTTGCGGTACCGTTCTTGACCGGGATTACCGTAGCGCCCAAAAGCCTCATTCTGTATACGTTTAAGGCCTGACGCTTTGTGTCTTCCTCACCCATGAATACAACGCATTCCATTCCGAGAAGAGCAGCTGCAGTTGCAGTTGCAACGCCGTGCTGGCCTGCGCCGGTCTCAGCGATGAGACGTGTCTTGCCCATTTTTTTAGCAAGGAGAGCCTGTCCTAAAACGTTGTTGATCTTATGTGATCCGGTGTGGTTTAAGTCTTCTCTCTTGAGATAGACTTTTGCGCCGCCTAAGTCTTTGGTCATCTTTTCCGCATAGTAAAGAAGACTCGGACGTCCTGCGTAATTGTTGAAAAGATCCGTGAGTTCCTTATTGAATTCCGGATCGTTCTTGAAATGATCGTATGCCTGTTCAAGCTCAATAACGGCATTCATCAGAGTTTCCGGCATGTACTGTCCGCCGTGTATTCCGAACCGTCCTTTAGGATTTGTCATATGTTTCTTACCTCCGCGGCAAATGCTTTCATCTTTGTATAGTCCTTGATCCCGTCTGTTTCAACGCCTGAACTGACGTCGACTGCATAGGGCCTGAGTTTTTCGATCGCACCTCTGACGTTGTCAGGAGAAAGACCTCCGGCGAGGATGTAATCCCTTTCGAATCCTTCCGCCAGGCGCCAGTCGAACGTTTTTCCCGTTCCTGTTCCTGCATCCAGAAGGATGAGATCTGCAGTGCTTTCCCGGGCTGAAATTATATCATCTTCAGACACCGGCTTGAACATCTTTATGACAGGAAGGCCGGTCATTTCTTTTATCTTTCCGATGTATCCGTCATCTTCTGAGCCGTGAAGCTGGATCATGTCGAGTGCGGCAGTCTTTGCGCAATCTGCGACATAATCCAGCGGCTCGTCAACGAAAACACCGACAGTCCGGGAAGATGCCGGAACAAGGGCTTTAAGCCGGCATACTTCCTCAGGACTGACGAAGCGCTTGAATCTTTGCGACAGGATAAAGCCGAAGAAGCCGGCATCGAGCGATGCCGCATAGTTAACGTCTTCTTCGCGTCTTAATCCGCAGAACTTGATCTTAGTTTCAGTCATACTTCAGTTTGTTCAGATAAGCCTTCCTGTCGGGTGATCTCATGAGAGCCTCACCGACAAGGACTGCATCGACTTTGTTGTCTTCCAGTATCTTAATGTCATCTCTGTCTTTGATGCCGCTCTCAGCTACGAAAAGAATGCCTGCAGGAACTTTGTCCCTGAGCCTTAAGCAGTTGGAAGCGTTTACTTCAAACGTCCTGAGATTTCGGTTGTTGACGCCGATGATCTCAGCTCCTGCTTCGATGGCCATCAGGACTTCGTCTTCGTCATGAGCTTCAACGAGTGCGTCGAGACCTAAGCTCTTTGCGATGCCGATGTATTCCTCAAGCGTTTCTCTGTCCAAAAGAGAGCAGATGAGGAGTACTGCGGAAGCACCGTTTATGTATGCCTCATAGATCATGTAGGGCGATACTGTAAAGTCCTTTCTGAGGACAGGAATATTTACTTCAGAAGATATCTCTTTAAGATATTTCAGATCACCTTTGAACCACTGGGGTTCGGTGAGTACAGAGATGGCTGAAGCGCCGGCTGCCTCATAGTCTTTTGCGATCTCGAGGTAGGGGAAATCCTCCGCGATGATGCCCTTGGAAGGTGATGCTTTTTTGCACTCGCAGATGAAGCTCATGCCGTCTTTTGCGAGTGCATCTTTGAAGGATGTGCAGCAGTTTCTTCCGCGCTCTTCATAAAGCGAAAGAGCCTTGTTGCGGAGCTCATCTTCAGGGACGAGTTTCTTTGATTCTGCAACCCTGATCCTTGTTGCTTCTGCGATCTTTTCGAGAATATCGCCCATCTTTAATCCTCACACTTTGTTTGAGAGTTCAACGAACTTGTTTAATGTTTCCAGAGCCTTGCCTGAATCGATCATTTTGGCTGCAGTCTTGATGCCTGCTTCAATTGAATCAGCCTTGCCTGCAACATAGATCGCGCAGCCTGCGTTGAGAAGAATAACGTTTCTCCTTGTGCCGGTGATCTCGCCTGAGAGGATCTTTCTTGTTGTCTCTGCGTTCTCTTCGGGAGTGCCTCCGACGACCTCATCCTTTGTGCCTCTTGCAAGTCCGAACTGTTCAGGTGAGATCTCGTACTTAGTGATCTTTCCGTCCTTGAGTTCTGCAACTGTTGTGGGTGCGGAGATGGAGATCTCATCGAGCTTGTCCTGTCCGTATACTACCATTGCTCTTTCAGCACCGAGGTTCTTGAGAACTTCAGCGATGACTTCAACGAGGTATTCATCGTAAACGCCGAGCAGGTAAGATTCAGGATGCGCGGGGTTTGTGATGGGCCCCAGGATGTTGAATACAGTCCTGAATCCAAGCTCTCTTCTGATGGCTCCGACATACTTCATTGATGAGTGATACTTCTGCGCGAAAAGGAAGCAGAATCCTGCGTCCTTGAGAAGGGCAGTGCAGCCTTCCGGTTCGATGTTGATGTTTGCGCCGAGTGCCTCAAGGCAGTCGGCTGTACCTGATTTTGAAGATGCTGCGCGGTTGCCGTGCTTTGTAACGTATGCGCCTGCAGCTGCAGCTACGAAAGCTGATGTTGTGGAGATGTTGAAAGAACCGGCTCTGTCTCCGCCAGTGCCTACAATCTCGAGTGTCTTGATGCCCGGATGGTCGAGAGGTGTAGCATGCTCTCTCATTGCCTTTGCGCAGCCTGTGATCTCATCGATCGTCTCTGCCTTTGCGCTCTTTGTTGAAAGGGCAGCGAGGAATGCCGCGTTCTGTGTGGGTGTCGTCTCACCGTTCATGATCTCGTTCATGACGGCGTATGCCTCGTCGTAAGTTAAGTCCTGCTTTGATACGATCTTTTCGATTGCTTCCTTGATCATTTTGCTGTTCTCCTTTCAGCTATCTTAATGAAATTCTTAAGTATTGTTTTTCCTTCGGGTGTAAGTATTGATTCCGGGTGGAACTGAAGTCCGTATATGTCGTAATCGCGGTGCTTTATCGCCATGATCTCGCCGTCCTTAGTTCTCGAGATTACCTGCAGCACATCAGGGAGCGAGCTTTCTTCTGCTGCGAGCGAGTGATATCTTGCAACGTCGATCTCAACGAAAAGCCCTTCGAAGAGTTCGCAGCTTACATCGATCTCCGCT
>JAFWQF010000125.1 GCA_017509205.1 Clostridiales bacterium | reverse complement strand
GAGCGCCGCTGCCTGACCGAACTCTAAGAGCTTGCCCTCTGTCTCGATGTGACCTTCCGGGAATATCAGGATGTTCTTGCCGTCCTTTAAGAGCTTAACGGCCTTGTTTACGGCGTCCATGTTGCCGCTTACCGCATCAACCCTGATAACGCCCATCGCCTTTACGAGGAACGTCAGGAAAGGATTGAAATCATAGAACTTAGCTGAAACGAGCACGTAGAAGCGCCTTCCCGGGAAAGCCAGGAGCGCGCACACGTAATCCAAAAATGATGTATGGTTGAGCGCAGCGATGATAGGGCCCTTGTAGTCGAGCTTTTTCTTCGCGCGCAGAAAATACCTCTTAATGCCGAAAAACAGGTAAGCAGGCACAATGCTGGTTATTATCAAAAACCATCTGACAAGGAACATCAGTTTTCTTCCTTTTCTGCTTTCGCCGTGCTGTCGAGGATGAAATCAGCGATCGCCATCGGCGTGATGAGCGGTGTCTCTGACATCTGTATCGGCTTGCCTGTCTTCTCGCCCGTCTTGCTCAGGAGCTCAACATACTGCATGCTGTCGCCGCCCAGAGCAACGAAGTTCGAAGTCTCCGTTATCTCGCTTCTTTCCTTGCCCAGGACCTCTGCGAAAACGCCGCAGACAGTGTCGATAAGCTTGATGTATTCGTCAGTCCTGATCCTCTTGATCTCCTCATCTGAAGGATTGGAGCACTCCGTATAGAAGATGCGGGACTCCTCAAGGCCGGCCGCAAGAGCCTTACGGTCAACACCCTTGAAGTTCTCGGGCATCTCGCCGATGATCGTGATCACCTTTGTCGGGCGCTCGATCATGGAGAGTCTGTCTATCGATGTGAACACGCCCTTGAGCGATGTAGAAAGCTCAAGCGCATTAAGGCTGCCGTTGTTTGAAAGCGCCAGTATCATTGACTTTGAGTCTGCGCCCGGGAGCTTCGTATATACGAGGGCCATTGCCGTGTAAGCGCCCTTTTCGATCCTTGATTCGATCTCCTCAGGCGAGATGTTTTCGCCGTTGGGTCCGATTATGACGTCGTCCTTCCTTCCACAAATAGCAAGTCTGCCCTTCTCATCGACATTGACGATGTCGTTCGTGGCATAGTAAGTCTCTTCGTTCTTGTGGAAAACGCCGTCAACATACATGCCGTTCATCGAGTGATCGTTGGGGATCAGAAGCTCGCCCTCGTCAGAGAGCTTATATGCGATGTTAGAGAAGATCTTTCCAACCTTGCCGTCGTTCCTGTGCTTGGGCTTTTTTGCAAGCTCTACCGAAACGATTCCGCACTCGGTAAGTCCGTATCCGTTGTGGATCGAATAGCCGAGGCCGTTAAGTACTTCAAGCGTTCTCTGCGGGATGAAACCGCCGCCGGAGATAAGGAATCTCGCCTTTTCGCCCATGAGCTGGCGTCTTACCTTCTTGAAGATTATTCCCCTGGCAACCGTTGCGCCAATAAGCGGCAATGCGTTCTGAAGGCTGTTGGAGAACCTGATCGCCCTGTTGAAAGTCTTTGTCTTGCCCTGTCTTGCGACCTCAGCTTCAAGTGCCGCCACGGTCTTGTTCCAGACGAGCGGGATCGCGAAGAAATGCGTAACGCCTATTCTTCTGCAGACGAGCTGGATCGACTCCGCATCATATCTCGGCAGGAACACAAGGCATCTGCCGAAGAACGTGAACCAGAGCAGCAGCGCTACCAGACCGAATATGTGATAGAACGGCAGGAACGCGAGGTTCTTGATCTCGAGCTTACCGTTATACTGAACAGCCGGGTTCATCCTGACCAGATCGGCACTGAGCTCAACCTGCTTGCAGATGGTACTTCCGCTGTGTGAAATTATCTTGGGTTTTGCAGTCGAGCCGCTCGTTACGAGCAGTATCTCGTCTTCCCAGAAATCCTTCTTGGGCGCTTTACCTGTTGAGCCTTCGAGGATCTTATCAGGCGTGACAGCGCCCTTTACCCTGTCGTCGAGCGAAACAACAAACTCGGGCTTCAGCTCGTCTATGATGTCATTTGTGATATTGATGCTGTGGCGCGTGTTAAGCAGGACCGGCTTAAAACCTGATCTCAAAAGGCCCCAGAATATTGCAACCCAGTCGACCGAGTTTTCGAGGTAGATTCCGGCGATCCTGGTCTTGCCTTCTTCGGGCGCGCCGTACTTTTCGATGAAAGCCTGCGCGAAGACATCAGTCCTCTCGCAGAACTCCGAATAAGTGATCTTCTTGATGCTTCCGTTATCAAGCCACTCAGCGAAAGGCTCGCTGGTAAAGCTCTCGCGGATTATGCGGAAAATCGTCTCAAACGTCTGCTCGGAGCCTTTTAACTCCTCAATGTTACGGGTTACTACCTTAGCGACCATTACCATCAGACATCAAGCCCCCAGATCTCCCTGACCTGACCGCACATCTGCAGTATCGCAGCTTCAGCCTGCGGAACGATTCCGAAATAATCAAGGAACGCATGCGTTACGCCCCTGTATCTTGTGAACTTGAAAGGCACGCCGGCCTTCTTGAGGAGTCTTGCATAGTACTCGCCCTGAATTCTAAGTCCGTCGTACTCAGCCGAGAAAATGCCGGTAAAAGGCATGTTTGAAAGATCCGCATAGATCGGGCTGACATCAGGTGCCTTCTTGACCTCTTCATATCTCGCGCCGGTATAGTTCATTAAGATGCCCGCCATCAGTGCCTCATTGCCCTTGCCGTCAGCTCTTCCGAGAGTCAGTCTGGATAAGATGAGTTCTCTTTCCTCGTCATTGATCGAGTAATCGGACTCATTCCAGTCGTAAAGCTTTTCGCCGGCGAAAAGGTCAACGCAGGGATAGAACAATCCAAGATAAGAGACCTTTGCCTCGCTCTTGTTATCGATGACGGCCGCAAGCGCAATGTTCGCGCCGGCGCTGTCGCCGAAAAGACCGATCTTTTCTTTATCAACGCTTAAGAATTCAGCGTCTTCATAGATGTAGTTAATGAGGCTGATGACCTGGTAGATCGCCTCGGGATAACGGTGCTCGGGAGCAAGGCCGTATTCGATGTTGAAGACAACGCAGCCTGTCTGCTCAGCCGTATAACGGCAGGGCTGCTCGTAGAACTTCGCGCTGCTCGCCATGAACGAACCGCCGTGGATGTAAATGAGCGCGGGCCTCTTTTTCGAGACAGAATCAGCCCTCTCATATCTGTAACAGAGCACGTCATTGCCGTTATTATCCTTGATGTTGAACTCCGTTGTCAGGATCTCGTCCTTGCAGACATCAAGGCACTGCGTCTTGGTTGCAGCCCTCATCATGGCAACGTCAAACTTCTGCGCGGGAGCCATCTTCTGGAAAGCATAAATGGCATTCCTAATAAAGAATTCGCGCTTGTCGAGCACGCCTTCTCTGTCATCATCGGGAAGGCTCTTGATCTCGATATCAAGTCCGTCAACTTCCACATGAGTATTCTCAGCCAGTATCTTCTTTACCAGCTCTTCATCACATCTGTTCATAAACTATACCTTTCCCATTATTCCGGATCTGCCGAAAAGATATGATAACACTACAACGACCAAAAGTGCACAAAATGCACCGAGCACGATAAACCAGTTCTGCCAGTCAAAAAGCAGCATGATCAGCGTCGCCACGCAGTACTTGATCGCACCCGTGATGTAATAGATGACGCTTATCTTCTGGCGGTGCCTGATACCTGCCGAAAAGACGTTCAGCACGGCGTGCATGCCCGTCACCCAAACGAACATTCCCGCCGTCCACAGATAGAAATGCGGAATGTTGAACCACGAAAGGATCGCAAGCGCTATCAGATAAAGCGAATATACAAGCGTAGATATCATGCCGTACGAAAGGAGTGAACCCTGTATCCTGATCGTGTCCTTGATCGGCTTAAAATGAGTGTTCTTGTTGTTGTTCTCGTATATCGTCTTGATGTCGATGCCCGCAACCGGAATGCCTTCCTTGTGCGCAGTTACGAGAACGTTGAGCTCATATTCGTACTTATTGCCAGGAATATCGCAAAGCCAGGAAGTAAGCCTTACCGGGAAGCCCCTAAGGCCCGACTGGTTGTCTCTTAAATAAACACCCGTGACAATCGTATATACGGTCTTTGAAAGGTCGTTGCCGATCCTTGATTTTACGGGGATCTTCTCTGACAGGTCTCTCATGCCGAGCACGATACCGTCAGTCTTTCTGGTAAGCTTTGCAACTCTTTCGATATCATCAATGGCATGCTGACCGTCAGCATCAGCCGTAACGATATAATCAACTGATTCAGTGAGATTATTGCCGATAAACTCAAAGCCGCGCTTCAAAGCGTAGCCTTTTCCCTTATTTGAATTGTAAGTGACGTAATAGACTTTGTCCTTAACTTCGTCGAATATCGGATCAAACTTTGGGTCACTTCCGTCATTGCAGACCACAACGACAAATCCTCTGCTTAATAATTCTCTGACAATAGCCGGGAACTTTACATCAGGATTGTAAACTGGCAGCAGGACGGCAGTCTTCATCAAAACCTCTAAACACAATTAACCTATTATAAAAGTTTACTGTTTAATTCTATATTTTCATTTGTTTTTTTCAATGCTAAAATGTTTTTGTCGGTTTTAAGGCGACTAGATTAACGGCAGTATTTCTGCCAATGGAGGAATCAAAATGATTTGTACTAATTGCGGAACCCAGTTCGAAGATGGCAACGCTTTCTGCCCTAACTGCGGCACACCTGCTGCACAGCCCGCACCTGCACCTGCAGCTGCTCAGCCTCAGTATGGCTATGCACCTCAGTCCCAGCCCATATATGCTGCTCCCACCGGAGCTGTCGGCGATCCTGAAGCTGCAAAGAGCTGCATGATCACAGGCATCCTCGCTGCAGCATTTGCTTGCTCATTCTTCCTCAGCTTCCTGGGTATCGTTTTCGGAGCCATCGGACTCAGCAAGGTTAAGCAGTACATGGGCCAGTATGGTGATTATCCCGCCAAGGTCAGAATTGGTAAGTATCTTTCTATCGGCGGCCTCGCATTCGGCGGATTCATGACAATTTACTGCGCTATCTACATCCTCGGTCTCATCATTGGTGTTGCTTCTAACTTAAGATAATCTTATTAAAAGATTGCTTATTACGGGATCGCTTCGGCGGTCCCGTTTTTTATTGCTTTTTGCCTTTGTCGTTGCCACGTAGCCGTTTCCGTTCTCGTTCCGTTGCTGTTGCTGTTGCTGTTGCCATTCCCCGCGACCGTCGTTATCAGAGCAGATACTTTCTGATCTTCTCTTCTACTATTAAGGTATTCAAAGGATGTTTGTCCGATTCGAAAGTCAGTATCAGCCGTGACTCATCAAAACCCTTCGCCATAGTGTATTTCTCGAGCTTGCTGATGTTCCTGTTCACGTACTTCTCATCGCCGATCATGCCCAAGTGCTCCCAGTAGTATTCCTTTCTGAGCCTAACGTTAAGACAATTAAAATCAGGCGCCCCTATTGGTATTTCATCCTCATAGACCGGACACTCATAGCGGTACGGAATGTTGTAGCTCTTGAGCGTATTGGCGATTATTATCTCCGACTTGGACCTCACCCGCTCATGCTTCTCCGTGTAGTACTCCGGATCATCGGCTTTAAAGGGTAGCTTCCTGTACGGTGTGCTCAGCCACTGCTTTACATACTCTTCGTCAGTCAGGTATTCCGGGGTGACCAGGAGTTTGCGCGAATCACTTAAAGATTCAAACACCTTGAACACCTCATCAGGGTTATATGTATTAAGAAATCTATTTATGGACTTAAGCTGCTTTTCCAAGACTGCCAACAACTTGGAATCATATTCTTTTTGAGCCAACTGCGATGCAAGTATCGTATTATTGCGCGTAATGTACATTCCTATCGTATCGTGTGGTTCAACCATCTGATAGTACTGATATCCATTGGGTCTTTTTGCTGCTCGAAGCGATCCTTCTGGTGCTGAACCTAAACGTTCTTTCAATACTTCAACAGTTGTTTCAATCGCATCTTTCAGATCTGATATTTCTTCAATTGGTTGGACGGTATTCCATTCCATATACACACCTCTCATGAACGAATTAGCTAATCAACATATAAGGAGAGCATTTTCTTCGTCCTTATATGCTTTTTTCGTCCAAAACAAAGGAAAAAGCATCAAGATTGCATATAAGGGAACATAAAAAGTTCCCCTTATATGCAAATAACAATCTCAAAACGAAAAAACTAACGAAAAAAGCATATAAGGGAACAAAAACAAGCTTCCTTATATGTAAATCATTCTAACCACCCCAAACGCAGAATTGGGGACGAATTGATGCAAATTCAAAAAACAGGCCCGAAATTGAGACTTTCGGGCAAAAGTTGGGACTAGTGAGACTGATGAGACTTAAAAAGCCAATAAATTACTCGTCGCGGACGAAGTCTTTGATCTCGGGATCGTAATACCAGCCTTGGCCGCTACTGTCGACCAGAAACCATGATTTGACTTCCTTATCGTAATAGACGATCGTGCCGTCCTTATATTTGTGGTAATACATCTCGCCGTCGAACTTCCAGTCCTTGTTCTTTAGAACGTAGTTGAACTTGCCCTTGGCGACATGGCGGTCTTCGACATAGGTACCGGATGTCGACTCAAATACAACGGTCGTTGTCTCAGAAGCCGTTTCGTCAGGAGTCGTCGGGGTGGTTTCCGTGAGAGCCGTGGTAGAAGTGGTGACTTCAGAGCTTGAAGAAGTAGTAGGCGCAACCGTTGTGGCTATTGAGGTTGCGGTGGTCTGGGAGGGATTGTGGCAGGCGCAGAACATACCGGCCAAAAGTGCCAGCGACAATGAAGCCGTGATCAATGAAAAGTGCTTCATGCTATGCCTCCCTTATTCTTTAACTTGGCATCATATTAGCACATTTTTTGCTATAATAAGCGTGTTTTACTAAGGGTAAGGAGAACATACCATGGCTAAGAAAATGTGGGCAGGAAGATTTGAAAAGGCTACCGATAAGGAAGTTAACGATTACAACTCTTCTCTCCCCTTTGACTGCAAGATGTACAGTCAGGATATCGAAGGTTCGATCGCACATTCACAGATGCTCGCAAAACAGGGCGTTATCAGCAAAGAAGATGCTGAAGCGATCAAGACGGGTCTTCTGTCCATTAAGGATGACATCGAGTCAGGCAAGCTTACTTTTGACTCTGATGCTGAAGATATCCATATGTTCATTGAGGAAGAGCTTACAAACCGCATCGGTGATGCCGGAAAGCGTCTTCACACAGGCCGTTCGAGAAACGACCAGGTAGCTTTGGACCAGCGTCTTTACATGGTCGATGAGGCTGACGAGATCGTTGAGCTCCTCGACACACTCGTTGATGCACTTGTAGACATCGCAAAAGACAATCTCACGACTTACATGCCGGGCTATACGCACCTTCAGAGGGCGCAGCCCATTACATATGCTCACTATCTGTCAGCTTATATCGAGATGTTCAGACGTGACGTTGACAGGATCAACGCTGCCAAGGACCGTGCAAACGTCTCCCCTCTTGGATCGGGCGCTCTTGCAGGAACTACATATCCGTTGGACCGTGAGGCCGTTGCCGAGGATCTCGGCATGAACGGAGTTACGCTCTGCTCGCTCGACGGCGTTGCTGACAGAGATTTTGCGATCGAGTTCGCTTCAGCTTGCTCGATATTAATGATGCACCTTTCAAGACTCAGCGAAGAGATAATCCTCTACGCTTCACAGGAATTCAAGTTCTATGAACTCGACGATGCTTATTCCACGGGCTCATCCATGATGCCCCAGAAGAAGAATCCTGACGTTGCTGAGCTCACAAGGGGCAAGACCGGAAGGGTTTACGGAGACCTGATCTCCCTGCTCGTCATCATGAAAGGACTGCCGCTTACTTACAATAAGGATATGCAGGAAGTCCAGGAGGCAATGTTTGACTGCATCGAGACTATCAAGGCAGTCCTCCCGCCTTTCACCGGCATGATGAAGACCATGACGATCCGCAAGGACAACATGGAAGCAGCTGCACTCAAGGGCTTCACCAATGCCACTGATCTGGCTGACTACCTCGTAAAGAAGGGCCTCCCTTTCAGAGAGACCCACGCAATTTCCGGAAAGCTCGTTCATTATTGCATCGAGAACAACACTTCCCTCGAAAAACTCCCTCTTGAAACTCTTAAGGAGTTCTCACCCGCTTTCGAAGAAGATGTTTATGACGCGATCTCACTTAAGACCTGCGTTGAAGGCCGCAGCCTGATCGGCGGACCTGCTCCCGAGACAGTTAAGCGTTATCTGGACAATCTCTGAAATAGGCAGACACCTTGAACACCCAAAACCCCTGACACCGTCAGGGGTTTTAATTTGGGAATGATTCAGCCAAAAGAAAAGGACTGACTCCTTTTGGAATCAGTCCTTAGTGTTTGTAAGTTCAGAATGAATTACTTAACAGTAACCTTCTTGCCGGAGTTGCTCTTCTTGAAGTATGTACCATAAGTAAGCTTCTTGGTGTTAACAACATCAACTGTCTTAACAGAAGAACCCTTGAGGGAATTCTTAACGCCCTTCTTTGTAAGCTTTGTGGTCTTTGTGATCTTAATTGTCTTAAGAGCAGAACCAGAGAAAGCCTGTGAGCCGATAGAGCTGAGAGACTTAGATGTGATGATGAATGTTGTGAGCTTCTTTGTGTTCTTGAAAGCGGAAGTGCCGATCTTCTTAAGAGAAGCACCGCCGTTTACCTTAGTAACGGAAGAACCATAGAAAGCACCAGTTCCGATTGATGTGATACCGGAGTGGATGTTTGCAGAAGAAATGTTAAGACCATAGAAAGCATAGTTTCCGATAGAAGTAGGCTTACCGGAGAATGCGATACCAGAGATCTTATCCTTTGCAGCATACCAAGGAGCCTTGC
This sequence comes from Clostridiales bacterium, assembly GCA_017509205.1. Taxonomy (GTDB): domain Bacteria; phylum Bacillota; class Clostridia; order Saccharofermentanales; family Saccharofermentanaceae; genus Saccharofermentans. The sequence continues at coordinate 19,869 of JAFWQF010000125.1, read as the reverse complement.
CTGCAGCATAGTTGTTCATTGAACCAGTACCGGAAATAACGAGGACACCCTCAGAGTTAACCTTGTAGTTGAGGTTAGGGCCGCACTTTCCTGAAATAGGAGAAGGTGACTCAGACCCATTATCTACAACGTCAACAACTGCAACAGCTTCCTGAGAAGCAACTGCGTCAGCCATTACTGTAGCAGGAATCATGCTAGCGCACATAGCTGCAGCAACGAAAGGTACAAGCACACGCTTAAAAATCATAAGATACCTCCAAAATCTAAAAAATTTATTATAATCATCCTTATGTAAGCCTTATGTTAGCACACTACAACAGGGTGTCAACCTTTTTTTAAGTTTTTTTGCTATTTGTATATATTTCCTTAATATATATTGCTACTTGTTGTATATTATCGCTCCATAAGCCAGATTTCCGACGAAAAAGGCGCTAAAGTCGAACCTCCGCCGAAATCATGGAACGTGCCCGTGAGGAGCTCTTTCGCCTGGCCGCATCCGGCGTCAAAGTGCGCAGTATAAGGGTTTGAGTCCATATTGATGGCCACCATTACCCTCTGGTCTCCGCAGTTTCTCTCGAAAATGCACTGCTGATTGGTCAAAACGACAGAACGCAGGCCACCATAGTTGAGCGCCTTTGATTCTTTCTTGATCTCAGCGAGCTTGGCGATGTGGTCAGTAAGACCATTCCACTCGGGTTTGTCGAAGCTGACGCGCAGAGCGGGGTCGCCCTCTTCTTTCCTTGCCTGTGTTCCCCACTCGGATCCGTAATAGACGCACGGGATGCCCGGCATCGTGAACACGAGCGTATAGACCAGCGGGAGCTTATTGGGATCGTTGAGGATCGAAGCGATCCTGGTGACGTCGTGGTTGTCTGCGAAAGACAAAAGGTGTGAGCCTCTTGCCACCGTCCAGTCCTCAGGTCCGAAAAGCCTCATCAGAGAATGCATTATCTCGAACATGTTGCAGGAATTGAATGCGGAATAAAGTCCCTTGTAGCACTGATAGTTGGTCAGCGAGTGAAGGTGCATCTCATTCAGCATCCTGCCGTATTCACCGTGAAGGACTTCGCCCAGAAGGAAGAAATCCTGCTTCTTGGAATCGGTGAACTGACGGAGCCTGCCGAGGAAGTCCCTGTCGAGGCAGTATGCGACATCGAGGCGCAGGCCGTCGATATCAAAGAAATCGATCCAATAATTGACCTTATCTAAAATATGGTCGATTACGGCGGGGTTCCTGAGGTTGAGCTTTACAAGATCGTAATTGCCCTCCCAGCCTTCATACCAGAAACCGTCGTTGTAGTTGGAGTTGCCGTCAAAAGAGAGATGGAACCAATCCTTATAAGGAGAATCCCATCTTTTCTCCTGAACATCCTTGAAGGCCCAGAAGCCTCTGCCGACGTGATTGAAAACGCCGTCGAGGACAACTTTGATGTCTTCCTTATGGAGGGCATCAACGACCTTCTTGAAATCGTCATTTGTTCCGAGCCTAGTATCTATCAGGCCGTAGTCACGGGTGTTGTAGCCGTGCGTATCGGATTCAAAGACAGGTGAAAAGTAAATTGCGTTGATCCCGAGCTTTTTCATGTGCGGGATCCAGTCCAGCACCTTTAAGATCCTGTGTGTAAGAACGCCGTCGTTTTCAAAAGGCGCTCCGCAGAAGCCCAAAGGGTAGATCTGATAAAAAACTGATTCTTCGTACCACATAGGGCTCATATTAACCCTACTGCCAATTTCAGTCAAATAAAAGGCCTCCCGGAACAGCTCCGGAAGGCCTGCAAATGCTTTGATCTATTGGCTTTGTCAGTTGCGCATCGAATGGATCGGTGCGGGGATCCTTCCGCCTCTGTGGATAAATTCGGCGCATGATGTTGTGTTGACCGGCATGATGGGCGCCGTGCCAAGGAGTCCGCCGAACTCAACGCTGTCGCCTACTCCCTTTCCGGGTACCGGAATAAGCCTTACAGCCGTTGTCTTGTTGTTGAATGTTCCCAAAGCCATTTCATCTGCGATGATGCCTGAAATGGTCTCAGCCGTTGTGTCACCGGGAACTGCGATCATGTCGAGGCCTACGGAGCATACGCAGGTCATTGCCTCGAGCTTTTCGAGCTTGAGTTCGCCGCTTCTTGCAGCTGCGATCATGCCCTCATCCTCGGAAACCGGGATGAATGCGCCGGAAAGGCCGCCTACATATGAAGATGCCATGATTCCGCCCTTCTTGACCGCGTCGTTGAGCATTGCGAGAGCTGCCGTCGTGCCCCATGTGCCGCATGTCTCAAGGCCGAATTCCTCGAGAAGCCTTGCAACGGAGTCACCGACTGCCGGAGTCGGAGCAAGCGAAAGGTCGATGATGCCGAAATGAACGCCCAGACGCTCGGATGCTTCCCTTGCAACGAGCTCACCTACTCTGGTGATCTTGAAAGCGGCCTTCTTGATGGTCTCTGCAACTACGCCCAAGTCTTTTCCCTTAACACCTTCGAGAGCGTGCTTTACAACGCCCGGGCCGGAGATGCCGACGTTGATTACGCACTCGGGCTCGCCGGGACCTAAGAATGCGCCCGCCATGAACGGGTTGTCCTCGGGAGCGTTGGCAAAGGCCACGAGCTTTGCGCATCCGATGGCGTTCCTGTCAGCGGAAGCCTCAGCTGTCTTCTTGATGATCACGCCCATGTCGCGGACAGCGTCCATGTTGATGCCTGTCCTTGTGGAAGCGAGATTGATGCTCGAGCAGACAAACTCAGTCGTTGAAAGAGCCTCAGGGATTGAGTTGATGAGGATCTTGTCGGAATTGGTGTAGCCCTTCTGGACGAGAGCCGAAAAACCGCCGACGAAGTTTACGCCGCAGGTCTTGGCTGCCCTGTCGAGTGTTTTCGCGAAAGGCGTGTAGTCCTTTGCACCGCATGCAGCGGCAACAATAGAGATGGGCGTTACGGAAATTCTCTTGTGGATGATCGGAATGCCGTACTTCTTGCTGATCTGCTCACCGACCGAGACAAGGTTGCCGGCATAACGGCAGATCTTGTCGTAGATCCTGTTGCAGGACTCCTCAACGGTAGCGGCTGCGCAGTCCATGAGAGAGATGCCCATCGTGATGGTCCTGATGTCGAGATGCTCCTGATTAAACATCTGCATCGTTTCAATAATCTCGTATTCGTTAATCATAGGAATGTATCGCTTTCAAAGATCAGATTTTATGCATCGCATTGAAAAGACCGGTGTGCTGGATCGTGATCTGAACACCAAGGTCCTCACCGAGCTTTGCGAGCTTTTCGGAAATGTCGGAGTTCTCGATCTGAAGGTCCTTTAAGTCAACCAACATTACCATCGTAAAGATGTCATCAAGGATGGTCTGTGAGATGTCGTTGATGTTGATGCCGTATTCCAGGAGAAGATTAGAGATTCCGGCAATGATGCCTACCCTGTCCTTGCCTAAGACGGTTACGACTGCCGTATTCTTTTCGTTTTCCATATATATGCCTCCGGGTAATTTATTCGCGATAGTTAATTATAATCGTTTAGGTTCTTTTATCAAAGCGCGGGCAAGAGCGTTCGCACAGTTTATTCCGTCGATCGCGGATGACATGATGCCGCCTGCGTATCCGGCTCCCTCTCCGCACGGGAAGATTCCCGGAACGTTGATGCTCTGGCAGGTCTCGCGGTCGCGCAGGATCCTTACGGGCGAAGAGCTTCTGGTCTCAACCGCTGTAAGAACGGCATCTGGAGAATCAAAGCCCTTGATCTTGGTTCCCATCCTAGCAACGCCGTCAACGATGGTATCGAGAATGCTGTCCGTGAAGACCTCTTTGAGGTCAGCGGGTTTGACGCCGGGTCTGTATGAAGGCTTAACCTTGCCGAACGCTTCGGTGGCTTTGCCTTCTATAAGGTCGCCGTACCTTGCCGCAGGAGCAAAGCCGTTGCTGCCGCCTGCCTTGAAAGCAAGCTTTTCGAGGTTTTCCTGATAGTACATGCCGTCCAAAGTGCCTTCGCCGTAGTCATTGCTGTCAACGGGAACAAGGATCGCGCTGTTTGAATTGTCGCCGTCACGAAGACGGACGCTCATGCCGTTGGTGCAGACGGTGCCGTCTGAAGTCTGTGAAGGAACGACCGTGCCGCCCGGGCACATGCAGAATGTGTAAAGGCGTCTTCCCGTCTTCGTGTCGCACGCAAGCTTGTAGTTTGCGGCCATCAGGTCGGGAGTGTCATTGGTGTCCATCCCGTACTGGGAAATGTCGATGTCTTTTCGTAGGTGCTCGATCCTGACGCCGACCGAGAAAGGCTTGGGCTCCATTGCAATGCCGAGTCTTTCAAGCGCCTTGAAAGTATCTCTTCCGGCGTGACCGATCGCGAGGATCAGGCCTTTGCACTTCATCTCGCGCGAACCGTTCTTATCCTGAACGGTTATGTATGAAAGCCCGTTCTTATCAGTCTTATAGCCCTGGAACAGCGTCTCGAAAAGGAATTCGCCACCAAGCGAAATGATGTCTTTCCTGATATTTACCACGATATCCCTGATCCTGTCGGTTCCGACATGCGGATGCGCGTCGTACATTATGTCAGCGGGTGCCCCGTGTGAAACGAACATCAGGTTAACGAAGGACTTGAGTCCTGAACTTACGCCGGAATAAAGCTTTCCATCCGAGAAAGTGCCTGCTCCGCCCTCTCCGAACTGAATGTTGGAGTTGGGGCTAAGACGAGCCTTGCCATTCATGTAGTTCTCGCAGTCTTCGATCCTCTTCTTCATCTCGGGACCACGCTCGATCACGATCGGACGGAGGCCGTATTTTGCAAGGATCAGCGCAGCGAAAAGCCCTGCGGGGCCTGCGCCTACTACGACCGGCCTGGGATTCTCGTCAGCATGCTCTTCAAAATACTCTTTATGAGGAAACGCGAGATCCATTATCGCAGCCTGCTTTTGCTTATATGTCTGTTCGTCTGCGAAATCGAACCTGTAGATTATCTTGAGCTTGGATCTTCTTGCATCGATGAAACGCTTCTCGATCATGAGCCTGACTTCGCCGTTCCTGCAGGCTTCGCAGGCAGCGGCGAGTTTTTTGTCTTTGGACTTAAGGCCCGCTTCTATTATCCTGACTGAATCAGGCAGGACCTTGCCGCCTTTTCTCGGATCAAATGCAAGTTCAAACATCGGCGGCCACTCCTTTTGCTGCGGCTGCTGCCGAAGACCATGCCCACTGAAGGTTAAAGCCTCCGCATCTGCCATCGACATTGAGAGCCTCGCCTGTTATGTAAAGGCCCTTTTTCTTCTTATACTGCATGTCAGAATCCATCGCTGAAAGCTTGATTCCGCCTGAAGACACCTGTGCTTTATCGTTTCCGCCGAAACTGTCGACGGGGATCTTCATTTTGCAGATGGTATTTGCGAGTGCTTTGATAGCCTTATCGCTGAGGCCCCCAATTGTACTTGCAGGATCGATGCCCGCCAGTCTGCACACGAACTCGCAGAGAACACGCGGCATTACGCCCGAAAGTGCTGAAGTTACAGTTCTTGAGCCGAACATCTTCTTTCTGCTTCCCAGGAGCTCTACTGCCTCTTCTTCACTCTTACCAATGAGATTCACGGTAACGACAGCCTTAACGCCTTTATCGATGAGGCTTACGGCCCTGCCGGAAATGTCCATTACGCAGATGCCCGAAATGCCGCCTTCTTTGGAGAATATAATCTCTCCCACAGAAGAATCGATCACCTTGGTTCCGTCTGAAAGTTCAACACTTCCCCTGCACCTGATACCCGCGAGCGCCTTTATTCCCTGCATCTTACTGTTCAATGAAGTAAGCGCGGGCCTGAAAGGCACAACATCCTTTGGATCTATAAGACCTTTAAGAAGTGCTCCAACTGTACCGTCGGAACCCGTTGAAGGATATGCTGATCCGCCTGCCGCGCAGATTATCTTGCGTGCACCGTAAACGGAACCATCTTTGAGAGACACCTCGTAGATGCCTTTGTTTTCGGTGATCTTGGTACACCTTGAACCGAACTTCAGTTCACATGAGGAATCCTCGAGATAGAATCTGAAAGAATCGATGACGGTCTGCGCCCTGTATGTTGAAGGATAGTAAAGTCCGTTGTCGCAAACGGTCACGATGCCAAGAGTGTTTTCGAAAAAACTGACGGCGTCATCAGGGCCGAACGCTTTAAGACAGGCTTCAAGCAGTTCCGGACAGTCAGTGTGATACTTGTCTGCAGCAGCGTTTTTGTTGGAAAGATTACATCTTCCGCTGCCGGTGAGCGCGAGCTTTTTGCCGCACCTGTCGTTGCCGTCAATGACGAGAAGCTTTATCCTGCCTGAAGTAAGCTTAATCAGCATTGAAGCCGCAAAAAGGCCTGAAGCTCCGCCTCCCAAAATGATGCAGTCGTAAACGTTGCTCATAAGGAGCCTCCGGACTTGGAAGCCCTGAAAGTGCGCTCGAACTTGCCTGTGTCAAAAGGCTCAGCGCCGGTCTTTGACATGATGAAAGCCTTGGCTTCCTCGAGGTCAGCGACCGTGCCCTTCACGAGCTCCAATTCCATCTCGCAGATGATATCAACGGTCTTCCCTTCAGAATCCTTTATCTCACCGTAGTCGATGCATGCTTCCATGACGCTTTCGCCGTACCTGAACTCATATGTCGTGCGGTCAAAGCTGTTGGAGCATAAGACTCCTATGTCGCTGTCGGAAATGCCGGAAAGCAGCTTTTCAAGGACCTTCGGGTCATCACCCTGCTTGGAAGCCTCGCTTTTGAAGCCTTCAACATCGATCTTTCCGTCATGACTTTTGACGTTCCATTCGTAACGCTCATGAACGCCTTCGGTTACGGAAACGACGCACTTTGCGGTGAACTCGAAAGAATCCGTTCCCTCTCCCACAAAATGCCTTTTCCTGAAGACCGCCCCACGCGAACAGAGCAGCTGGTCTTTTGTGTCGAGGTAATAGTTTTCGAGAGTCAGAGGCTTACTGTCGGTATTGTCGCAATGCGCGGCAAACCAGTCGGATGAAGCTGCCGAAAACAGGCTTTCCCTGTCCTTAAATGCCAGTTTGACCTCGGTTTCCATATAAGTCTCCTTAAGTGACAGTGTGAACGCCGCTTGCGGAAACGACGCAGAGCTTGTTGCCTGCGATGAAGTTGAGCCTGATTATGTCCTCATCGACGGAGAAGTCATTGAGGATCGCGCCTGTTGAATCAAATACGAAAATGCGCCTGTCGACACTGATCGCGTAAAGCTTTCCTGAAACCGCAACAGAGCTGATCTTTGTTCCGATGTCGGAATTGTAGATCAGGTTGTCAGAGCTGCCCAGGATCGCGAGCTTATTGAGCTGGCTGACGCCGTCAGAATATGTGACGAAGAGCTTTCCGTCAACGAGATTGATGTATCCGATCGCGGAGAAATCGTAATTGTTCTGGGTAAGCTTGCCTTCCTTTACCTCATACATTGAGTTGCCTGTGAACGCAAAGAGCTTTTCGCCGATGTAGAACATCGACATGAACATTACGTTACCGTCGATCGTGTACATTGCGCTGTCAGCCATTTCAAGACTGCTTTTGCCCTTGCTGATAGCAAAGACTCTGATGTAAGGAACAACGACGGCACCGCTGGTGTTTACAGTAGAAACCGCGAGCTTGGTGGAATCAGCATCAAATGAGCAGCAGACCGGGAATCCGGAATTGTACGAAGACCACTGATACTGCGCCTTTCCGCTCTCATCGTAAAGAACGACATCGCCGTTGGACTCGTCACTGCCCGTGATCAGGGCAACATAACCCTTTTTGGACATCGTGAGCGCCTTGATCTGATTCTTGGTAGGCGTGGAATAAAGAGCTTTGTCGCGGCTCATTACCGTGAACGAATAACCGTTGAGATCGAAGACCGCGGCGTAATCACCGAAAACGGAACACTGCGGGTTTGAATAAGAAACAGGAACCGTATAGATCTCAGTTCCCGAAAGCGTAAGGTACGCGATTCGGTCGTTGGTGACCTTGATGACGCCCTCGCCGTAAGGATAGAGCTTCTGCGCTTCTGAATACTCGCAGTTGAAGCCGCCCTGCGCGGCAAGCTTGATCTGGGAGTCCGCGCCCTGCATGGAATCGATCTTGTCAGATACCATAAAAATCAGGACGATGCTGCCTATCAGAAGAGCCGCGAAGATGATAACGGCGATCGTAAGACCGACGCTCGGGTTGCTCTTTCTGGTTTTCTTTTTCTCTATATCTTTATTCGGTTTGTTCTTTGCCATTATGTATCAGTCTCACTTCTGCTCAGGAATCTCATAGACTCCGTTGATGCCGTTGGAGATCGCTTTCGTAAGTATATCGTAAGCGGGCCAGACTCCATAATTGTAGGTGTCCTGCCCTCCGTCATTATACAATTCCCTCTTGAATACATAGAAACCGGTATATTCACCGTTCTTTGAAACATAGAAGGTCTCGTCAGATCTTCTGTAGAAATCGTAGACGACAACTGAATGGTTGTGGTCGTAGACTTTGATCGTAGTGTCGGGATAAGCGTTTTCGGAGATGACTGCGCTCTCGTCTATTCCGCCGATGTTGATGCCGAAGATAGTCTCATAGAGCATCGCGGCATATGAACGGCCTGCTTCGTTTGAGACTTTGGCATTTCTGCCGTCAAGTGAAACCACTGAATCGCTGTCAGAAATAGCCATTTCCTTCTTCACATCGAGTTTTAAGACAAACTTGCCGGTTGTTCCAGTGCACTCGACCGAATCAACATTGTCGCATGTGTCATGGAAGACATATTCACTGATGAGAGAAAGGACCGGGGATTCGATCAGTTCGATCCTTGAAGCATCTGCTTTGAAGATCTTGCCCGTACCGTTAACGCGGCCGTAGTAGTAACCGCCCATAACAGAAGAAAATTCAACTGTATAGACCTTTCCTCCCTTAAGATTCAGCGTAACTCTGAACTGAGGTACACCAAGGCCGAACTTTGAAAGATTCTCGGTTGTAGGATCCTCATAACCTGCAACCGACATACGGCAGATGTTATTGATAAGTCTGTCAAAAAACGAACTCGACTCTATGGAAAACGGCTTGTTGAATTTAAAAGTGAAATCATCGTTTTCTTCGTCATAGACGCATGTTCCTGATAATTCTACAGAATCCTTTTTTCTGTAAAAGCTGACAGATTCAAGATCTTTCATCTCTGCTTCAAAGAGCCTGTCGTCTATGAAATCATTTCCGATCTTTGAAGCAACCTTATATTTCTCGATATTTGCCATATAGACAGAATTCGAACCGCTGGCGCAGATATAACACTTATTGCCGTCAGGAGAAACATTACCGATCAGGATTACTTTTGCCGTACCATCGGTCTTGGTAACAGTTACCGTAAATGCAGGTGCATCAAGACCGTATTCTGACAGATTGGCATTCTCGGAAATCAAAGAACAGGTTACAAAAGACGCCATAGTGCTTAAGAATTCACTCATCTCAGACTGAGAATAAACATCGGAACCCTTATCACTCCCTAAATACTTATAGACATATGTTCCGTCTGCAGACCGAGTCATGTCTACCCTGATCTCTGCTTTACTGTCTCTGTGCAAGACACTTACCGATGATATCTCGACAGGGCTTACATATAGCAGATCAACAGTGTTATAAGTCGTCTCAACCGTATGATTCTTGCTGATCCTGTCTACAACAAAGTACGCCACTACTCCTATTGCAAGGAGAATCATGACGATCAAAGGTATAAGCAGGTTCTTAGCTGACTTCATATCAAAGGTTCTTTCTCTTGTTGTAAACGACAACAGCCATGGAGCTGAGGATTAACGGAAGAATGATCATGAAAACGATCATAACGCCTGTAGAGACAGTAGTTGTGGCTTTGCTCTGGCTCAACCTGTTGCCATCGATCTTCTTTACGGGAATATCAACATTATTCTCATCAGACATCTTGAGCATGCTTCTTACGCAACCCCTGATAAAGTCTGCGTTTCTGTCGTTGATCGTAAACTGTTCATAATAAACATCAGACGTAAAGTTTACTGTGCCAAACACATAGATCTCACCGGGATCGTCAACGTTGTAAGAGGAATACATTGCAACATTAATGATTCCCTGATCGGTAACAATCTCTTTTGCCTGGTTGTTTTCATCAGCAATACTCTTCGTAGCTTTGGCACTAGTTGTCAGAACAGGATACGTAGTGTAATTGGAGTTCTTAACAGCAGAAGCAGAAAGAGGCCTTGCCAGAGTAATATGCATCTTCTTTTCAGATGAAAAATTCGAAAACTGCTGCGCAACATCAGCCTGAGAATCATTGATCTTCGTATTAAGCTGATATGCGGGATCATTCTCGGACACCATGCAGTGCTCGACGTTTATGTTCATCTCATTCAAGAGACGGTTAAGGTTTTTATATGACTCGCCGACATTGTCAGAAGAATAATCAACTGCTGCGATTACCTTGCCGCCCTTTTCAATGTACTCTTTAATTTCAACAAACATAGACTCCGGGATGTCTGTATTGGGACCGTTGAGAATAAGAAGATTACAGTCAGCAGGCACCTTGAAACCGGCTGTCGAATCTATATCTGCTGTCTCGGTACCCATTGCATTGAGAATGCGCTTAAGCTGAGTAGAGGCATTCTCCTTGAGACCTGTGACGAAATATGCCTTGTTGGAAAAGCCCTTAACAAGAGATATCATGGAGTTTGTAAATGTGTACTCTGTGTTGATGCCGGTGGCAACATATTTATTGTACTGGTTCAGAAGATCGGTATCGATGGTATAGCATGAAATCGGATCGATGATATCGATCTTGCCGTTGTAAGAAACGACATAAGATCCCGTCTTATTTGAAAGATCAAAAGAGCCTGATGGATCAAGGCTCTGGATGATACCCGGATTCTTCTGCATGTCTACATATTCAATACTGACCTTACCGTTTGACTTCTTAACATAGTCATCCAGGATCGGAACAATGTACTGGTATTCGGTATCATAGACTGATTCAGGTCGCTCAAACAATCCGACTATACGAATCCTCGTATCCTGCGGGAGACTTTCAAGAAATTTAACTGAAGTATCTGAAATAACATTGCTTCGTCCTGCAGAAAAATCAAACGTCAGCGATTTACCGAACACTTTATCCAGAAGAATATTAGCCAACAGAACTATAGCCAAAAGGATCAGGACAGAACCGATGGCATAGATCTTAAGCTGATGTGCCCTTTCATTCCTGTGCTGCTTTTTTGCACCGCTGTTTGGGGCGCCGTTATTAGCTGCAGGTTTTTTAACTGTTTTCTTAACAGGTGTATTCGCATTATTGCTCATTGCCGTATCCCCCTTACTTCTGGCTCCAGCGCTTCTTCTCAAGTATCCTGAATGACAGATACAGGAAGAAGATCGCGAAAGACAGGCAGAATACCAGCGCGGAAACAGAGAACAGTCCACTGGCAAAAGCATCTGTCTTGGCAAAAGGATCAAACCAGCTGATAACAGATGCAACGCCGTTCTTGGCAGCATTTCTATCCTCCAGGCTTAGACCCATGTATGACATGATTGTGCTGACAGCCGTGCCGCAGTATGTACCGATCAATGTAAAAAGCTGGGTAATCAGGATGAACAGGAAAGCAACGATTGCGGAAATGATCTGGTTATCAGTTATAACGGATGCGAGCAGTCCGATCGAAATAAACAGCGCAGCCATAAAGAAAAATACCAGAACTGATCCCAATACACCTACATCAGTCCTGCCACCGAACATATTGACTACGATTATGTGAATGAAAACATTAATGAACATTACGAAATGCAGCGCCATGGCAGCAAAAAACTTACCGCACACGACAGAGAACATTTCCAGAGGATTCGTATAGTAAAGGATCTCAGTTCCCCTTCTGCGGTCTTCAGCAAACATTCCCATCGTGATGATCGGAACGATGACGATGAACAGCGAGCGCAGAGAATTTATCTCGTCGCTGATGCTGACATATCCTGAAGCAAACTGGGTGTAAAAGATAAAGCCGGAAATAAAAGTGAAGATAGCCATTGCGACATATCCGACCGGCGTTCTGAAGTATGAAAAGAATTCCCTCTTAAATATTGCAGTCATAATAACTCCTTAACCCGCTGTGATGCTCAGGAACACTTCTTCAAGAGAAGGATTGAGCGAACGGAATTCAAGTATCGGCCATCCGGACTTTGCCATCATGAAGAAAGCATTTGCCCTGACTTCGTTTCCGGCCTTGAGAGCCAGAACGAACTCAACCTCGCCGATATCGCCTGCATTCCTGATGCTGACCTCAGCGATTCCGGGGATCATCTTAAGCCTTGATGCAACGTCCTTTGCAGGGCCCTTGAATGACATGAGGATCTTAGATGTTCCGGACAGTCTCTGGGAAAGATCCATGATCGTATCAACGGCAGCAACTTTTCCGTGATTGATGATGACGACCCTGTCAGCGATCTCCTGGATCTCTGAAAGGATGTGCGAGCTGACGATGATCGAATGATTCTTGGAAAGGTTCTTGATGAGCTTTCTGATACCGATGATCTGATTGGGGTCAAGACCAACGGTGGGCTCGTCGAGGATGAGGATCGGCGGATCGCCTACCAGAGCCTGTGCAAGACCTACTCTCTGCTTGTAACCCTTGGAAAGATTTCCGATGAGTCTTCCCGTAACAGCGGAAATGCCCACCATGTCGGTGATCGTATCGATGTGCTCTTTGCGGTCCTTCTTGGGAACCTGCTTAAGATCACAGATGAACTTAAGGTACTCTTCGACAGTCATGTCGTTGTAGAGCGGCGGCTGCTCAGGCAGATAGCCTATATCCTTCTTGGCAAGAGCCGGTTCCTCAAGGATATCGTGTCCGTTGATCTTTACCGTGCCAGACGTTGAAGAAAGATATCCGGTGATGATGTTCATCGTGGTAGTCTTTCCCGCACCGTTCGGACCTAAGAAGCCTAAGATCTCGTTATCTTTTACTGTGAAAGAGATATCGTTGACCGCTTTCTTGTCTCCATAATGCTTTACAAGATTCTTGATCTCAATCATGGCAGACCTCCGTTTTATTTGCTAATTTATTATTTTATAACAAAGCAGACAAAACAAAAAGCCAAATATCAAAAAATGCGGACAATAATGATCAGCCGAGCTTGAGTTCGGCCGCGAAAACCTTTGTGTTCCCGTCTTTATAGCCGTATACGGCCAATTTTTCGCCGGAGTCTGAAATATAAAGTTCGACCTTTTCTCCCTGCTTGACCTCGCTGTTGTACATGATCGAGATTTCCTTCACGGAAGAAACGTCGTATCCTGACTTGAAAAGCGCATCATAAGCCCAGGCCGTATACCTTGAATTGTTTACGTGCCTGTTGCGGTCGAGCTCGGTGTAATCGGCATATTTAATGATGACAGGTTTGTCTGTCTCACCTGCTATCTCGTCTTTTTCAGGGAAAGCAATCTTCGGAGCACCCGTTCCGAAAACCTTTTCGGGCGACTGAACGAACGGCGGAGGCAGTTCCGGACGCTTTGAGGCGATTACCGGCCTGTGTGTGTTCCAGTCAGCCAGGATCCATGTGGAAGTTGCCTTTCCGATCCTGATGCCCTCGGAATCGTAGACTTCAAACTCTCTGCCGTAGTAGATCTTCTCAAGACCCGTAGTCCAGGTCCTGATCTTGAACTTTTCGTGCCACAGGGGAAGACGGTCAAACTCCAGGTGCATCCTTAAGATGATCCAGCAGATGTTGTTCTCCTTGAGGAAATCCGTGCCGTATCCAAGAGTATTTGAGCTCTGCTCGGCAGCCTCCTGAAGGTCGCCGATCAGTACTGAAGCATAGAGTCTGTCACCTATGCCGCATTCGGTAGCCTTGCAGTAGACCTCAAGTTCTGTATAAGACGGATAATCAGGCATTCTCTTCCCCGGACTTTTCCTCTTTCTTGACAGGAGCCTTGTAGAAAGCAACGTTCCTCGGATTATATCTTCTGAAGACCTTGTACATCTCAGGCTTGAAATCAAGGATGAGCATGCAGATATAGTTCTCTTCCTTATAGAGCATATACCAGATGTTTTCTTCGATAGGGTATTTTTTCTGCTCTGTTATCGCGAGTTTGATATCTGCTTTCTTGAGGTCTTCCTCATATCTGTCACCGGTTACGGGTCCGATATAGATGCAGTCCTTGATCGAAAAGTCCATCAGATCAACACGGCTGCTCTGTCCGAGGATCTTTGCCACGTTGACATTGTCATTTGAAATCTCGATATCGTACTCGGTATATGACCTCTTCAACAGGAAAACGAAAATGAAGATAAGCGTAACAGAGAACATCAGCGTTACACCAAGCGCCGGTCCGCCAAATACGGCAAGTCCGAAAAAGTTGACGGCTACTATAATGACGCACAATGCAAAAACGGCAAAACAACGTGCCACAATATTCTTTCCGCCATTGCGCGTAACGTGGGATTCAATAAAACTGTCTTCGATCATATGAGATTCACCTCTTGAAATTCCATACTATGATAACACACGAAAAAGACATATAGCCTACGTGATTTACGGCAACTACGGACTAAATAAACAAAATCGTTGTTTTAGTCCGTAGGTTTTCAAGAAAAGCCTTTGAAACAGGCCACCACCTACGGACCAAATCGTCAATTATTGCAAAAACGCCCGTAGGTCAGGCTCTCTACAAACCAAAAATGATAAAAACCTACGGACTAAACCGACAAAAAACTGTTTTTAGTCCGTAGTTGTCTTTTCTGGGAGCCTGCGATTTTGGAATATACCCATAAGAAAAGCATTTTTGCTGTTCTTATGGGCATTTTCGGGCCAAAATGCCGTTCAAAAGACCGGATTTACCCCTCAGAAACCGTTTTTGGTCTTTTAATGGGTAGTTTTCGGCAAATTTTCAGTTCAGAGCGCGAAAAATGCCCATAAGAGACACAAAAACAGTGTTTTTATGGGTAAACACAAACAAAAGAACAAAAACGGGCACGAAAAAGGCAATAAAATACCCATCAAAAAACAAAACTGAAATCTGATGGGTAAACCAATAAAAAAGCCGTCCCACGGTTAAGCAATGTTTTCGATAAAAAAGGCCGCCTCAGCGAGACAGCCTTCAAAAGCTTCAATTAACCGGTTATCAGTACATCGGCTGCTGAGGCATAGCAGGAGCTTCCTTTTCAGGGATGTCTGTAACAACTGCTTCCGTTGTGAGAAGTGTTGAAGAAACGGAAGCTGCGTTCTGGAGTGCGGAACGAGTAACCTTTGCAGGGTCAACGATTCCGGCAGCGAACATGTCTGTGTACTCGTCGTGGAGTGCATCGTAGCCGTTGCCTGCGGGAGAATTCTTGACCTTCTCGCAGATTACGCTGCCGTCGAGGCCTGCGTTGTCAGAGATCTGGCGGATAGGTTCCTCAAGAGCTCTAAGAACGATCTTAACACCAGTTCTGACGTCGCCGTCCGTCTCGTCGAGGAGCTTACTGACTGCAGGAATAGCGTTGATGAAAGCTGTACCGCCGCCTGCAACGATACCCTCTTCGACTGCAGCCTTTGTTGCAGCGAGAGCGTCCTCGATACGGAGCTTCTTCTCTTTCATCTCTGTCTCAGTAGCAGCACCGACCTTGATGACAGCTACGCCGCCGGAAAGCTTTGCAAGTCTCTCCTGGAGCTTCTCTCTGTCGTAATCGGACTTTGTCTCTTCGAGCTGTGTTCTGATCTGGCTGACACGGGACTTAACTGCGCCCTCTTCGCCTTCACCGTCAACGATGATCGTGCTGTCCTTGTTGACCTTGACCTGATGAGCCTTACCGAGCTGCTCAAGTGTTGTGTCCTTGAGTTCAAGGCCGAGATCGGATGTGATGACCTGACCGCCTGTAAGGATAGCGATATCCTCGAGCATAGCCTTTCTTCTGTCACCGAAGCCGGGAGCCTTAACGCCTACGCATGTGAAGATACCTCTGAGCTTGTTTACGATGAGTGTTGCGAGAGCATCACCCTCGATGTCGTCAGCGATGATAACGAGCTGCTTGCCGGACTGAGCGAGGGGCTCGATTACGGGGAGCAGATCCTGGATGTTGCTGATCTTCTTGTCTGTGATAAGGATGTAAGGCTCGTCGAAAACAGTCTCCATCTTATCGGTATCTGTTGCCATGTAAGGTGAGATGTAACCTCTGTCGAACTGCATACCTTCAACAACGTTGAGTTCTGTGAGCATTGACTTGCTCTCTTCTACAGTGATGACGCCGTCGGAAGTAACCTTCTCCATTGCTTCTGCGATCATCTTGCCGACTTCCTCATCGCCTGCAGAGATTGCTGCAACCTTTGCGATGTCCTTGGAACCGTCAACCTTCTTAGCAGAACCAAGGATCTCCTTAACAGCTGTATCAACTGCCATTGAGATACCCTTACGGAGGATGATCGGGTTAGCGCCTGCTGCAACGTTCTTCATGCCTTCACGGATGATAGCCTGTGCGAGCAGTGTAGCTGTTGTTGTACCGTCACCTGCGACGTCGTTTGTCTTGGAAGCAACTTCCTTAACAAGCTGAGCGCCTGCGTTCTCGTAACGGTCCTCAAGCTCGATCTCCTTAGCGATCGTAACACCGTCGTTTGTGATGAGGGGTGCGCCGTACTTCTTGTCGAGAACAACGTTTCTTCCTTTAGGTCCGAGTGTTACCTTTACTGTGTTAGCAACCTTATTTACGCCTGCTTCGAGGGCCTTTCTGGCATCCTCAGCGTACTTAATGTCTTTAGCCATGTTGATTCCTCCTTATTTCGATCAGTCTTCTACAACAGCAGCGATGTCATCCTGACGAACGATGATGTACTCCTCGCCTTCGAGCTTAACTGTCGTGCCCGCGTAGTCACGGATGATGACCTTCTGTCCAACGGAAACTTCCATCTTGATCTCGTTTCCGTCAACGACTCCGCCGGGGCCTACTGCTATGATCTCAGCGATCTGAGGCTTCTGCTGAGCACCGGAAGAAAGGATGATTCCGCTCTTCGTTGTCTCTTCAGCCTGAAGCTTTTTTACTACCACCTTATCTGCCAGGGGTTTAATTGTCATATTAAAGACCTCCAATACAATGATTTATGGTTTAGCACTCATATTGCCCGAGTGCTAAACCACAACTAAATATAATTCTGAAATCCGGAGATGTCAATACGAATATCAAAAAAAGTCAAAAATGAATTTTGTCAGTCTTTCAGGCCTTCAGGATTCATTGTCTGCCACTTCCAGCAGGAGCTGCACATCTCGTCAATGCCGTACTTTGCCTTGAATCCGAGAACCCTTTCAGCCTTCTCCGTTGACGCATAGCAGACGGCGATGTCTCCCGGCCTTCTGGCACCGAAAACATGGTTGATCGGATGGCCGCATGCCTTCTCGAAAGCAGCTACTGCCTCCTTGACCGAAGTGCCTTTTCCCGTTCCGAGATTGAAAACGCTGACAGGCTCATCTGCCTTTGCCAGATACTCGATCGCCTTGACGTGGCCGTCAGCCAGATCGCATACGTGGATGTAGTCGCGCAGGCATGTTCCGTCGGGCGTGTCATAGTCATCACCGAAAACGGTCAGGCATTCGAGCGTTCCGCCCGCAACCTTTGATATATAAGGAAAGAGATTATTAGGGATGCCCTTGGGGTCCTCGCCGATCAGGCCGCTCTCGTGAGCTCCGACGGGATTGAAGTATCTGAGCAGACAGATCCTCATGTCGGGATGGGCAACGGCATAGTCGCGAAGGATCTGCTCGATCATCCACTTGGTCCAGCCGTAAGGGTTGGTGCAAGTGCCCAAAGGGCTTGCTTCAGTAAAAGGAACGTCCTCGCTCATGCCGTAAACAGTTGCGGAAGAACTGAAAACCAGGTTCTTCACGCCGTGCTTTTCCATGCACTTGAGGACGGTGATCATGCTGCCGATGTTGTTCGAATAATACTCGAGAGGCATCCTGACTGATTCGCCTACTGCCTTGAGTCCTGCGAAATGGATCACGCTGTCGATCCTGTTCTCGCCAAAAACCTTATCAAGAGCAGCTTCGTCGCAGCAATCTACGTTATAAAATTTGAATTCCCTGCCGGTTATCTGCTTAAGACGGTTCTGGACCTCCATCTTACTGTTTGCGAGATTGTCAGCTATTACTACGTCGTAGCCGCTGTTAAAAAGTGAGATAACTGTGTGAGATCCGATGTAACCGTTTCCGCCGGTAACCAGTATTGTAGGCATGATGCTTCTCCTTTAGTGATTTGTATCACTATTTAATCACAAAAAACGCTGACATTAAATCAATTCCGCATATTTGCACCAAATTAATATAATTATAAAACTGATGTTAGGTTAAAATACTGTCATCTACATTTTGGAGAACACGTTTTTACATGGACAAACTTATTTACATTGCAGATGATGACGACAATATCAGAAATCTGCTGAAATCATTCCTTGAGAGAGAAAACTTCAGATGCATCGGCTTTCCCACGGGCGATGCTCTTCTTGAACAGTATTCAAATTCCCCCTGTGACCTCGTCATACTCGATGTCATGATGCCCGGTCACGACGGTTTCTATATCTTAAGAGAGATCAGAAAGACATCCAATGTCCCGATCATCATGCTCACCGCAAAGGACAGCGATGCTGATTACATCCAGGGCTTAGATCTCGGCAGCGACGACTATTTCACGAAGCCGTTCTCGCCAGTAAAGCTCGTTTCAAAGGTCAAGTCCGTACTTAAAAGACAGGAAGAGATCACAGGCAAGACTTCCGTCAAGGAAACTGATGACGGTCTCATCTCTTTCGCGGACATCGTCATAAACAGAAAGACAAAGGAAGCAACATTGGGAGGCGAACCCTTCCCTCTTACTCCTAACGAGTATGCACTCCTTACATATCTCATCTCCAACAGAGACAGAGCAATCTCAAGAACAGAGCTCCTCGATAAGATCTGGGGCTATGAGACACAGGTCGAGACGCGTGTTGCTGACGATACCGTCAAGAGACTGCGCAAGAAGATCTCTCATTCCGGAGCAAGGATCTCCACCATCTGGGGATACGGCTTCCGTCTCGTTATGAGGTCTGCCGAAGACGGCGCAGAAGGAGACGATTCAGAAGACTAAATGACAGAAAGCAGTAAAATCGCGAAGAAGAAAGTGCCGGCACGGAACAAACAAACGATCCGTGTCCCTATTGCAATGCACTTTTACGCGCTTCAGATCGTCGCGATCCTGCTCGTCATCTTCATCATCAATTTCTACGTTCAGTCGATCGTAAAGAATTACATCGCCCAGGAATGTAAAGCCAGAATCGAAACGGCCGTAAGCTCTACAAAGAACTTCGCCATTGCTTTCCAGAATGAGATCGGCAAGAAGAACGAGCGTACCGAGGAAGACATTCAGGAATACCTCATGAAGTCCATCCGCACCGCGGACCTTTCGAACCAGGCAAGTCTCGCTCTTTACACTTATGACGCAAACACCAACAGATGCCTTCTGATGTGGCCTACGTCCGACTACAACATCAGTTACGCAAACAGCGCTTCAAACGTCGTATATCAGGTAGTTTCCGAGAACGGTCACCTCAATCAGCGTGAGGCACAGACCACGAGCATCAACGGCAACCTGATCTACTACAGATCGGTCGGATTCGAGTACGACGCCGGAAACAACCAGCGAAAAGTTCTCGAAGGTTACTACCTCCTCGTATACGTCAACTCAGGTTCTTACTATTCGTTCATGGCACAGATCACGCTCGCCCTCGTTCAGGCTGCACTCCTTGCCATCATAATCGCGGGCGTTCTGAGCTTCATCCTCTCCTACCCGCTCATCTCTTCAACAAGAAAGCTTTCACGTTTCGCAGGCCGTATCGCCAAGGGTGATTTCGAGCCCGTTACCGGTGACATCCGAAGCAAGGAGCTTTCAGAACTCG
>JAFWQF010000124.1 GCA_017509205.1 Clostridiales bacterium | reverse complement strand
CAGCACCAGTAATCATGTTCTTGATGTAGTCAGCGTGGCCAGGGCAGTCAACGTGTGCATAGTGACGTGCTTCTGTTTCATACTCAACGTGTGCTGTGTTGATCGTGATACCACGAGCTCTCTCCTCCGGTGCGCTGTCGATCTGGGAATAATCCTCGAACTTAGCGCCGCCAACGAAAGAAAGATACTTTGTGATAGCAGCTGTGAGTGTGGTCTTACCGTGGTCAACGTGACCAATGGTGCCGATGTTTACGTGCGGTTTGCTACGTACAAACTTTTCTCTTGCCATTTTAATTCCTCCTAAGAATTAATGAATCAAATTTTTGACGCTTAGATCAATACAGCGATAAAGTACATTTTACATATTTTCCGTACTACTTTCAACAAGAATACTTGAAAATAAAGTATTTATTCGGCTGTGCCGGCTCTAAGCGGACCGGCGGAAGACATTACCTCTTGAGGATGTCTTCCATGATGCTCTTCGGTGTCTCAGCGAAGTGGCTGATCTGCATGACGAAAGTACCACGACCCTGGGTTGTGGATCTCAGGTCAGTTGCATAACCGAACATGTTTGCGAGCGGAACCTCAGCATGAACCTGCTGAGAGCCGTTCTGAGGCTCGATATCCTTGATGTTACCACGGCGTGCGTTGATACCGCCGATAACGTCACCGAGATACTCGTCCGGAACCTCGACGTCTACCTTCATGATAGGCTCGAGGAGGCAAGGATCGCCCTTCTGCATACCAGCCTTGAAACCCATGGATCCGGCAATCTTGAATGCCATTTCCGAAGAGTCGACATCATGGTAAGAACCGTCGAAAACGGTAACCTTAACGTCAACAACAGGGAATCCGCCGAGTACGCCTGCGCCCATAGCTTCCTGGATACCGGCATCGATAGGTGCGATGAACTGCTTCGGGATGCAGCCGCCGACTGTTGCGTCGACGAACTCGTAGCCCTTGCCCGGTTCCTGAGGTTCAAGTCTGAGCCAGCAGTCGCCGTACTGACCGTGACCACCGGACTGACGTACGAAACGTCCCTCGGCCTCGACGGTCTTCCTGATGGTCTCTTTGTAAGAAACCTGAGGAGCGCCTACGTTTGCCTCGACCTTGAACTCACGGAAAAGTCTGTCAACGATGATGTCGAGATGGAGCTCGCCCATTCCGGCAATGATCGTCTGACCTGTTTCCTGGTTTGTATAGGTACGGAAGGTCGGATCTTCTTCAGCCAGCTTCTGGAGAGCGATGAGCATCTTCTCCTGAGAAGCCTTTGACTTAGGTTCGATAGCTACTTCGATAACAGGCTCAGGGAACTCCATGGACTCGAGGATGATAGGATGATCCTCGTCGCAGAGAGTGTTACCTGTGGTTGTATCCTTGAGACCGATCGCAGCTGCGATATCACCGGAGAATACCTCGGTGATCTCTTTACGCTCGTTAGCGTGCATCTGAACGATACGTCCGATACGCTCCTTCTTGTTCTTGGATGAGTTAAGAACATAGGAACCTGCCATCATGACACCGGAATAAACTCTGAAGAAGCAGAGCTTACCGACGAACGGGTCTGTAGCGATCTTGAATGCGAGAGCGGAGAAAGGCTCGTCGTCAGAAGAAGGTCTCTCCTCTTCCTCTTCTGTCTCAGGGTTGACGCCCTTGATAGCAGGAACGTCGAGCGGAGAAGGCATGTAGTCGACAATAGCGTCAAGAAGCATCTGGACGCCCTTGTTACGCAGCGATGTACCGCATGTGACAGGGATGAGCTTGCACTCACATGTAGCTTTTCTGAGGGCTGCCTTGAGCTCTTCGTTGGAGATCTCCTCGCCTTCGAGGTACTTCTCTGTAAGCTCGTCGTCAGTCTCGCAGATCTTCTCGACCATCTCTTCTCTCTTAGCCTTTACGAGCTCGACCATATCTGCGGGTACCTCGCGGTCCTCGTATTCCTTACCGTCCTCAGAGGTGTAAACCTCAGCACGGAGAGTAATAAGGTCGATGATGCCCGTGAAGCTGTCCTCTTTGCCGATAGGGCACTGGATAGCTACAGGATTGTTCTTGAGACGGTCTCTGATCATGTCGCAAACGTGATCGAAGTTTGCGCCGATGATATCCATTTTGTTGACGAAAACCATTCTCGGAACACCGTAGTGCTCAGCCTGTCTCCAGACTGTTTCCGTCTGCGGCTCAACGCCGCCTCTTGCAGACATTACCGTAACGGCGCCGTCAAGGACACGGAGCGAACGCTCAACTTCTACTGTGAAGTCAACGTGGCCGGGAGTGTCGATGATGTTGATACGGTGACCCTTCCAGGGAGCTGTTGTAGCTGCGGAAGTGATCGTGATACCACGCTCCTGCTCCTGAACCATCCAGTCCATGGTAGCAGCACCTTCGTGTACCTCGCCCATCTTACGGTTAACACCGGAGTAATACAGGATTCTCTCGGTTGTTGTTGTCTTACCGGCGTCGATGTGAGCCATAATACCGATGTTTCTGGTCTTTTCAAGCGGATATGCTCTAGTTGCCATAGTATTAATGTCCCTTTCTTATCCGGTGTATTAGCGGTTGAAATGCGCGAAAGCCTTGTTAGCCTCAGCCATTCTGTGCATTTCTTCTTTTCTCTTAAATGCGCCGCCGGTCTCGTTAGCTGCATCCATGAGCTCAGCCGCAAGGCGCTCCTTCATGGTACGCTCAGACCTGCTTCTCGAGTACTGTACGATCCAGCGCAGACCCAGTGTAAGTCTTCTTTCAGGCTTAACATCCATAGGGATCTGATAGTTGGCACCGCCGACACGGCGAGCCTTGCACTCGAGGGTGGGCATTACGTTCTCAAGAGCCTTGTAGAAAACTTCAAGAGGCTCTTCGTTCGTGCGCTCTTTGATGAGATCAAAGGCGTCGTATGTGATTTTCTGGGCTACGCCCTTCTTGCCGTCCAGCATGATATTGTTGATGAGCTTGCTCACCTTGATATCATTGTAGACCGGATCAGGAAGAACGGTCCTCTTTGGGGTATTGCCTTTCCTTGGCACTTTGCTTCCCTCCTAACATGATTATCAAAAAATTCTTTGAAACCATAGGTACTCACGATTCAGTTATTGGACCCGTGTAAGTGTCGTCGTGACAGTGTCCCTTATATATGAACAATGTACTGATCACTTATGTCCATATCCCGTTAGAAAACAGGATTACTTCTTAACCTTCGCGGCCTTCGGCTTCTTTGCACCGTACTTGGATCTGCCCTGCTTACGGTCAGCTACACCAGCTGTATCCAGTGTGCCTCTGACGATGTGATAACGTACACCAGGGAGGTCCTTGACACGTCCGCCTCTGATCAGAACAACGGAGTGTTCCTGAAGGTTGTGTCCTATACCCGGAATGTAAGCCGTAACTTCGTAGCCGTTGGTAAGACGTACACGAGCAACCTTACGGAGAGCCGAGTTAGGCTTCTTAGGTGTTGTTGTCTTAACAACTGTGCAAACGCCGCGCTTCTGAGGTGAATCAAGATCAGTCTGCTTGTTCCTGATCGTGTTCATTGAAAACTGAAGTGCAGGTGAAGCAGACTTATAGGTCTTATCCTGTCTTCCGGTCTTGACAAGTTGATTGAACGTTGGCATCAATACATCTCCTTTCTTAAGATTTGCGCGCAAATATAGGCACAAAGTCCCCTTTGCGAGCAATTAAGTATACACCCGTGCTTTTTGAATGTAAACGGCTATTTTTAGAAAGCCTACAGCTTTTCAAGCCCCAAAAACATCAACATAAAATGATAATATTTGCTATTCACATATCAGGGCAAAGCCATTATACTTGGTAAGGTTATTTATTATAAAGGAGTGTGACTTCAATATGAAAGTAAAAATCACAGAAACCGTGCTGCGTGACTCCCAGCAGTCTCTCATCGCAACACGTATGCCTTTCTCCGATTTCGAGGGAATCCTTGAGACTTTGGACAATGCCGGCTACTACTCACTCGAGTGCTGGGGCGGCGCTACATTCGATTCATGTCTCAGATATCTGGACGAGGATCCGTGGGAGAGACTCAGAAAGATCAAGGCTGTCTGCAAGAAGACTCCCCTTCAGATGCTCATCCGTGGTCAGAACATCCTCGGTTACAAGCATTATCCCGATGACGTCGTAAGACTCTTCTGCCGCAAGGCTGCAGAGAACGGTATGGATATATTCCGTATCTTCGACGCTCTGAACGATTTCCGCAATATTGAAGTCTGCATCGACGAAGTTAAGAAGTGCGGCAAGCATGCACAGGGCTGCATCTGCTACACAACTTCTCCCGTTCATACGATCGAAAAGTACGTTGAGATGTGCAAGGAACTCGAGGGCATGGGCGTTGACTCCATCGCCATCAAGGACATGGCAGGCATCTGCTCACCTAAGGAAGCTTACGATCTCGTAAAGGCTATCAAGGATGCCAAGATCAAGGTGCCTCTCTTCTTCCACACACACCACACAACAGGCATGGGTCCGATGACTCTCCTGAAGGCTGTTGAGGCAGGCGTTGACGGAATCGACTGCGCCATCTCCACAATGGCAGGCGGCACATCACAGCCTGCAACCGAGACAATGGCTTTCACACTTGGCCAGTTCGGCTATGAGTCAGGTCTTGATACTGACAAGCTCAAGGAGATTGCTGATTTCTTCGTACCTGTCAGAAAGAAGTTCCTCGACAACGGAACACTCAATCCTACAGTCATGGGCATCAAGGCTGACATCCTCAAGTATCAGGTTCCGGGCGGAATGCTCTCCAACATGATCGCAAACCTCAAGGACATGCACGCTCTCGACAAGTTCGATGCAGCTCTCGCAGAGATCCCTGCAGTACGTAAGGACATGGGCTATCCCCCGCTCGTTACACCTCTTTCACAGATGGTCGGTAACCAGGCAGTTCAGAACGTTCTCCTCGGTGAGCGCTACAAGAACATCTCCAAGGAGATCAAGGCTTACCTCAGAGGCGAGTACGGCAGAGCACCGGGCGAAGTAAATCAGGAACTCATCGACAGATGCTGGAAGCCTGAAGAGCTCGTTCAGGGCAGATATGCCGATTCTCTCGAGCCCGCTTTCGAAAAGACCAAGAAGGAACTCGGCAGCAAGGCCCGTTCCGACGAGGACGTTCTTTCCTACATCGCTTTCCCTCAGGTTGCAGAGAAGTTCTTCGCAGCTCGTGAGGAGAAGGAATCCAACACAGTCAGCTACACCATCGAGAAGAAGGAGGACTGACAATGGATTTCAGAATCAATTTAGATGAGGAGGAGATCGTAATGCTTTCCGGCGAAGAGACCGGAGAGACTACGTCAAGCGGAACCGAATCCAACGTGTTCACCTTCCTCAAGCCTCAGATGAGCACATCAGACATGTTCATGAATGCAGGCATCGTAATCCTCGTAGTCTTCGGCGTTCTCTTCATCATGTATGTTCTTATCTCTCTTGCAGGTAAGATCCTCGCATCTGCAACAAAGGGCAGCGAAAAGCCTGAAGCAAAGCCCGCTGCAGCCGCAGCAGCTCCTGCAGCAGCAACGCCCGCAGCCGCAGAAGAGGAATTCTCTTCAGGAACACTGAAGCTGAAGGGATGCGACGAGAAGACAGCAGCCATGATCATGGCAATCGTTTCCGACAACACCGGAATCCCGCTTTCAGAGCTCGTCTTCAAGTCCATCACACTCGTCGAAAAGAAGTAAAGGAGAGAACCACACATGATATACAATGTTACGATCAACGATAAGATCTACGAAGTAGAGGTTGAGAAAGGCAAAGCCAATCTCATCAGAACTACCGCTGTAGCAGCTGCTCCCGCTCCTGCTGCCGCACCCGCAGCTCCTGCAGCTGCTCCCGCTGCCGCACCTGCACCCGCAGCTCCCGCTGCCGCAGCCGCAGCAGGCACAACTCCTGTCAACGCACCTATGCCCGGCACGATCCTCGACGTTAAGGTCGCTGTAGGCCAGGCAGTCAAGGAAGGCGAGCTCGTCTGCATCCTCGAAGCTATGAAGATGGAGAACGAGATCTATGCTCCTTGCGCAGGCACAGTTGCTCAGGTTCTCACCTCCAAGGGCGCTTCAGTTGATACCGGAACGCCTCTTGTTACTATTTCATAAGTGACGGCGGAGGAATCAAAATGTTAGAAGTATTGAAAAATCTGTGGGAGACTTCGGGCTTCGCCCAGTTCTTCATCACACAGGAAGGCTGGAAGAACGGTGTAATGATCCTTCTTTCATTCGTCCTTTTGTACATGGCGATCAAGAAGCAGTTTGAACCGCTTCTCCTGCTCCCTATCGCTTTCGGTATGCTCCTTACAAACCTTCCCTGGCCGGGCGGCGGAATCTTCCACCCCGAGTGGTTCCAGGGTGACATCAACTGGGCAGCTCTTGGCGGACACTATGTCAACGAGCTCGGTCAGCACATCGATCCGGGTCTTTTCGACTTCCTCTACATCGGCGTTAAGATGGATATCTTCCCCTGCCTCATCTTCATGGCAGTCGGCGCGATGACAGACTTTGGACCCCTGATCTCCCGTCCTTCATCCTTCTTCATGGGTGCAGGCGCTCAGTTTGGTATCTCATTCGCATTCGTAGTTGCCATCCTCCTCGGCTTCTCACCTGAGGGTGCTGCTTCAATCGGCATCATCGGCGGCGCTGACGGCCCGACGGCAATCTACCTCACATCAAAGCTCGCACCTGAGCTCCTCGGCGCAATCGCAATCGCAGCTTACTCATACATGGCGCTGATCCCGATGATCCAGCCGCCCATCATGAAGGCTCTGACGACAAAGAAAGCACGTAAGGTAAAGATGGAGCTCACAAGACCTGTTTCCAAGGTTGAGAAGATCTGCTTCCCTATCATCGTTACAGTTGTCTGCGTTCTCATCCTCCCTTCCGTCGCACCTCTCCTCGGCTGCCTCATGCTTGGTAACCTCTTCAGAGAGTCCGGCGTAACAGAGCGTCTCTCCGAGACATCTCAGAACGCAATGTGCAACATCGTCACGATCTTCCTCGGAACATCCGTAGGTGCTACAGCTGTAGGTCAGAACTTCCTCCAGGTAAGAACCATCATGATCATCGTCATCGGTCTCTCCGCATTTGCTCTCGCAACAGTCGGCGGCCTTCTCATCGGCGACCTCATGTATGTCCTCTCCGGCGGCAAGATCAACCCTCTCATCGGTTCCGCAGGCGTTTCCGCGGTTCCTATGGCAGCTCGTGTATCTTCCAAGGTCGGACAGAAAGAGAACCCTTCAAACTTCCTGCTCATGCACGCAATGGGCCCGAACGTTGCAGGCGTTATCGGTTCTGCAATCGCAGCAGGCGTTCTCCTCACACTCTTCGGCTGATACAGCCAAACCTAAATAACCAACTGAGGCTGTCTTCTGATGAAGGCAGCCTCT
>JAFWQF010000123.1 GCA_017509205.1 Clostridiales bacterium | reverse complement strand
TTCATTGTATGTGAATGCGACTCCGATGTTGCCCCTGACCTTATATGCATTTGCGACTTCCGCGAGTTTTTCTGGAATAATCTTTTCATCGAATTCGCTGCCGTCAGACCTTGAGATCTCATGGTTCTGGCAGAACGGGCAAAACAGATTGCAGCCGTAGTTTCCTATAGAAAGGATATAGGAGCCGGGACAAAACCTGGCCAAAGGTTTCTTCTCGATCGGATCCAAGGCAAGCGCGGTAAAGTATCCGTAGTTTAACGGAACTACTTTGCCGTCCCTGCAGCCCCTGGCTTTGCAGGCACCGGTCCCGCCTTCTTTGATATCACAATGTCTGAAGCATACGTTGCAGACTGCCATTTACTTATACCTTATTACTTCAAATCTCTGGAGCGTATAGTTGTCGGTCGGAGCAATCCCGCCCTTGCGCCTTGCGATGTCTATCTGATCTTCAACGGTATCAACACCTTCGAGATCAGGAAGCAGGAGTCCCCTCTTATATCCGTATGTGACTATGACTCCGTAACGCTTAACATCAAGCTGTTCAGGGCCTGATATGTCTTCAGGCTCGCCTAGGATATCAACGTTGATCTCAAGAAGATCCAGCTCGTCGGGCCTTACTTTGTCAAACCTCGGATCCCTTGATACCGCACTTATCGCGTTGCTTATTATCTCTTCGGCGATGCAGTCCTGAACGGGCGCGATCGTTCCGATGCAGCCCCTGAGCATGCCGTTCTTGTGGACCGAAACGAATGCTCCCGCCCTCGAAGAAGACGCTTCGGCAGGCAGATCTTCCTTGAGTCTTTCGGGCACATCCTCAGGGAACCTTATCGTATAACCGGTCCTGATGAATCTCTCAATCGTCGCTCTCGCAAGCCTAACGTATGCAGAAGAATCCACGGAACTTACCTTATCTGCCAAAGCCTTCAAAAAGCACCTCTCGGGGTTTTCGCCGCCGGGTTCGAAAATGCAGATCCCGTACCCTACTCCCGTGATGTCCTGATGCGAAAGCACTTCAGCCTTAACATCAAGTCCGTCAAAAGCGCCCGCCATTATGCAGAAGGATCCGTGTCCGCACTCGGCTGCCTTATCAAGGAGATTGCTGTCAAATTGCAGCATTCCTCCGAAGTCTGCTTTTCCCGCCGCCTCCATTATCTTCTCATCGTAAACGGGGCCTGCCGGATCAAAGCCGTAAGGACCGTAATCCTTGAGCTTGTGCGAAAGATCGCCGCTCGCGACTATTACGGCATTCCTGCCAAGGTCTTCGATTGCTTCCCTGATGTATGTTCCGAGCTTGTAGTTATCCGTAAGCGGAAGTCCCGAAAGGCCGATCCTTACTATCTTTCCACCCTTATAGTATTTCCTTATGAAATATAAAGGGACCATCGTGCCGTGATCGAGTTCTTTGTCGCGCTCGCCCAGAGTGCCCGCGGGGAAGCCGTCACAGGCAAGCGTGCCTGCCAGAACATTAACCAGATCGGTATCGTATGTTTCCGAGAAGCTCACCTGAGGCGCGCCGAAATTACCGAAGTTGCCTGTTGCTCCTTCGCCGGGTGAGATGTGAAAATAATCACCATACATCACCGAATGCGGGCTCAGGATGATTATCGTATCGGGCGCGATCTTCGCGATCTCCTGACCTACGCGGTCGTATGCGTTCGTTGTCTCAATGATCTGCTTTTCCCCGCCCTTTCCGACTTCCGGAACGATCAAGGGCGGATGAGGCACCATGTATGCAGCTTTGATTCCCATATGCATAACCTCTTACAGCATGATGATTTGGCCTTTATATAGGTAATTATAACATCTACTTCGTTTCATTCAGTTTTCACCAAATCTGTTTAAAGTCCGTTTCAGGCAAGGCCTGTATTGTATAGGCATAAGACAGAACAAGGGGGAATAATACCATGAAACATAAAAGGATAATGTGCGTTCTGGCTCTGACGATGGCAGCATCGCTCATGCTTTCGATCGCAGCCTGCAACACAGTAAACAATGTAACTTCAGATGATACTTCTTCAGCCATTTCCGTTCAGTCCGTGAACGAAGACGGCATCAGCAATTACAATGACGGCGAACATGCGATAGAAGTCAGCGGAAAGACCGAAGAATATTCCAACGTGACAGTCACGAAAACCGGCAGTTCCTCATCAGGAGACGAAGCGGATTTCTACGGCGACAACGCAGCGATCTTCGCTACTGAGAAAGCAACGCTTACCCTCAAGAACATCACGGTCAACACCGACGGAACTCACGCAAACGCAGTGTTCTCATATGGTGAAGGCACGACCGTTAACATCAGCGATTCGACCATCACGACTTCAGGCAACTGCTCGGGCGGCCTCATGACGACAGGCGGCGGAACGATGAATGCCACCAATTTAAACATTCACACGACCGGAAATTCATCCGCTGCGATCAGGTCTGACAGAGGCGGCGGAACGGTCACCGTGGACGGCGGCACATACAAGACGGAAGGCACGGGTTCACCCGCAGTCTATTCAACCGCCAACATTATCGTCAGCAGCGCAACGCTTGAATCTACTGCTTCTGAAGGCATCGTCGTTGAAGGCAAGAACTCCGTAACGCTGAACAACGTTAACCTGACTGCCGATCACAACAACCACAATTCAGACAAGACCGACAATTTCAACGCTGTCATGATATACCAGTCTATGTCCGGTGACGCGTCAGTGGGTCTCGCAGAATTCACCATGACAGGCGGCTCCCTCACCAACAAGACAGGCGACGTTTTCTTCGTAAACAACACAACAGCAAACATCACTATTGAAGGCGTAACCATCGTAAACAATGACGCTGACGACGTCTTCTTAAGAGCTGCTGCAGCCGGCTGGGGAACCTCGGGTTCAAACGGAGGCAAGGTTAACCTCTATCTCAAGAAGCAGACTCTTACAGGTGACACCGTAGTCGACAGCGTCTCGCAGCTCAACATGTACCTGTCTTCCGGAACCACATACACCGGAGCCGTAAACAGCGAAAACAAAGGTGAGGTCTACGTCGAGATCGAGTCAGGCAGCAAGTGGGTGCTTTCCGGTGATTCCTATGTCACTTCCCTCACCTGTGATGCTGATGCGATAGATCTTAACGGCCATACGCTCTATGTCGGCGGCAAGAAATACAGCGCGGGCACTTCTTCCAAAGGCACCGCGATCGAGATAAAGACTGAATCTTCTTCAGGCGGCCAGCAGGACGGCATGCCCGGCAATCCTCCTTCAGGCGAAAAGCCTCAGGGTGATCCGCCGTCAGGCGGTCCCGGCGGCAACGGAGAAAAACCTCAGGGTGATCCGCCGTCAGGTGATCCTCCTTCAGGAGCACCCGGCGGAAACGGTGAAGAACCGCCCGCAAAACCTGATTCCAACTGATCAGAAGAGATGCCTCAAGCGAATGAGGCATCTTTTTATATTTTCGTATGAGATTGCCGGCAACGTATTCCCCATTCTCTGTTTGGTTCTCTGTTTTATAAAAAAAGAGAACATAACAGAGAATAGAAGGCAAAAACTTTGAATATTCTCTGTTTGGTTCTCACTTTTTGTAAAAATGAGAACGTAACAGAGAACCAACCGGCCTGTCCATGAATCATAAAAGTGACACTCAAAAACAAAAATGCTATCCTTAAGTCGCAATCGTTACACGTTAGGAGAGCATCATGTTATTTCTTTTGGCACTTATTCCCGTAATCGGACTTCTGGTATTCATCTACTTCAATGACAAAAAAGAGAAGGAACCTTTTGGCTTCCTGGTAGCGCTGTTCTTCCTTGGGATGGCAACGGTCATCACCGCCATAATAGGTGAATTGATCGGCGGAGCGATACTGGGAGTGGTTTTCGATGAGACCTCGGTGATGAAACAGATAATCGATGCTATCTTTGTCGTCGGCTTCTGGGAAGAGCTCGGAAAGTTCATGGTGCTCTGGCTCTTCACATGGAAGAACAAGAATTTCAATTACAGCTATGACGCCATCGTTTACGCGGTCTTCGTATCACTCGGTTTCGCAGCTCTCGAGAATGTCGTCTATGTTTTCGAAAGCGGCACGGGCACCGCGATCGCGCGCATGCTGACCGCTGTTCCCGGACACGCATGCTTCGCCGTATTCATGGGCTTCTTCTACAGCAAGGCTAAATACGCAAGCCTCACCAAGGGAAAATCCGGATGTGCCAGGAACCTGCTGCTCGCATTCATCATACCGATGTTTGTACACGGTGTTTACGATGCGATCCTGATGGTCGGTCAGGTAACGTCTGAAAACGTCGGTGCACTCGCAGTGCTCCTGTGGATCGGCATGGTATTGGCGATGTTCGTCGTATGCTTCATCCTCGTCATCAGGACATCAAGACACGATTTCTGCATAATAACAACACCGGAAAAGGTCCAGACAGTTTACAAGCCTTCTGTTGTTGGCAACTGGACATGCACATGCGGAAGCGTGAACAGGATGAACTTCTGCCCGAAATGCGGCAACCACAGACCTGTCGTAACGGCATGGTACTGCCCTAAGTGCGGAAGCCCTTCTTCACTTAATTTCTGCGGAAACTGCGGCTGCCCCAAGCCTGTTTACCAGACACCCGCACAGCCTGTAATCCCTAAATAAGATTACGATTTTTTCGCTTTCACCTTGGCCTTGTAATCGTACATGGCCTTGTCGGCTCTGTTGATGGTATCTGTCAGGGCATCATCGATGTCCGGATCGAAAAGCGCCATGCCGAATGCGATGTTGATCTCATCCCACTTGCTCTCGGCTGAAAGATTGATGTCGTGCTGCTTCTGCTCGAACGTGCGGAAGAGCTTGTCCCTGTTCTTGAAGTCCTCGTTCGTGAGGAATACCGCGAATTCATCGCCTCCGATCCTGAAGACCGGACTGTGATCGAAGACCTTGCAGACAAGCTGGCACGCATTCTTCAGGTAGATGTCGCCCTTTTCATGACCGTAAGTATCGTTTACTTCCTTAAGGTAATTGCAGTCGAAGATCGCAACGGCCAGATCCATGTCTTCTTCCTTGTCCAGACGCTCCTGAAGTTTCTGCTTATACTCGGTATACGCACTCTTGTTGCGGACCGACGTGAGCGAATCCACGAAAGCTTTTCTGTTGAGATCCTTGACCTCGTTTTCCTTCTGTGTGGCCTTCTTCTCGGCTCGGACCGTGTGGAGTACAAGATCCGCGATGATCAGGAGGATGACCGCAACGACCGACAGGATGATGAGAATATTGTCTTTCACGATGTCAACCAGACTGGTCTTAACATCTTCCGTGGAATAGTATGTCAGAGCGGTATGAACGACTGATTCAGGCACAACCGTTGTTACTCTCGAAAGGATCGAATAGAGCTCTGTCTGGCCCTCAGCGACCGCGAAACAGTAGTCCATCTCAACGCCGGTATAGACCGTGGTAAGACGCAGCTTTTCGCACTGCTTGGAGATGTTGTTGAAACGGTAGCCGCTTATGATAACGCAGTCAGCTTCGCTCTTTGCGATTGCA
>JAFWQF010000122.1 GCA_017509205.1 Clostridiales bacterium | reverse complement strand
GGCGCACCGTTCGATTCGACGACGAGCTTTAGGCCCGGTGCGAGATTCGGAAGCTCGGCGATCCGCCACGAAAGCTTCGGCTTAGAGACCTACAGCCCTTATCAGGATAAGGATCTGACTGACAGGAAAGTCTTTGACTGCGGAGACCTTGAGCTGTGCTTCGGTTCTTCCGAGGCAGCGCTTGCCGACATCGAAGAACAGACTAGAAAGCTCTTAAATGACGGAAAGCTTCCCATCATGATCGGCGGCGAGCACCTCGTAACTTACGGTGCCGTAAAAGCCGTTTTTGAGAAGTATCCTGACATGCACATCATCCATTTTGATGCACACGCAGATTTAAGAGACGATTATCTCGGAGCTAAACTGAGCCATGCATGCGTAATGAGAAGATGCTTTGATCTTGTAGGTGACGGAAAGATCCACCAGTTCTGCATCAGGAGCGGCGACCGCGAGGAATTCAGGTTCGCAGCTGAACATACCGACATGCACAAGTTCAGTTTCGAGGGGCTCTCAGAGCTTGTTGCTGAGCTGGAAAGCAGTAAGACGCCGGTATATTTCACGATCGATCTCGACTGTCTCGATCCTTCCGTTTTCTGCGGAACGGGAACGCCTGAAGCGGGCGGAGTGGATTTCCCCCAGCTTCTTTCTGCTATCCTTAAGGTGAGCAGGACAAACATAGTCGGAGCAGACATAAATGAACTTGCGCCGATGCTCGATGCGAGCGGCACCTCAACGGCAACAGCATGTAAGGTATTAAGGGAACTTATCCTTTCCATCAACAAATAAAAAGGAGAGTAAGAAAATGAGCAGAGTATTGGTTATCGGATGCGGCGGTGTTGCAAGCGTAGCTATCAGAAAGTGCTGCCAGGCAGATGACGTTTTTACGGAGCTTTGCATTGCAAGCCGCACAAAGTCAAAGTGCGATGCGCTGGCAGAAGCTCTTAAGGGAAAGACTAAGACAGTAGTTACCACTGCGCAGGTCAATGCCGACAACGTTCAGGAAGTAGTTGACCTCATCAATTCATATAAGCCTGACCTGGTCATGAACATCGCGCTTCCTTATCAGGATCTTACGATCATGGACGCATGCCTTATCTGCGGCGTCAATTATATGGATACTGCTAACTACGAGCCTGAGGATACGGACGATCCCGAGTGGAGAGCGATCTACGAAAAGAGATGCAAGGAGAAGGGATTCTCTGCATATTTCGATTACAGCTGGCAGTGGGCTTACAAGGAGAAGTTCGAGCAGGCAGGCCTTACAGCGCTTCTCGGCTGCGGATTCGATCCCGGTGTAACCCAGGCTTACTGCGCATATGCTAAAAAGCATGAGTTCGATACGATCGACACGATCGACATCCTTGACTGCAACGGCGGTGATCACGGCTATGCTTTCGCAACCAACTTCAACCCTGAAGTAAACCTTCGCGAAGTTTCCGCACCCGGAAGCTACATTGAAAACGGCAAGTGGGTTGAGATCCCTGCCATGAGCATCAAGAGAGAATATGAATTCGACGCAGTCGGTCCCAAGGACATGTATCTCCTGCATCACGAGGAACTCGAGTCTCTTGCGGTAAACATTCCCGAAGTAAAGAGGATCCGTTTCTTCATGACATTCGGACAGAGCTATCTTACACACATGAAATGTCTCGAGAACGTAGGCATGCTCTCAACGACTCCCGTTGAATTCGAAGGCCACGAGATCGTTCCGATCAAGTTCCTTAA
Organism: Clostridiales bacterium; assembly: GCA_017509205.1. Taxonomy (GTDB): domain Bacteria; phylum Bacillota; class Clostridia; order Saccharofermentanales; family Saccharofermentanaceae; genus Saccharofermentans. The sequence continues at coordinate 23,891 of JAFWQF010000122.1, read as the reverse complement.
GGCGCTACTCCCTGATCCTGCAAGCCTCGGTCCCCGTACACACGGCAAGACAAACATCGGCTGCATCTTTACAGGCAAGAAGGACGGACAGGACAAGACTTACTACATCTATAACGTCTGCGATCACCAGGAGTGCTACAAGGAAGTCGAGAGCCAGGCGATCAGCTATACGACAGGCGTTCCCGCAATGTGCGGTGCCATGATGCTCCTCACAGGCAAGTGGACTGAAAAGGGCGTTCATACAGTAGAAGAGTTCGATCCGGATCCGTTCCTCGATGCACTCGACAAATACGGACTTCCCAGACGCGAGAACTTCAAGCCCGTACTGGTTGACTGATAAACATGAACGAGATCTTTGACGGCATTTCATCTTTCCTGAAATCGGGGAAAGCCATCAGCCTTAAGACTCCATGCTATGTTATCGATGAGAAAAAACTCGAGGCGAACGGAGAGATCCTCGCCTCGGTGATCTCTCATACGGGATGCAGGATACTTCTGGCACAAAAGGCTTTCTCCAATTACGATTTTTATCCGCTGCTCGAAAAACATATTTCGGGCACTGAAGCAAGCGGTCTTTTCGAAGCAAGGCTCGGGAAAGAGGAGATGCCTTCAAAAGAGGTTCACGTATTCTGCGCGGCATACCGCGATGACGAGTTCGATGAACTCTTAAACTACGCAGACCACATAGTCTTTAATTCCGTTAATCAGTTGAAGAGATTCGGCCGTAAAGCAAAAGATTGCGGAAAGAGCATCGGTCTTCGCATCAACCCGGAATACTCCACGCAGGAAGGACATGAGATCTACGATCCCTGCGCAAAGGGCAGCCGCCTCGGTGTTACCAGAAGCGTATGGGACAAAGAGATGACCGCAGAGGTTTTGGAACTTCTTGACGGTCTTCATTTTCATACTCTTTGCGAGCAGGGTTCTGATGCTCTTGAGATCACGCTGAAAGCTGTCGAAGAGAAGTTCGGCGATGTTCTTTCTCAGATGAAGTGGCTCAACATGGGCGGCGGTCATCACATAACAAAATCAGATTACGATGTCGCAAGGCTTGAGAAGTGCATAAATCATGCAAAGGAAAAATGGGGCGTAGAGGTTTACCTCGAACCCGGTGAAGCAGTTGCAATTAACGCAGGATATCTTATAAGCCGTGTGCTTGATGTCGTCGAAAACAACGGTATGAAGATCGCCATCCTTGATTCCAGCGCCGCATGCCACATGCCGGACGTCATCGAGATGCCGTACACTCCGCCGCTTCTTGACGCGGTCACTGATGACTCCAAACCGTTCCGTTACCGTCTCGGAGGACCTACGTGCCTTTCAGGTGACGTCATCGGTGATTACAGCTTTGATAAAGAACTTAAAGCAGGAGACATGCTTGTCTTCGGAGACATGGCTATCTATACCACATGCAAGAACAACACCTTTAACGGTATGCCGCTGCCTGACATCTACAGGCTGGACAGAAACGGTGATGAGGAAAAACTCACCTGTTTCGGATACTCCGATTTCAAGCAAAGGCTTGGAAGAAAAAAGTAACTGTCAGTCCAATCTGTATTCATCACAATTATTTTCAAATAGTCTTTCCATGTAATATCTGTGCAACATCGTTTGTGTATTATCGTGTCAAGGAGACCGAAGATGATAGTTACAGCGGCTGAAGGAGAAGTCACATGGGCAAAAAGATACTTATAGCGGCAATTGCAATAATCGTGATACTCATAGCGCTTTGCTTGATTCCCAGTCCGTTGAGCGGAGCGATGGCTGCTGACGGCGGAACAAAAATCATCTACACAACGATAATACCTGTAGTTCATGTGATCGACTGGAATCATTTTCAATGGTCTCCAAGGGAAAAGACCGATCCAAAGAGCGCATCGTATGATCCCGATTACCCGAGAATGGAAACGGTAATGGGTAAGCAGATCTACTTTTTCGGAGTATGCGTGTACGACGGACGACATACTGTTCCCGGAAGTATCTCCAGATCAGAGCGCGACCGTGCGATAGGTCATACCTCAGCTGCCGAAACTTCCATTAAAAAATAAATATGTGAACCGGCCCGCAAAAGTTGGTATAATAAGCCGTTAATTATGTCTCTTTTGAAGTCGGGTTATGAAGTTTTTGAAGTCTTGTAAAAAAATCATATGTAAACTCTGCGGCAAGGCACGATGGCTGATATTGGCGTTTGTCGTGGTATTTATTGCGGATTTCTTAATTGACACCAATTATTCATGGTTCCCTTATATTAACGGCGTATGCGGTTATGACGGTATTCCCGTATTTGAACATCAGATCGGGGAAATAGAGTGTTTCGCAATGAACGACAACGGAAAAATGGGCGTTTTCAGCAGAGATCTGCAAAACTGCATTTATGCCCGTTTCGATCTGAACACCTGGGAACAGGAATACTGCGGCATAGGGTATTCCGTGGATACGAGCGGGGAATCGGATATCCTTTTTACGCCTTACGCAATGGCCTTGGCCGATGAAGGTGAGATCTACGCATACAATTACAAGACTATGAGCGGTAAGCTGGCCGCGCGGTATTCGATCATCAGGATCTCGCCCGATTACAAAAAGTCTGATGCGGTCTTCGATTTTGACATCAGCAAAGAGGACCAGCAAAAAGGAATGAAAATGGGCTTGCCGCATTACCATAACGGCAAGGTATCCTTTGCCGTAAGTGACATATACGGCGTAAAGCTCTATTCGATCGATACCAAGACCCGGATCGTAAGTGAGAGCGAAGTCTACCCCACGGATCCTGACGGCACTTATACGGCAAGGATCATTCCGGTTGACGGTGCGTTTATCTTTATGAGAAGTGACGGCAACGTTTACAAAGTGGAATTCGGCAAGCCTCTTGGCGAGAGCATATACAAGTTCGAAAGCTTTGACGGTAAAGATATCCCGTTTTTCTCAGCTGCGGCCGAAGCTAACGGCAAGCTGTATTTTGCCGTCGATACCGACCCGTACACCGTTTATTCACTTGAAGACGGAAAACTCACGAAAGAGTTCGATATCAAAGGCGTTACTGAAGAACCTGGTAATCTTTTGATGATGGACTCCTGCCATTCTGACGGAGCTTCCCGGGACACTATCGTAATGGCTGCCGAGAAAGCGTTGATAACGTATTCAGGTGACAAGCCTGTCTTAAAAAAGATCGTTGTGAGACCTGAGTATACTCCGCTCATGTTTATCGATCCCGTGTTGAACATTCTGTACTGGCTGCCTGTTATCGGTCTGGTCATCAATCTCATCATCAGAAAGAAGACTCTTCTTTATAAGCAGCTGATCGTAACGATTCCGGTATTCATCGTGCTGTCCGGCGTCATCGCGGGAGTTGTGTACTTTTATGCAGACCAGATAAAGATCGAAGACACCGAAAAAGACCTTAACATGGTATGCGGCATTTCCGCCAAGAGTTTTGAAGGATTTGATTTCTCCGGTTTATCAAGGCCGGATAAAAATACCGGAGCGGCATACAAAGAACTTCGCGACAAGCTTAAAGCACTGGGATCTTTCAATCCGGACTATACTTTTTCCGTCGTTTACAGATCTGATGACGGCACTCCTTATACCGTGGCAACTTCCGGCACTGTCGGCGCACCTGTACAGATATGGAGGGGGGCAGACAGTGTATTCCCTGAAGAAGCCCTCAAGTCAGAGGTCTATGTTGACAAGAATGTCAGATCAATTGTCAACATGATAGCCACAACGAACGTCAGCAGAATATCCGCTTACGGAAAGATCAGGGATGCCGTCTCAAGCGGTAACTACTATCTCAGGGTTGAAGCAGGTTACGGTGATCTCTTTTCAACAAGAATTTTGCTCATCGGACAGGTCTTCGGTTCGGGAATCCTGATCATGCTGGTCATCACTATAATCTTCATTCTCTCCACGATCCGCATGTTGAGGGTCATCAAAAAAGCGACCGTTACCGTCAAGAGCATCAGCGAAGGCGATCTCACGGCAAGAGTCAATTACCAATCCAAGGACGAATTGGGTCAGATCTGCTCACAGGTCAACGAGATGGCTTCAAGTCTTGAGAGTTCTTTTGAAGAAAAAGACCGTACCGAAAAGTTCTACTACAAGTTTGTTCCGGAGAAGTTCCGCGAATACCTCGGAAAGAACAAGCTCACCGATCTGTCACTCGGTGACGCGAGCAACCGCGAACTGACGGTTCTTTTTACCGACATCCGTTCCTTCTCGATCAATTCCGAGATGATGACGGCAAAGGAAAACTTTGCCTTTGCAAACACCATCTACGGTAAGGCCGGACCGGTAATAAGAGAGCATAACGGTTTCATAGACAAATATATCGGTGATGCGGTCATGGCGCTTTTCGAAAATGCCGATGACGCGGTAGCTGCCGGCATCGATCTTTACAGGACCATCGTACATGATCCCGAAACAGCGCGTGAACTCAAAGTAAGCGATATCAACATCGGTATCGGCATACACACAGGTATGGCCATGATCGGAATCGTAGGTGAGAGCGAGCGTCTGTCCGGAACGGTAATATCAGATACTGTAAATCTTTCTTCCAGGCTTGAGTCACTGACGAAACAATATAAGACGGCGATGCTGGTATCCAAGGATACGGTTGACCGTCTGTCCTCACCTGAAGATCTGTCGCTGCGTTATCTCGGCATGATACAGGTTGCCGGCGTAAACGAAGTCAAGGCAGTATATGAAGTCCTGGATTGTTTGAATGATGACTTAAAGGAAGTACGTTCGGGTAATTCCGCAGATTTCCGCGAATCACTGAGACTGTTCCAGTTAGGCCGTCATGATGATGCTCTTAAGGCTCTGGATAAGATAGCTTCAGAAGGCCGTAATGACTACGTTACGGATATGTATGCGGATTACATCAGAAACATGTCGCCTGACGATAAGAGCAACGTGTTCAGGTTTGTTAGGAAATAACCGGTAACAAAGGCGGTGTATGACTATGGACAGAAGAGGTGAACCGGGTTATACGCTCAGAAAAAAACAGCTGGAAAATGAAAAGCTCCAAAAGCAGATCGAAGATCTTGAGAAACGTATTGCGCGTCCTGCAGATGAAGGCATCAGGCACTATGACGCTTTCGAATGCTTCAAGGGATTTCTAAAGGCTTCCATCATAGTTACTGCCGTCCTTGCAGTTCTGTCGTATTTTTACTGCAGCGTTTCGAATTTTCTTTATAAGTCAGGAAATACGGAATATGCGAACTCTGAGATCAAAGCGTTTCTTTTTATTGTTGGTGTTTTCGCGCTGCTGCACCTGATCGGGGGATTCATCGCAAGGAAAAGAAGAGATGAGTATAACAAGGCGGCTGACAATACGATCGAGGCAAATCTGAAGCGCAAAGAGTATCTTAAGAAAGAGCTTGAAGAGCTGGAAGAACGGTACAACCAAAACCGTAAAGAACTTGAAAATCACAATGAGTTCATTGACTGAATAAAAAAGCAGAAAGAGAAATCATTAAATCCAAGAAATTTCTTGGATGTACAAGATCGTACACAAACCGGCTGCCTGCGAAGCCAATAATGATTCGTGCCGGATCCGCCACAGGCGCAAAGCGTTCTCTTTCTGCCGGTGCATATTATACACTCAGCATACCTCAAATCAAATTTCACGGGCTTGTCGTGGTATAATCCTCTTTGGAATATGAAAGGGGATAGATCAAATGTCTGTTTACTGGCCCGGTTACTGTAAGGACTTCCGCTGCAAGGCGGACAAGTGCCTTCATACCTGCTGCGCAGGATGGGTGATCGGAATCGACGAAGATTCTCTTGAAAGATTCATGAAGGACCCTGATATTTCAGGGAAGATAGAAGACGGCTGTTTTGTTCTCAGAGAAAACGGCAGGTGTCCTTTCCTCAGAGATGACAATCTCTGCGAGATGATCTTAAAACACGGTGAGGATTATCTCTGCAATATCTGCAAAGAGCATCCGAGGTTTTATAACGATCTCGGAGATCACACCGAAGCCGGCATCGGTCTTGTTTGCGAGGAGGCATGCAGACTTGTTCTTGAGAGCGAAGGCCCGTTCAAACTCATAGCAGAAGACGGTTCTGAGATTGAATTGCCTCGTTATGTGAAAGTCGTTTTCGACGGCTCAAAGCCTCTTGCCGAAAAGCTTTCCAAGATAAGCGGCGGCAGACGCGCAAACTCAAAACTGAGAGCTGAGATATTTGCGGGAATGGAAGTGTTGGATCCCGAATGGATCAAACTCCTGCACAGGATAATCGGAACTCCTGTTTCAAATGATGATGAAGACAGAGTCATCTTTGAACACGAAAAGGAGTTTACGAATATCGCGGCATACCTTATGTACCGCTATGAGGGAGCGGGACGCTTTGCGGCGGAAACTATCTATCTTCTGGCAGATCTTGTTTTCCAGGGTAAGGACATTCAGGATGCGGCAAGGATGTTTTCGGGCGAAGTGGAGTATTCGGACATCAACATCGAGGATGCGCTCGAAACTTTTGATTAAGTACAGTGATAAACTTTAGGTTGTTCGGAGGTAAATTATGACAGCTGATTATAGTAAGATCGAATGGACTGCAAATCCCGCTTTCAAGGGCGGCGAAGGCGTCTTTTACAATAAGGTCTTCACGGACGGTGTTAACAAGATGATGCACGGCAAGTTAGAGCCGGGTTCATCCATCGGTTACCACAAGCATGAGGGCAACTGCGAAATGATCTTCATTTTAGAAGGTGAGGGAAAGGTTCTTTTCGATGACGGTGAGGAAGCCGTTAAGCCGGGTGTATGCCATTACTGCCCTGAAGGTCATTCACATTCGCTCATCAACAACGGAACCAAAGATCTTGTTTTCTATGCAATAGTTCCCAAACAGTAAGGGATAGGGAGGGATAGAAATGCCACATTCATCAGGCGGAGGATCTTCCGGCGGAGGTTTTCACGGCGGAAGTTCATCCGGAAGCAGCAATCACATTTCGAATCATTATTTCGCGGGAGCCAGACGTTACAGAAGGTTTTATTCAGACGGGCGCCCCGACGAGTATGTTTACGCGAATTCCAAACCGGGCAAGACAAGTATCGGATCGCTCGTCTTGATCGCCGTTATGGGCGTTATCTTCATGATGGCATGCGGTTTTTCGATATTTAACGATAAGCCTAAGTTCATTGTCCCGAAATATACCGATGATCCCGCTATTTACGACGACGTCGGTGTAATGGAAGAAAAGGACAAAGATGAGATCCTTGCACTGTTGAAAGAATATAATCAGCTGACCGGTATCTGTCCGGTTATCTACACGACCTTCGATGAGGAGTGGAACAAGGATTACAAGAATCTCGAGAAATTCGCTTACGACAAATATGTATCCAATTTCAGCGACGAGCAGCACTGGGTGTTCGTTTACTCGATCCCCGCAACAGATGCAAAGTTCCAGCCCGGCGGACTGGTCACGAGTTCCGAGTTCAAATGGGAAGCGATTCAGGGAGATGAGACCGATAATATAATTACCGAGTCGGCTTTTGATAAGATCGGCAATGCCATCCAAAAAGACCTGAAGGCAGGCAAAGGACCCGGGACAGCTTTTATTACAGGTTTTAAGACAGCTTTGGAATCGGCAGAAAAGAAACTCAATCCGAGTGCCGGCAAGGCGATCTTTAACACTCTCATGAGCTGTGTCCCGCTCCTCATAACCGTGGGTATCTTCGTTCCGCTTTTTATCCTCATGCTCAAACAATTCAAGAAGGATAAGGCAATGAACTATGAGGAGGTCCCGCTCGATGTCGAGCCTGTAGAAGTCCCCGGATTAAAGTCGTATATCAATGCCAATGGCGGCAATGTAACCGTGTACAACGGTGACGGTTATCACAGCAAATATGTCGGTTATGATGCCGGAAATCCTGCGGCGTCCAAGGCAGTCAAGATCATCAGCCTTGTAATGATCATACCTTTTATCCTTATCGGTATCGGTGTGATGGCAGGTGGAGCAGGCATTATCAATGCCGGCACTGACAGGACCGGCGGCATCTTTATGATCGGTTTCGGTGCGGTCTGGACATTTATAAGCGTTGCCATACTTATCGGACTGCTCAGAACGGCAGCCAAGGCAAAGAAGATGACTTCTGATCCGCTCACAGCCGAATATCCGAAAGCGGAATATCCGGATATGAAGCCCGTAACGCCCGAACCTGCCAGACCCTCTGAACAGCCTGAATTCGATCCGCAGTTCTTCGGCTCTGCCAAGAGTGATTACGAAAGTGATGATGAAGACTACAAGCGGATGAAGAGGAAGGGCTTCGAGTAACAAGCAAAACGGCCGTTTTGAACGGCCGTTTTATTTTGCTTTCTTTTCGTATTTCCTGAAATCGTCAGCGTATCTGAGATTCGGCTTGATGTATACAGGTTTGGCGTGGCCTGTGGCGAGCATTATCTCATTGAGCATTATGTAAGTGTCCCCGTATTCGATCCAGACGTATGCGAGGGCCCTGTTATACTGGTCGGTCCTTTCCTCATCGTATTCGAGGTATACCGTTTTGATATCCTTCATGAGTTCTTTCATGAATTTTGAGGCGACACGGCCTTCTTCCGTGTTCCTGCTCTCGTCTTCAGCGACCGATTCAGGAGAGTTTATGCCGGTGAGGCGCACTCGCAGCCTGTTGTTGTCCGGATCGTGGACTATTATCGTGTCCCCGTCTACCACACGTTCGAACCTGCAGGGTACCAGTACGGAGGGATCGACTTGAAGGGAGACCCCGTAGGGGAGCTCTTTGCTGACGGAACTTTCAGAGGCAGTGGTGTGGGCGGCTGTTGTTGCCTTTGCCACGGTGCTGCTGACGGTTTCGTCAGGGAAGGTGACTGTAAAGATGCATCCGGTCAGGAGTGAACAAAACAGGGCGCATCCGGTGACTGAAGCGGCAATTATCCTCAAATTACGGTTCTTTGTTACATTTTTCATGAAAGAATTTTAATCCAAGATTTTTGATGTGCAAAGACGTGGCTCCTATGTTAGAATTCTATCCGATAATTATATATATGGACTCTAAGAAGGGGGCGTAATACTATGCCAAAGAGAGAAGACATCAACAAGATCCTTATCATCGGCTCAGGTCCTATCATCATCGGCCAGGCATGCGAGTTCGACTATTCCGGTACACAGGCATGCAAGGCTCTGAGAAAACTCGGCTATGAGATCGTTCTGGTAAACTCCAATCCCGCGACCATCATGACCGACCCTGATGTTGCTGACAGAACCTACATCGAACCGCTCAACGTCAAGCGTCTTGAGCAGATCATCGCAAAAGAGCGCCCTGATGCGCTTCTTCCCAACTTAGGCGGACAGTCCGGTCTTAACCTCTGCTCTGAGCTTGCCAAGGCAGGAATCCTTGAAAAGTACGGCGTTCAGGTCATAGGCGTTCAGGTCGACGCGATCGAGAGAGGCGAAGACAGAATCGAGTTCAAGGAGACAATGACCTCCCTCGGAATCGAGATGCCCAGATCTCATGAGGCTTATTCCGTAGAAGAAGCCATCAAGATCGCAGACGAGCTCAGCTATCCTGTAGTCATCAGACCTGCTTACACGATGGGCGGCGCTGGCGGCGGCCTCGTTTACAACATTGACGAGCTCAAGATCGTCGTTGAAAGAGGTCTTGCTGCTTCCATGATCCATCAGGTCCTCGTTGAGGAGTCCATCAGCGGATGGGAGGAACTCGAGCTCGAAGTAGTAAGGGATGCCAAGAACAACGTCATCACGGTCTGCTTCATCGAGAACATCGACCCTATCGGAGTTCATACTGGCGACTCCTTCTGCTCGGCTCCTATGCTCACGATTTCTGAAGACGTTCAGAAGAAGCTTCAGGAATATTCATACAGCATCGTTAAGGCGATCGAAGTTATCGGCGGATGCAACTGCCAGTTCGCTCACGATCCCAAGACAGGAAGGATCGTTGTCATCGAGATCAACCCGAGAACATCAAGATCTTCAGCTCTTGCTTCCAAGGCAACGGGTTTCCCGATCGCATTCGTTTCCGCACTTCTCGCATGCGGCCTCACACTTGATGAGATCCCCTGCGGCAAGTACGGCACACTCGACAAGTACTATCCGGACGGCGACTATGTCGTAATCAAGTTCGCAAGATGGGCATTCGAGAAGTTCCACGGAGCTCAGGACAAGCTCGGCACACAGATGAGAGCCGTAGGCGAAGTAATGAGCATCGGTAAGACATACAAGGAAGCTTTCCAGAAGGCAATCAGATCTCTCGAGAAGGACAGATACGGTCTTGGCTTCGTAAAGGATTTCAACAAGCTTTCCAAGGAAGAGCTCATGCTCAAGCTCACACAGCCTTCTTCAGAGCGTCAGTTCATCATGTATGAGGCACTCAGAAAGGGCGCTACGGTCGATGAGCTTTTCGAGCTTACAAAGATCAAGCACTGGTTCATCGAGCAGATGAAGGAACTCGTTGAGGAAGAAGAGGAGCTCATGAAGGGTGCCGGAAGGATCCCCAATGAGGAAGTTCTCCGCAAGGCTAAGCTCGACGGCTTCTCCGACAAGTATCTTTCACAGCTCCTCAGCGTTTCCGAGGATCTTATCCGCCGTGCACGTTATGAATACGGCATCAAGGAAGGATGGGAAGGCGTTCACGTATCCGGTACACAGGATGCCGCTTACTACTATTCTTCATACCACATCGAGGACAAGTCACCTTCTTCCAACAACAAGAAGATCATGATCCTCGGCGGCGGCCCCAACAGGATCGGTCAGGGTATCGAGTTCGACTACTGCTGCGTTCACGCTGCTCTTGCTCTCAAGAAGCTCGGCTTCGAATCCATCATCGTCAACTGCAACCCTGAGACGGTTTCAACCGACTATGACACATCTGACAAGCTCTATTTCGAGCCTCTTACACTTGAGGACGTTCTCGCAATCTACGAGAAGGAACAGCCTATCGGAGTCATCGCACAGTTCGGCGGTCAGACACCTCTTAACCTTGCAGCTTCACTCAAGGCAAACGGTGTAAACATCCTCGGTACAACACCTGAGACCATAGATCTCGCTGAAGACCGTGACCACTTCCGTGCAATGATGAAGCGCCTTAACATTCCCATGCCTGAGGCAGGAATGGCAGTCAACGCTGACGAGGCGATCGCGATCGCAAACAAGATCGGCTACCCCGTAATGGTACGTCCTTCCTTCGTTCTCGGCGGAAGAGGAATGGAAGTCGTTCACGATGACGAGATGCTGAGAGTCTACATGAATGCAGCTGTCGGCGTTACACCTGACAGACCGATCCTCATCGACCGTTTCCTCCATCACGCAACAGAGTGCGAGGCAGACGCCATCTCCGACGGCGAGAACTGCTACGTTCCTGCAGTCATGGAGCACATTGAGCTTGCAGGTATCCACTCCGGAGACTCCGCATGCATCCTGCCTTCTCTCAACCTTACAGAGGAACAGGTTGCCACGATCAAGGAATACACAAGAAAGATCGCAGTTGAGATGCATGTAGTCGGTCTCATGAACATGCAGTATGCGATCGAGGACGGCAAGGTCTTCGTCATCGAGGCTAACCCCCGTGCATCACGTACGGTACCGCTCGTTTCAAAGGTTACGGGAACCAATATGGTCAAGGTTGCAACAGACATCATGACAATGCACCTTACAGGCCGTCCGTCACCCGTTACTGAGCTCCACGATAAGGTAATTCCTCACTACGGCGTCAAGGAAGCTGTCTTCCCGTTCAACATGTTCCAGGAAGTTGACCCTGTCCTCGGACCTGAGATGCGTTCCACGGGTGAGGTATTAGGTCTTGCAAGCCACTTCGGCGAGGCTTACTTCAAGGCTCAGGAAGCAACAAAGACCGAGCTTCCTCTCGAGGGAACCGTACTTCTTTCCGTAAGCGATCTCGATAAGGTCGACCTGATCGATGTCGCAAAGGCATTCAGCAATCTCGGATTCAAGATCCTTGCTACAGGCGGAACATATGACATGATCACCGAGGCAGGCATCACGGCAGAGAAGGTCAAGAAGCTCTACGAGGGCAGACCCAACATCGCTGACATGATCCTCAACAGGGACATCGATCTCATCATCAACACTCCTGCAGGAAAGACATCTTCACACGATGACTCTTACATCCGTAAGGATGCCATCCGCCAGCACATTCCGTACATCACGACAATGGCTGCAGCAAAGGCTTCCGCAGAGGGTATCAAGGCCGCTAAGGAAAGATCCTTCGAGGTCAAGGCACTCCAGGATTTCCACGCTGAGATCAAGTAAGCAGGAACAATTCCGATCAAGATCAACAAAAGGTTGTCTCTCAAGCAGAGACAACCTTTTTTCATTTCCGTTACGGTTCTGCAACACTAAAGGAAGCGCCGTTTCTTAATGCTATACTTTCAGCAACCTAATAAAATGGGAGGTTTTTATGGGTTTTTGGGAAACACTTGCTTCGATCAATGACAAGGTCAACACATTCGTCTGGACTCAGACCGGTGTATGGCTCCTCATCGCGACGGGCATAATCATGACCTGTCTGACAAAATGTTTCCAGGTGACGCATATCGGTCACTGGATGAAGAAGACTGTAGGAAGTCTTTTCGACAAGCGCGTTATCAGCCATACCGGTGAAAAAGCGACTATTTCACAGTTCCAGGCTCTGTGTACCGCACTTGCCGCAACGGTAGGCGTAGGCAACATCGCAGGTGTTTCCGCAGCCATCATCACGGGCGGCCCGGGTGCCGTTTTCTGGATGTGGTTTGCAGCCTTCTTCGGAATGATGACCAACTATTCCGAAAATATCTTAGGCATCTATTTCAGACGTAAGAACCATGACGGCGAGTGGTCCGGCGGTGCCATGTACTACCTGCAGGACGGCTTGGGCGGATACAAGGGAATGAAGATAGTAGGCAAGGTCCTAGCTGTCATTTTCGCGATCTGCGCTGCTCTTGCCGCATTCGGTATCGGAAATATGGGACAGGTCAACAAGATCGTCCTCAACTTTACTTCCGCATTCGAGAATAAGCGCTTGTCATCAGTTGTCCTTTATACTTCCGGTGAGTCAAAGGTTACTCTTTACATGCTCGTCGTAGGCATAGGCCTCATGGTCCTTGTCGGAATCGTTATACTCGGAGGACTTCAGAGAATTGCATCCGTTGCCGAGAAGATCGTTCCTTTCATGGTCGTATGCTTCATCCTGGGATCCGTCACGATCATCGTTGTCAATTTCAGACAGATCATTCCCGCTTTCGGAGCTATCTTCTCCAGAGCTTTCAACACAAAGGCTGCATGGGGCGGTGCTACCGGTATTGCTTTCAAGACCATCATTACACAGGGCTGCAAGAGAGGTGTTTTCTCCAATGAGGCAGGTCTCGGTTCATCTGTTATGGTCCACAGCAACTCCAACGTTAAAGAACCCGTTAAGCAGGGTCTCTGGGGCATCTTCGAAGTGTTCGCTGACACCATCATCGTATGTTCCATGACAGCTCTCGTTATCCTTACTTCAGGCGTCGTCAATCTTGAGACAGGCGCGCTTGAGACAACCAGTGACGCTACTCTCGTTGCAGATGCTTTTGATACCATCTTCAAAGTCGGAAACTTCTCATTCGGACGTTACTTCGTTGCACTCGCGATCCTCTGCTTCGCATTCACGACGATCCTCGGATGGTCTCACTACGGAAGCAAGGCTGTTGAATTCTTAAGCGGAAAGCACGCTCCGGTCGCAACTAAGATCTATAAGGTCATCTTCGTTCTCGTCATCAACTGCGGCGCGCTTATGACTTCATCCATCGCATGGGACATCTCAGACACTTTCAACGGTCTCATGATGATCCCCAACCTCATCGGCGTTCTTGCGATGAGCCCGCTGGTAATGAAACTTACCGCAAACTATGTTGACCGTAAGATCAAGGGTGAGAAAGACGTTGCTCCAATGCTTTCCTACGATCCGGCGGTTCAGGCTGAAAACGCAAAGTTCCTGGCAGAAAATCCTGGCCAGGACTGATGATCCTGACACTGTCAGAATTCTGGTATTTTTCGCCAAAGTCAGCGTATTTTTGAATTATAGATATGAACCCCTTCTGTGATTTGCAATAATACAGAAGGGGTCATTTTTGTTCCCAAATCATATATGGAATATAAAAGGAGAATTCAATGGATAACTTCAGGTTCTGTTCACCCACGTATTTTGATTTCGGAAAGGGCACTGAAAACGATGCCGGCGAACTCGTTAAGAAGTTCGGAGGCACGAAGGTCCTGATAGTTTATGGCGGCGGAAGCGTAGTAAGATCCGGTCTCCTCGGACGTGTTGAGAAGTCGCTTTCTGATGCAGGCATTGAATATGTAAGTAAGGGTGGCGTCCAGCCCAATCCTCTCAGCGATTTCGTTTACGAGACGCTTGATGATCTGAAGTCAGGCAAGATAGATTTTGATTTCCTCCTTGCGGTAGGTGGCGGAAGCACTATCGACACGGCAAAGGCGATCGCAGCAGGCGCTGTTTATGACGGTGACTTCTGGGATTTCTACGAAGGAAAATGGATCGAGAAAGCCCTTCCCGTAGGAACGGTGCTTACCATTGCCGCAGCCGGCAGTGAAGGCAGCGGCGATTCCGTTATCACAAAGGTTGAAGGCATGCTCAAGAGAGGCGCGAGCGGAGACGGCATCAGGCCGAAGTTCTCCATCCTCAATCCCGAGCTGACACAGACACTTCCTCCTTATCAGACCGCTTGCGGAATGACTGACATCGTAGCTCATCTCTATGAGCGTTACCTCACAAACACAAAAGATGTTGAAGTCACAGACCGAATGATCGAAGCTCTCATAATGACCATAGTCCACGAGGCACCGCGTGTCATGGCGGATCCCGACAACTATGAGGCAAGGGCAAACATCATGTGGGCAGGCACCGTTGCCCATACCAACGTGGCCGGTGCGGGAAGGTCACAGGACTGGAACAGCCACAACATCGAGCACGAGCTTTCCGCTCTGTACGGATGTGCTCACGGCGCGGGCCTTGCAGTCGTAATGCCTGCGGTCTTCACATACTGTATGGAGCATGACGTGATGAGATTCGCGCAGATCGCGGAGAGAGTCTGGGGATGCAAGATGGATTTCTATCATCCTGAAGTAACCGCAAAGCAGGGAATAGAAGCTCTCAGGAATTTCCTTACATCCATCGGAATGCCTTCCAAGATTACTGATTTCGGCGGAAAGAAAGAGGATATCCTGGTTCTCGTCGACAAGCTCTGCAACGGAGGCGGAAGGGACGGTTCGATCAGCGGATTTGTCACTCTCGACAAGCAGGACTGCAGCGAGATCTACGGATTGATGTTCTGACGAAAAAGCCTTAAAATACGCCGTTTTCAGCCGTTCAAATCTGTCAATTACACTTGACGATTGAACGGCTGACTAATATACTACAAATGGTCTTTAAGGTCCTTTGGGGCCTGTTTTCATATACGTGAATTCGGCCAAAACGCATGGATGGGGGAAAATAATATGAAGCAGTGTGAAAAGGGACATTTTTATGATGACAACCGTTTTGAGACCTGCCCTTACTGCAAGGACGGAACGGGTCAGGTAAGACAGGCGGCGGTTTCTTTTCAGAGTGTTCCAGTACAGCCTGCGGTAAGCGCACCCGCTCCGGCCCAGTCCGGATTCAAGTTCTGCACAAGGTGCGGAAACAGGGCAGAGGCAGGCGCCAAGTTCTGCACAGGCTGCGGAAATCAGTTTCCTGTTGCAGCACCTGTTCCTTCAAATGACATCGGCCAGACCGTTGCTGTTCAGCATGCTCCCGTAAATCCCGTTTCCGACATCGGCAAGACCGTCGCGGTAACACCCATGGCTGCGGCTCCGGCAAACGAGATCGGCAAGACCGTTGCTCTGAATACGGCTGCGGCAGCTCCCGCTCCTTCAAACGACATCGGCAAGACTGTAGCCGTTAAACCCATCGATCTGGAAGCACTGACAGGTTCCAAATCATTCACGGTACCTGCCGCACCGGCCGCACCCGCAGCACCTGCAGCGGTCAATCCTGTCACGGAAGCACCCAAGGTTACAGTTGCTCCGGCAGCTCCCGTTACACCTCCGGCTCCCGTAGCAGCTGTTGCACCCGTTACCGAGAAGCCTCAGGTTACTGTGGCTCCCCAGCCCGCAAAGCCCGCCAAGATAAAGCCTGTTGCTTTTATGGTATGCGTCTCAGGCGCAAATCTCGGTGATTATTTCCCCGTTGCAGAAGGAAGAAACTATATCGCAGGCGGTGCTGATGCCGACATAAGGCTCGACAAGGACTCTTCGGTATCTGCAGAGTGCCATTCCGTTGTTACATACAACCCTTCGAGCAACAAGTTCACGCTTTCGGCAGGAACCGGACGTGGAATCACATATCTCAACGGTGACCAGGTTGACGTATCTTCTGACCTT
The DNA here is from genome assembly GCA_017509205.1 of Clostridiales bacterium. Taxonomy (GTDB): domain Bacteria; phylum Bacillota; class Clostridia; order Saccharofermentanales; family Saccharofermentanaceae; genus Saccharofermentans. The sequence goes on along the minus strand of JAFWQF010000122.1, from coordinate 7,507 downwards.
TCCGAAGGTGACAGGATCAAGGTCGGCTCAAGCGAGCTCCTTTTCATTCCCGTATGCACCGATAAGTTCAAGTGGGACACCCAGGCCTGATGAGTATCGAGATAGCGAACGTTCAGGGTATTGGTAACCGCAGCGAACAGCAGGATGCTTTCGGCGCCAGCCGCATTGGGGATTACGATACAAACGGAATCCTTCTGACCGTCTGTGACGGCATGGGCGGTATGGCTTCTGGCGGCGTGATCGCACGTGATGTCCTTGCGAAGATCCTCGAGGTCTTTCCGTGGAAAGATGATTTCGATGTCCCGGGATATCTCTCTTCGATAAGCAAAAGTGTTTACGATAACTTCTTCGGACAGGGCGGCTCGACCGTCGTCATGATCCATCTTAAGGGAAACAGGTTAAGGTTCTGGAGCATAGGAGACAGTGACATACTGCTTTTCAGGAACGGAAATCTCACTCCGCTCAATATCCGTCATGAGTACTCCAACGATCTCATAGTCAAGGCGATAGACCTCGGGTTCCCGGTCACGGATGCTTTTTCTGATCCCCAGGCAGCGGCTCTTTCCGAATACATCGGCAAGAGAAATCCATTGTGCGAGACCAACAGGCTTCCTTTGGAGCTCGTACCCGGAGATAAGATCCTGCTTTGTTCCGACGGCATCAGCGACACTCTTAGTTTTGATCAGATAGCAGAGGATCTTAAGCTTCCCGTCGATCAGGCGGCAGCAAAGATGGAGCAGGACATTATTTCGGCAAATCTTGATAATCAGGATAACTATACAGGTATAATATTAAGATATAACTGAAGCCGTTAACCCGGCGGAAAGGAAATGTTATGAAGGGCAAATTTGGCGCGCTGAAGGTGATCGGTCTCATCCTTATGGTGTTGGGAATCGCAGTAGGAATCCTCGGAGCTGTCTTTGGACTGCAGAAGTACAGGATCAATCCTGCCGACGCTAGAAATTCAGTAGTATGGATCAAGGAGACTTTGAGCGTACCTGAGCTGAAGGCTACAGGTGCCTGGGCCGGAACAGGCTGGGCAATTGGAACACCCGGAGAGGACGTAAGATATGTCATTACGAACGGACACGTTGTCGAGCAGGCTTACGCATGGCCTAAGGGCTTGGACGATCCGTTTGATTATGAAGCCAAGAACGGCATCAGCTTTGAAAAGGCTCTGAAAGAGAAGAAGGGCATGTCCCTCAAAGACCTTAAGATGAAGTCTGAGATCAGAGTCTATTTCTCACAGTCCTCCAATGACTATTCCATTCCTGAAGTTGTATATTTCTCAGGTCCTTCCGAGAAGGATATCGCTATTCTCAAGCTCGAGGAGCCCACAAACAAGAGAATCGCTCTTCTTGTAAAAGATTCCGATAAGGTAAACGTAGGTGATGAGGTAACGGCTCTCGGCTTCCCCGGCGTTTCTGACAACGTCCAGGATCCTGAAACGATCAGCCACAGTATTGATGACGTTACTGTCACCAAGGGTATCGTAAGTAAGAGAGTCAAGCCTAACGGACGTGACTACGATACTTTCCAGATGGACGTTTCTATCAACCACGGCAACTCCGGCGGACCTCTCGTAGACAAGGACGGATATGTTGTCGGAATGAATACCCTGGGCAATGCCAAGGACAGCAACATGAATTATGCCATCGTCTCAAACGAGATCCTCAACGTTCTCGATTCCGAGAGGATCAGCTACAAGACATCGGCTCTTAAGAATCCCGCGCTTCTTGCGCTCATCGCAGTCGGCGTCGTCATTCTCGCAGTAGGCATCGTTCTGCTCGTTATCCCTTCCGGAAAGAAGGCGGCAGCGGCAGGCGCAGCAGCAGGTGCGGCAGCAGGCATGGGCGTTGCTCCTGCTCCTCAGCCCGGAGTTAATCCTTATGCTGCACCGCCCAGAGCTGCAGCTCCCGGATATCCGCAGCAGCAGGCAGTCCCGGGTGCGGCAGCCGGTGCGGCGGCAGTCCAAAGACAGGCGGCTCCCCAGCCCCAGCCTCAGGCACAGCCTCAGCAGGCAGCATCTGCAGCTCAGGGCGGACGTCCGATCCTCAAGTGCATCAAGGGACAGTTTGCAGGCAAGGCATTTGACCTCAGCAGAGGCAGCGTAGTTCTCGGAAGAGATCCCGCTTCCTGCAATCTTGTTTTCAACAAGGAGACTCCCGGTATAAGCAGCAAGCACTGCCAGCTCAGTTATGACGCGGCAAGCGGCAGCTTCATCCTTACGGATCTCGGCTCTTCGTACGGTACATACACCGGAAGCGGAAAGAAGCTTACGGCAAACGTTCCCGAGCGTCTGTCGGCAGGCGATGCGTTCTATCTTGCCGATGAGAACGTTAAGTTTCAGATTAACAAGGAATAAAGACTAAACATAAATGAGTGAGTGCTTTCTGAAAATGGGAAAGATCGAAGATGCTGCATCCAATGGCGGTGTGGCATCTGTCGGTTATAACGACACTTATGTCTTTGACTGCGCGGGCAATCTCAAAAAGATGTCCGCGGATGCTCTTTCCTCATACCGTCTTAAGAACGGTGAGGGGGAACTTTGGGTATCCGGAAGACTTGCCGTCACACCGGAAGAGATCGAACTTGAATTCAGAAAGACAGGCATTGCTCGCAAGTGGCTTGAGAACATTGTTGTCAGGCACGTGAACCGTCAGAGGTCGCTCGACAGGTCACTGTCACTTTTTGCGCGTACTGCCGAAGAAGGCACCGGCGTAACGTGTGCGGACATACCGAATACCGCCGTGCCGGTGAGAATATGGAGGGATAGGATATGAGTATTGATCCTCAACATGTATGTTACGGATGCTTTACTGAAAAAGAACCCGGTACGGCCTGCCCGCACTGTGGTTTCAATGAGAACTCGGAGAGAGCTTATCTTGCTGTGCCGATCGGTACGATCCTTGACGGAAGATACCTGATAGGAAAAGTGCTCGGAGTCGGCGGCTTCGGAATAACTTATCTTGGTTATGACCTTACTCTCGATTACAAGGTAGCCGTGAAGGAGTACATGCCTTCAGGATTTGCCACGAGAGCTGATGACAAGTACACGCTTACCGTTACGAGCTCTTCACAGCAGCAGGCCTATGACGAGGGCCTTGATAAGTTCCTTAGTGAGGCAAGGACACTTGCCAAGTTCCATAACACACCCCATGTCGTGTCGGTCCAGGATTTCTTCAAGGAGAACAACACGGCTTACTTCGTCATGGAGTATGTTGACGGAGAAAGCCTTAAGGATTATCTCGACAAGAACGGCGGAAGGGTCTCGTTTGCGGCTGCTTCCAACATTCTCATGCCGATAATGGAGGCACTTTCGAAAGTGCATGAACAGGGCCTCATCCACAGAGACATAAGCCCTGACAACATCTCGATAACATCGACCGGGGAACCCAAGCTCCTCGATTTCGGTGCCGCACGTTCTGCATATGCAGACAACAAGAGCGTATCGGTAATCTTAAAGCACGGACTCGCTCCGATAGAGCAGTATTCCAACCACGGCAACATGGGTCCCTGGACCGATGTCTACGCAATGGGTGCCACTTTCTACCGCAGCATAACCGGTATCCTTCCTCCCGAGTCGATCGAGCGTATCCACGCAGATTCGATCAAGACTCCCTCATCGATGGGAATCACCATTCCGCCTTATGCCGAGATGGCTCTCATGAAGGCACTTGCTGTTAATCCTGAAGGCCGTTTCCAGACCATAGAGCAGTTCATGTCCGCATTGAAGGGCAATGTTTCATATTCTGCTCCGGCAAGGCCTGCAGCACCTCCGCTTGTTCCGGTTGCCCAGGTTCCCCAGCAGCCCCCGGTCTATTCACAGCCTGTCAGTGCTCCCGTGCAGACGACTGCTCCTGCACAGACAGCTGTTCCCAACGCCGTATATTCCGCTCCGCAGCCTGCATCGGCCTTTGGCCAGAACTATGCTGCGCAGCCTGCCCGGCCCGTACAGCCTTCCGCGGCTCCCAAGAAGAAGGGAATGGGCAAAGGTGCGGTCATCGGCATCATCATTGGTGCTGTTGCACTCGTGCTGATCATTGTCGGAACCGCGACGGCCATCTCCATCGCGAACAACGTGAAGCCCACGCATACCACCAAGGAGACCACATATAACGGCGGTCATTTCGGAAGTAAGGAAACAACCGATGACACCACCGAAACAACTGAAAGAGAAACTTCTTCAAGAGAGACAGAAACCACCAGAAAGACTACCGCTGCAACAACGAACGGAACCGTCAACACAGAAGGCGGCACCGTGACGCAGCTTGGAACTCTCAAGGCTTCCATCTGGGTACCTGACGGATATGTTAAGAACGAAAAGGGTTTCTATACCGGTTCTAACGGAGGCTTTTCCGTTAACTTCACCGAGATGCTCAAGGACAAGCCTGTCTATGGCGTCGGTAATGTTGAAGAAGATAAAAGGTTCTTCATGGACTACTATCTTGGAAAGGAAGTTGTTGAGACCAACTCAGGCAGAGTGACCATGCCGAACGGCAAGTCTGCTTACAGGATCGACGGCGAGTATAACGGAGCAAAGTTTATCCTTCTTGCTGTTGCGAGCCACACTTCAACTTCCAAGCCCGGCTGCTATTTCATCAGCTCATGGTTCAGTTCTGACAAGGCGGGCAGTGAGATCGAGACGGCAATGAACACCTTCAAATCCACGGGTAACGTTGATTCGAGGCTCGACGATTACTCCGTGAACCTGAATTCAAAGCCTGAAACAGGCACGTCCAGAGATGTCAAACTCATATTCATGTTTGAACCGTCATTCTCATCTAAATTCGGCTCGAAAGACGATATAGTCTCATACATCAATAACAATAATGATACGTCCAAGAACATGATCCTGTATTCAAGGGTTTCATCGGTCAAATCCCAGGAAACCGTCAGGAATGAGAGCAAGGCCACTTTTGAGAAGGAATTCTCTGAAAACAACAACGTCACGTGCAAATCCACGAAGACAACGACGGTTACTTATAACGACATTAAGTGGACGGTTGACACTCACGATTTTGAAAGGTTCACGGCGGTGACCGTAACAGCCGTTTACCCGAACGGAATGGTGGTAAGCTTACACGGCAAGTGCACGAATTCCTACAAGTCAAAACTGAACGGATATATCAAGGATCTCCAGAGAAGCATCCGTCTGACAGACGTTTCATAACCACTGGGATTCATAGCAATATCTGAATAGCAGCAGTCCGGGAAATCTGTATTTCCCCGGACTGTTTGTTGTTTGCGGAACGCGTGAAAACAGGCGCTTTGCACAGGATAATGCATGCGCGGGAAAGAAGTGTCAAAAATTCGCAACAATTGTATGTTTTTTCCATTTTGCCGAAATACTTGCAAAGATTACTCCATTTTTAGCATTACAAACTTGAGATGTTTGCCTATAAGATGTTAAGAGTAATTTTATGTTTATCGGAGGTATTTATGCTGTTTATCGGTATTGATCTCGGCACTTCCTCAGTCAAGCTGCTCCTTATGAAGAGCGGCGGTGAGATCCTTCGTACGGTTACGGAGGAGTATCCCGTCTATTTCCCGCAGAGCGGATGGTCAGAGCAGGACCCTGAGGAATGGTTCAACGGAACCATGAAGGGAGTTGCAAAGCTCCTCGACGGTTTTGACGGCAAGGAAGTCGGAGGCATCTCCTTCGGCGGTCAGATGCACGGTCTCACACCCCTTGATAAGGACGGCAACGTTATCAGACGCGCCATCCTTTGGAACGACGGAAGGTCTGAGGAAGAGTCCCAGTATCTTAACAACGTCATCGGAAAGAAGAAGCTTTCCGCATACACAGGCAATATCTCCTTTGCAGGTTTCACGGCACCTAAGGTTCTCTGGATGAAGAAGAACGAACCCGAGAACTTTGCAAAGATCGACAAGATCCTCCTTCCCAAGGACTATCTTGCATACCGTCTGAGCGGCGTTTTCGCTACAGACGTTTCTGATGCTTCCGGCACGCTCTATTTCGACTGCGCAAACAGAAAGTGGTCTGCTGAGATGCTCGAGATCCTCGGCATCACCGAAGCACAGCTTCCTAAGGTATATGAGAGCTATGAGGCCATCGGCAAGATCAAGCCTGAGATCGCTTCCCAGCTCGGCATCAATCCTGACTGCCTTATCGTTGCAGGTGCAGGCGACAACGCTGCAGCTGCTGTCGGAACAGGCACTGTCGGTAACGGCGGATGCAACATCTCCCTCGGTACGAGCGGAACGATCTTCATCGCATCCAGCAACTTCAAGAACGACGACGAGAACTCTCTGCACGCTTTCGACCACGCAGACGGCGGTTATCACCTCATGGGCTGCATGCTCAGTGCTGCAAGCTGCAACAAGTGGTGGATGGAAGACATCATCGGCACGAAGGATTTCGCAGCAGAGCAGACCGGAATCACCACTCTCGGCGAGAACAACATTTTCTTCCTGCCTTACCTCATGGGTGAGAGATCTCCTCTCAACAACCCTGAGTGCCGCGCAATGTTCATCGGAATGTCCATGGACACAAAGCGTGAGGAAATGACTCAGGCAGTCCTCGAGGGCGTTGCTTTTGCTCTCAGGGATTCTTTCGAGTGCGCAAAGAAGATGGGCCTCGACATCAAGAGCTCCAACATCTGCGGCGGCGGTGCGAAGTCACCTCTGTGGAGAAAGATCGTTGCAAACGTTCTCGGCATCGAGCTGACAAGAACACAGAACGACGAAGGCCCGGCTCTTGGCGGTGCCATCCTCGCAGCAGTTGCATGCGGTGAATACAAGAACGTTGAGGAAGCATGCAAGGCAATCGTTACGACTCATGTTGCAGAGACACCGGATCCTGAGCTCACTGCAAAGTATGAGGCTAAGTATCAGAGATTCAGCAAACTTTATCCTATGTGCAAGGAGGCAGGATTATGGTAATTTTCGAACAGCATTCCGAGCGTTTCCGCAAGTACGGCCGTGTTGTCAACAACATTGATTTCGCACCCGTTATCGAAGCACTCGAGAAGATCGCAATCCCTGACGGATGTGTTGAGTACAAGCCTTCCGTTAAGGAACTTGAGGAAGCTTCCGCAAAGGTTGACGTAAGCAGACTCTTCGGAGGAGAACTCGCACTTGAGACAGGTTACTGCGCAGGCCAGAACCAGCTTCTCAACGCTGTTGAGTATCACAGATCTTCCGAGATCAACATCTGTGCAACAGACTGCATCCTGCTCCTGGGCAGCCTTCAGGATGTTACAGATGATTTCCACTATGACACATCCAAGATCGAGGCATTCCACATCCGCAAGGGAACAGCTGTTGAACTGTATGCTACAACTCTTCACTATGCACCTTGCGGCATCGAAGGTTCCAAGTTCATGGTAGGCGTTGTTCTTCCCGCAGGAACAAACTACGATTTAGAGCAGGATCACATCGACTGCCTCGCCGATTCTGATTCCGAAGATAAGCTCCTTACCGCAAAGAACAAGTGGCTTATCGCTCATCCCGATGCACCCGGTGAAGCAGGACATTTCCCGGG
>JAFWQF010000121.1 GCA_017509205.1 Clostridiales bacterium | reverse complement strand
AATGGGATATACGAAATACGGAAACTGCTTTAAGCTTTCCTTTGATTTAACGTAACTCGGGCAGGTAACCGATGACAGATTGATGTTGCTGTCAAAATCCGAGATATCTTCAGATAATCTCACAACCTGCTGATCACCCAGACCGGCAAATTGGATTTCTTCAATGGAATCGTCCAGTTTCTGTACGGAAGCAAACTGCCTGATCTCAGAGATTGCGCCGAAGATTTCCTTTGCAAATTCCGTTGATCCGGGCTGATTGAATACTCTCTTTGTCGAATGATAGAAATACTGACCCTTTGAGAAGAAGATCGTAACAAGAGATGTTCCGTCAAGGATCATGTATACAACCGTCTTATTACGTGTTGCTCCCTTAAGCAAACCGATTGCAAGAGTTACGCCATCGTGGATGTCAAGTAGCCTTACTCCTGCCCTGTTGAAAATGTCAACATAAGTATTGATGAACTTTGCATCAGCAGTCTCTGAAATTACCTTCTGCTTCTTTGCTTTGGGATTCTTTTCAACTAGATACCATGCTGAAACAGACCGCTCAAATCTTGAATCTTTTGATTCTCGCTGAACGAAGTCATTAGTCTTCTTATCCGGCAGGAGAGGCATGTCAATGATGTTGGCACGCAGCTGAGGGCTGTTGAGAATAAGAGTTACATCACCCTTAGGAAGTTTATTGAGTTTCCAACACTCCTTGATTGCAAGGACAAGAGCCGTCTCATCCATTACGACGCCGTTAAGTACCGCACCGTTCGGAACACTAACAGATACGAGGCGCTTAACCTTGGCTCCGCCCTTGGTGCCGCTGCCTACAACTATCTGAATGTTCGTATTAGATAAAAATACCGTTACAGACATATGCTTTCTTACCTTTCTTATACACCTGCACTTATCGTCGAATAAGAGTCATAGATAGGCTTGATTACCGCGATGATAACGAAACCTACGATAGCCGCCATGATGATGATCATAACCGGCTCGATATATGATGTAAGTTTGACGAGCGCCTGCCTGGAATAGAAATCCAGATCGTCAGCTACTGACGCGAGCATAGGTCCGAGCTGACCCGTCTCCTCACCGACCTTGATCGATGCCGGAAGCTTCTGAATAAAGCCCTTAACATCTCTTAATGATTCAGAAACCGAACCGCCACCGGAAACCTTCTTGAGCACATCATCAAACTGAGCCTCAACATAAGAGTTTCCGATTGTGCTCTTTGCAACTTCAACGCAGTTATATATGGGGATACCGCCCTCATAAAGAGAACTGAGCGTTCTTGCAAATCTAGCAGAATAGATGACTTTGGTAAGTTTTCCCCACTTGCCCATCGTCTTGATCTTATCGATCTGATAGTGAACTGAAGGAATCCTGATAATGATCTTTCCGAAGATCACTACCAATGCAGCCACGATTATGATGATGTACCATTTCGTTGCCACGAAGTTCGATATTGCCATAAGAATTCTCGTAGGAAGAGGCAGCGACGGCATACCTTCGAAGAGTTCCTCGAACTGAGGCAGAACATAGCCGAAAATAACAGCGACTACTGCAACTATCAGTACACTTAAGATCTTAGGATAGGTAAGAGAACTCTTAACCTGCTGTTCAAGCTCATTTTCCTCGGTATAATGCTTTGCCAGACGCAGTGCGGTATCATCGATATTACCGGTCTGTTCAGTGGCCTTCATCATGTAAATGAAGAGCGGAGGAAAAGCCGGATCCAATTCTTCCATTGCAGTGGAAAGAGGAATACCCTGAACGATCCTGTCACGGATCTTCAGATAAAGATCTCTTTCATATGAATCAATAGACTCATCGTGAGCAATGATCTCAAGCGTTTTGACAAGGCTGACACCCGCTTTGGTGAGAGTACCGAGCTGTCTTGCAAAATCCGCGATCTGACCTTTTTTCAACGGTTTTAACGCAACACGCCTGACAACAGGGGTTGCATCTATCAATGTAAGGCCTTCATCATGAAAACGCTTATGGAGCGCAGAAGTATCAGGCGCATCAGTACGTCCCTTGATTATCTTGCCGTTCTGGTCCTGTGCCCGATATTTATATTCCGGCATACTTCTCTTCCTCTCTCTATATTATTCAGAATCGTAATTCAGTATTTTGAGCGAATACGTTACGTCCCAGTGCCCCATCATCTGATTCGAATTGCTGTCTTCGCTGACCTTGCCTTCGAAATTATCAGAGATGTAGGTAACTGTATATAAGCCCTTCCTGTATTCAAACTTTAAGGGCATATTCTCCTTTTCATCCCAGGCATAGAGGATTACCTCGCCTTTACGTGTTGAAACAACCGCCACATCATCAGCAGCACCGTCAGTCATTCCGTTGATCTTTGACGGATCGTAAATGGAGGAATTCATACCGTAATACTGGGTTCCGACAAACTTCAATGCCATCCTTACATCCTTTGCCTCTCGGAAAGCCTTTCTGGCTCCGGCAGTAATGACCGTGGTCGTAATGACAAAACCGACTACGAGAAAGATAAACACCAATTCAATGATATAGCGACGGATCCAATCACCGATTCGACGCCTATAGAATATGGTGCCCTCTCTCCCCTCTATGTTGTTGTCCGAAGCGTTAGCCAAAACATCCTCCAAAACATTAATGCCTGTTAACAGATGCTAATTAAGCATGTTTTTATATTATCATAAATATATGTTATTTGTTTCCTTGCCGCAAATTACGGTTCTGCCTGAGACTGAGTCTCTTCTTCCTCCTTTTCGATAGTTACACTTAATCCCTTCTTATAAGGTATAAGTGCATTCTTATTTATGAGCGCCTCCATGGTGCCGTTTGTGAAATCGTTCGGATAGACTGTCATCCTTGCCCCGTCAATTTCCGCATCCTGCGCCAGCAAATCCGTTATATCCAAAGAGAATGTATAGTACGGATCTTTGGCTGAGTGATCACTGTTGTATTCATTCATTACGTAAGAGAGTTTCAGCTTTATGTCATGCAAATTGTTCTTAATGGTATGTGCGTCAGCAGAATCATAATCCACATTGCTATCCGGCATAAAGATCTGTGCATCTATGGTTATGCTCTTGATGGTAATATCTTCAGAAAAGCCCTCGTATTCTACGGGATAGGTATCCACAGAAACTTTATGTCCTTCTAAGTCATCGCCATCATTCTTATCTTTGAGTGCAGTGTAATCCTTTGAATAATCTTTATCACCGACATCATTGCCTTTATGCATAAAGCTTTCATTCAGAATAAGAACTTTTGAAACACTACTGCCTTTAAGCAGTTCGAGTTTGTAATAAACTTTATTTTTGTCAACACCAATGATATTCGCCTTATCGATAGTCGCAGACCACGAAAGCCAATAATATCTTTCCTCAACAGGTTCAGGTTCTTCACCTGTCCCCTCACCTGTTCCTGTACCAGAACCTTCACCAGAACCTGTACCTGTGCCTGTTCCTTCACCTGTACCCTCACCCGATCCTGAACCAGCAGAAGGATCAGGAGTCGGAGTAACAGTCACAATTACTTCTTCAGCCTTGAATCTTCTAAGAACAAGCTGTGCCTGAGGAAGATAAACCGTATCAAGGTTTTGACCTTCATGTCCCTCGAAATAACCGATAAGGGTTGTATTTCTCCTGGCATTGTAGTCTTTGTTGGGAACATCGGCTGTTCCCCAGCCATCCTTTGACTGGGAGTCAGCAAATACAGAAACGCATTTTGCGAAGTAGTGAGTATTCTTATATGCATCCAGGGTTTTCTCTGCGAGAAATTCAGCAGTAATCGTTCCCTTGAAGATCGATTTATCATAGAAATACGGCTGGATCAGATCTTTTAAGATCGTACCTGCTTCACTTGAACTGCCCGAACTAAATGTCAGTACATATCGCAAATGTACTGAATCATTCGGATTGCTGGAGCTGGTCGGAAAACCGTCAAATGCGGACTTATTGGCAGACGTATCAATATCAGTGCCTTTACTTATGAGAGAACTGGTCCAATCTTCAATGGTTCCAGATCTCTGTTTTTGCTGAAGAGCTGTCTGAATTGCATTGTATATGATCTCAGCATTGGCTTCATTCTGGTTGAATCTGGCTCTCTTTACATATCCGACACCGGTAAAGATTCCCGAAGCAGCCAGTATCGCCATGATAACAAGCACAACGATCATCTCGACAAGCGTAATACCCCTGTCGTTTTTACGGATAGTGAATCGGTTGTGATTCCTTCTTGCTGCCACTTACCGTAATCTCCTAAAAAAGCCAAAAACAAAAGCCTAAAATACTTTTAATTCTTATCAATATTTTAGAATTGTGAAATTAGTGTGTCAAATTACTATTCTGTTAATTAATTAAACATTTTAAGAACAGAAAACGCCATTTGTGCGAACTCAGTTTTCACCTTGAAGCATTAAGCTCGGTTAGCAAGAACCTACGACCGGATAATCCCTCGAATCATTGTGTAACATTGTTACACTGTCAATGAAATAAAGGAAAAGGCCGCATTACTGCGGCCTTTGTCATCAGTGGGAATTTAGTCTCTGTCAGTCCGTCGGACCGGGATCATTCTGTGAATCGTGATCCAGGTTTGCGGCTTCTGCAGGCCATGAAGGTGTCTCTTCAGCCTTTGCGGGCTCTGCCTGAGGCTCCTGAGCGGCAGGAGCAGCTTCTACTGAAGACTCAACGGCAAGTGAAGACTCATCTGTTAAGGTTGGTTCAACAGCCGTAGCATATTCCTTCGGGTAAACCTTTGCGAGGTCGCCGTTATTGACATAGATCTTCTCGAAATCAGGTCCTTCGACCGTGAGCTTGGTAATGAGCCTCTGTGCGAGGCCTTCAACTATTGCCTGCTTCTCGATCAGGATACGCTTGGTCTCAGCGTAGCAGTCGTCGATGATGGCCTTGATCTCAGCATCGATAGCTGCAGCGGTCTGCTCGGAATAGCTCTGGACCTGGCCCATTGAGTAGCCGAGGAAGACTTCCTCGTTCTCGTCGCCGAAAACCATGTTGCGGAACTTCTTGGAAAGACCGTAACGCTTGATCATGTTCTTTGCGATGTCATTGCAGTGTCTCAAGTCAGAAGCAGCGCCTGTGGATACCTCGCCGAGGAAGATCTCTTCGGCAGCACGGCCACCGAGGCTCATCTTGATCGTATCAAGGAGCATCTTTTCAGTATAGTAATCGGTATCCTCGATCGGCTTGTAAGCGGTATATCCGCCTGCCTGACCTGCCGGGATGATGGTGACTCTGTCGACCTTCTCGAATTCTGAAGTAGCTCTGAGAACAACTGCGTGACCTGCTTCGTGGTAAGAAGTGAGCTTCTTGACCTTGTCGCTGAGCTTCTTGGAATTCTTCTGGGGGCCCATCTGGACACGGAACATTGCGTCCGTAACCTCGAGCATGGTGATCTCTTTCTTATTGTGACGTGCTGTCATGAGAGCTGCCTCATTGAGGAGGTTCTCAAGGTCTGCACCAGTAAAGCCTACTGTTGAAAGGGCAACTTCCCTGAGGCTTACGTCCTTTGCGAGAGGCTTGTTCTTTGCGTGGATCTTGAGGATCGCTTCACGCTCGTCTGCGTCAGGCATGTTTACCATGATGCGGCGGTCAAATCTTCCCGGACGGAGAAGTGCCGGGTCGAGAACATCGACACGGTTTGTTGCTGCCATTACGATGATGTTGGAGTTAACATCGAAACCGTCCATCTCGACGAGGATCTGGTTGAGTGTCTGCTCACGCTCGTCCTGACCGCCTCCGAGGCCTGCGCCTCTCTTACGGCCGACGGCATCGATCTCGTCGATGAAGACTACGGAAGGAGCTTCTCTCTTAGCGTCAGCGAAAAGTGATCTGACACGTGAAGCACCTACACCTACGAGCATTTCAACGAAGTCTGAACCTGAGATGTAGAAGAACTTAACGCCTGCCTCGCCTGCAACTGCACGTGCAAGGAGCGTCTTACCTGTACCAGGAGCACCATAGAGAAGAACGCCCTTGGGGATCTTCGCGCCGAGCTGCTGGTATTTCTTGGGGCTCTTGAGGAAATCTACGATCTCGGAGAGCTCCTCCTTCTCTTCTACGGAACCTGCAACATCAGAGAACTTGACCTTGATCTTGTTGGGGTCAGAGACTCTCGCACGGTTGTTGCCGAAGCTGAAGACGCTGCTGCCTTCCCTGCTCTGTCTGCTGATGTTTATGAAGAGCACGATGATGATGATCGCAGCCATCACGAGGCTTCCGATGTTGAGGATTATCGACCAGTCAAAAGGCTCTGTGTAGTTGTAATCCTTGATCTTGCCGTTGGCCTTGGCGTCCTGGAGCTTAGCGATGAGGTCATCAACGTATTCGTAAGGGATCGACTGGGAGATCTCCGCAGGCTGTCCCTGTTCATTCTTGTATCTTACGGTAACTACCGTACCCTTAACTTCTACCAGCTCGACCTCGTTGCTCTTGTTGTCGATGTAACTGAGCACGTCGGAGAGCTTAGCCTGTTCCTTCTTGCCGTAATTGCCGCCGAATACGATCGTTGAGAAAACGACCAGTATCACAAGCATTATCAGATAGAAAAACAGTCCTCCGAAACGCGGTCCTCTGTTTCCTTCACCTTTGTCAGACATTCTTAACCTAAACCTTTCTAACGATCCTAATGTCGTCAAAATTCCTGTATTCGCCGTCGAGATCGAGGCCGTAGCCTACGATGAACTCGTCCGGAACCGTAAGCCCGTTGTAATCGGGCACGAAGCTGTTTTCTCTGCGTGCAGGCTTGTCAAAAGCCGTACAAACTTTCAAAGAGGCAGGATTTCTCTTTTTGAGCTGCTCCATAAGGAGCGCGAGAGTTCTGCCCGTATCGACGATGTCTTCAACAATAAGGACATCCTTGCCTTCTATATCGTAACTCAGATCCTTCTTGATCTTGAGGACACCTGATGAGACTTCTCCGACATAGCTCGAGACCTGCATGAAGTCCACGGTAACGGGCATCTTAAGACGTCTTACGAGGTCAGAAGTGAATATGAAAGCACCCGTAAGAATGCCTACGACAACAAGGTGACTGCCCTCATAGTCGTGATTGAGCTGATCAGCAAGCCTGCTGAGCATCTCTTCGATCTGCTCGTGTGTTACCAGAACCCTCGATGTGTCAATTGCCATCTTGACGCCTCTCCAAAGTAATCTTAAGTATTCCCGCAGCCTTTGTTCCTGAAGACTGCATGTATCTTTCGCGGCTCAGAGGACTCGTAAAACCCTCTGCGTGTCCGATGCCCGGGATCCACAGGATCTTGTCCTCACCGCTTCTTGCAGCGAAAAGGACATTGTCCCTGGCGCTTTCCGGAACCTTTAAGTCCGTAAAGAGCCTCGTGACCTTCTTTGAACCGGACGCGCCGGCCTTTCCGAAAACACGGGACTTCGGATCCGCCAATGAATTGAGCAGTACGAGTTTGCCGTCCTGCGCCGATTCGATCGGACAAAACCACGAAAAGTTATTATACTCTAAATCACCCTTATTCTCAAATAAATATATATTAATATAGCGGTCCGTGTTAGGGATTTTTACGGCAATCGCGCCTTCTTCTCCGTAAGACTCCGGAACCCGGATGTTTACGGATACCGGTCCTGTTGCGGCAACAAGTCCCTTGTCTGATGCAATGGCCCTTGCGCAGTCACTTCCGTCCGCCTCCGTTGTGAAGCAGAAAAAGTCTCCGTATCTGTATGCCTTGCGCGAAAAAGGCATCGGCAGCAGCACTTCTCCGTTAACCTGCTTTCTTGCGATGAGATTGCTGCAGTGCTTAAGGTTCGCTGTCTCGAAATCCGTGAGGTTGCCGAAATTTTCCTGCCAGAGCTTCCTTATGACCCTTGAACTCATTGCGGGAGCAAGTTCCCCGGCCTTCTTACAGTCGAGTGCCCTGATCTGATGCGACTCATATCTGCCGAGCATCACGAGGCAGCTTTCATATGCCTTGTCTGCCTCTGCCGAAAGGTACTCAAGGTCCTCTTCCATGAGCGAATATGTCCTGTTAAGCGAGCCGGATGCATTTACCCCGGTCCTCTTCTCAACTTCCGGGAAAAGAACATTGCGCCATACGTTTCTGGTGCCTTCAGGCTCCAGGTTCGTCATGTCGACCGCATATTTGATGTTTTCCTGCCTGAGCATCTCCTCAAGCTCGCTCTTGCAGCAGCAGAGCAGCGGCCTGATTATGTTTCCGGTCCTTGCCTTGGGAGCAACGAGTCCTTCGAGGCCTGCACCGCGGAAAAGGTTCATCATCATGGTCTCGGCAAGGTCATTCTTGTGGTGTGCGACCGCGATCCTGATCTCTTTGTAGCCTTTATTCTCACGCAGTTCGTCGGCATATGTGTCAAACGCCTCATATCTGAGCATCCTGCCCGCAGTCTCAACACTCATTCTGGTCTCTTCTGCATATCTTTCCACATCAAAATGCTCGATCTTGAGCGGAACGTTTACGGAAACGCAGAATTTGGCCGTCAGCGCCTGATCCCTGTCACAGTCGCCGGGCCTTAAGTTGTGGTTGATGTGTATCGCGTAAAGCTTTACGGGTTTTCCGCACTCTTTTATCAGGTCCGAAAGGAGCAGCAAAAGCGCAACGGAATCCGGCCCGCCAGAGCAACCCGTGATAATGGCGTCGCAGTCAAGCAGTCCTTTTTCACGGCAGTAAGCCCCAACTCTCTGGGCTAGCTCGTGTCTCAGACTGTTTCCCTGGTTCTTCATTTACTGCAGAAAATCGCTGTCAAAATCGTTGTTCGGGTTTGCGAAAAGCTCGTCGTCACCCGGATCTACCGGTGGTTCTTCAATATTCTCGGGCGCACTGTAAGGTGCTTCATCTTCGAAAACATAGTTGGAAGCAGCGCTGTCGGAATCCTGAGTTCTCGTGTAAGCACTGCCGCCGTCATCGTCATCTCTTCTGTCCTTGTCATACTCGTAGAAGAGAGTCTTTCTGGCAATCCAGCAGACCTTTACCCTGCCGGTCCTGCCCTGACGGTTCTTGGACAAATAGATATAAGCGTCCTTTACGACATTGTCATTGTCGATGTCATCCTTGGGCGCTTCAGATCCGTCGCCGTTCTTGGGAGCGGTGTCATCGCTCGTCTTATAGTAATCAGGACGGTCGATGAACATTACCGTATCGGCATCCTGCTCGATGGCGCCTGAGTCTCTCAGGTCTGAGAGCTGAGGCGTATGGTCGTCTCTCTTTGCAGCGCCTCTGGAGAGCTGTGAGAGCGCGATTATCGGTATTCCGAACTCCTTTGCGAGGAGCTTTAACTGTCTTGAAATGGTTGTGACTTCCTCGTTACGGGACTTGTTGCTTCCCGGAAGGCTCATGAGCTGAAGGTAGTCAACTACGACAAGCGCGGGCGAGGATTCAGGTCTGGACCTGAGCTCCGTGAGCTTGGACTTCATCGTGACCGGGTTAATGTCTGAAGTGTCATCGATATAAACCGGGAAGTCCGAAAGCTTTACGACCGCATTGTTGATCTCCCGCTTGTCCTCGGGAGTCATCTTGCGCTGATATAAGATCTGTGTCAGCGGCCTGTTCATGCTTGCCGACATGAATCTCTTTGCTACTTCCTGCTTGGACATTTCCAAAGAGAAGATCGCTACAGGCTTGTTGTTGGCAGCAACATTTGCCGCCATGTTGATGGCAAGCGCGGTCTTGCCCATGGCAGGACGCGCAGCCAGAATGTTCAGCGAACCCTGCTTGAGTCCGCCCGCGAGCATCTGATCGAGCTTGGGGAATCCGAGCTTTACGAGCTTGCCGTCATTGCCTGGCTTGAGCTCCTCGCCCATCTCGATCATGGTGGTCTTGAGTACGGAGGCAAGGGACTCGAATCCCTTCGTCTCACCGGTGCTCTTGAGTGCGGAGATGGATGTGATGGCGTAGTCAACGACCTCGGAAGTCTTCTTCTCGCCGCTTACGGCAAGGCCCCTGACCTTGTCTATCTCCCTTAAGAGCTTTGTCTTATCGCTCTTCTCCCGAATCGCGGAAATGTATCCCTGGATGCTGGATGAGACCGCCGTGGTCTCACCGATCTTATAGATGTAGCGCAGGCCGCCTGCCCTCTCCAGCTCACCCTTACGCTCGAGCTCATTGGTAACCGTGAAACGGTCGATGCTCGAGTTGCTGAGGAACATGTCGACGATCGTGCCGAAGATGAGCACGTTGCGGGGGTCTGAAAAGTCCTCCTTAACGAGATTGTTCTCGACAGCCTCGATCATGGCCTTGTCCTTGCGCATGCACAGGGACAGGAGCGCCATCTCGATCTCGACGGAATCGTCCCTCTCGGGAGCAGCCGAATCTATAAGGTTATCCATGTATCCGGGATCTTCGTTCATCTTTATCAGCTCTTCTCGGTTACGACTTCAACGTTGATGTCAGCTGAGACCTTGGGGTGAAGCTTAACACGCACGGAAAAGATGCCCGTGTTCTTGATGGGATTGTTGATCACGATCTTCTTTTTCTCGATCTCGAAGCCTGCGGCCTTGAGAGTGTCAGAGATGTCAGCTGCAGTGACAGCACCGTAGAGCCTGCCGTCTGCGCCGCCCCTTGCCGTAACCTCGAAAGTCTTACCTTCGATGGTCTTCTTGGTCTCCTGGGCTTCTGCGAGGGCACGTCTCTCGTGCTCAGCCTTGGCGCCTGCCTGTACCTTGACCTCATTGAGTCCGGCGGCAGTCATCTCCTTGGCAAGACCCTGCTTGAAAAGGAAGTTCCTTGCATATCCGTCGCTGGCATTGACCACGTCACCGGCCTTGCCGAGATTCTTAACGTCTGAAAGAAGTATAACCTTCATAAGTATTCTCCTGAATTGTTTATTCCCGATAAAAAAGGAATCGGGCATCACCAGAACATATTATAAGTCATTTAGACAAATATGTGCCGGTTAGATGCCCGATTGTCCTTAAAAAATCTTGTTGAAACCGTATCGGTCATGCTGCCGGCAGGTAGCGTCCGATACGTTCAAGCCGTAAAGGCCGCGATTACTGCGCTGTGTAAGGAAGCAACGCGATCTGGCGCGCACGCTTGATTGCAGTTGTCAGCTCACGCTGATGGATAGCGCATGTGCCGGTCATTCTCTTGGGGAGAATCTTGCCGGACTCAGAGATGTACTTCTTGAGGAGTACATCATCCATGAAATCGATGCTCTCGACCTTATTAGCGCAGAACGTGCAGACCTTCCTGCGTGTACGTCTCTGCCTCATTCCGCCGGCAAAATCTTTTCCACCGGCCTTAGGTGCTCTGTTTTCTGCCATTTTGTGTGATCTCCTTCACAATTAAATCTCAAACGGAAGATCTACCTGATCACCGGGCCCGAATCCGGGATCTCCGCTCGGTTCGATGGGAGTCCTGGGTGCGAGAGGCGCATCGGATGCCGCGGAACCGGCCGGCGGAGGTGCAAATGACGGAGCCGGTGCAGGTCTGCCTGCAGGTGCTTCGTGATATGCCTGTTCTGCTCCCTGGCCATTACCGGATTCAACGAACTCTGCCTCGTCTACCACGACTTCGGTGATATAACGCTTCTGGCCGTTCTGATCCTCGTAATTGCGGGTCTGGATGCTGCCTACCAGTCCGATCCTGCTTCCCTTGCGGAAATACTTCTGGATGAAGGATGCTGTCTGTCTCCATGCGACACAGCTGATGAAATCTGCCTGTCTCTGGCCGTTTGCATCCTTGAAGCGGCGGTCTACTGCCACTGTGAAGTTACAGAACTGGGTCTGGTTTGAAGTAAGCTTTACTTCGGGATCTTTGGTAAGTCTTCCTACCAACTCTACTTTGTTCATCTTTCTTGCCTTTCTCTGCTGCGCAGTGATTACTCACCGACGCTGACAATGAGAAAACGAAGTACGCCGTCTGTGATCTTGAGAACACGCTCAAGTTCCCTGGGGAAATCGCTCTCGGCAGAAAAATACGCCTGAACATAGCTGCCGCTCTTCTGGCCTTCGATCTCATAAGCGAGCTCCTTGGTGCCAACGATGTCGAAAGACTTGATCGTTGCGCCTGATTCGAGCTTAGCCTTGACGGAGTCAGTAAGAGAAGCAAGTGCCTCATCACCTATAGATGTGTTGAGGACTGTGATCAAACGATAATTGTTTGCCATATCATTCACCTCCTTCTGGACTATTCGGTCCGGTTAAACCGGACAAGGATTGCTGCTAATATTTTTGCAGCATTGAGAAGAATATCACAGCAGGCAATTATTCGTCAAGCGAAATCTGCCGAGCCACTCATTTGTCCGCGTCATGTCCTAAAACCTAACATGAGTTATTCTATACTGCCCGCCGGCAAAATAACACCGTGATTTGAGGACATTTTCAAAAACAGGCCCTAAAATGAGACTTTCCGTGAAAAGTTGGGACTGGTGAGACTGGTGAGACTGATGAAAGCCTTTAAATCAGGCTCTTTCAGCACCCAGAGATTTTATGAGATAAGGGAATAACATTTCAAGCCATGCCTTAAGGGCCTTGACCGTATGCATGTAGGTCGCCTCGTTCTCTCCCCTGGGATCGGGAATTGATATGGAAACGGTCCTTCCGCCCGCATCTTTGAAGACAAGTCCGCATGAAGCGGCAAACGAAGAAAGCGAGTAGACCTTGTCCTTGATCTGAGGGAAAGCCCTGATTATCTCGAAAGCATGCTCGTCACGTACCGTGATTATGAGGTCCGAGCTGTCGTAGAGTGCTGGATCGATCCTGGTTGAACGGCAGTGAGAGATGTTCCTGCCGATAACTTCCGAGACAGCCTTTACCATGCCCGGATCGCATGAAGCGCCGTCAGATGCCGTGATTCCTGCGGATTCGCAGTAGATCTCGCAGCCGATGTCACGGGAAACAAGCATGTCGTAGGGCGAATTCTTTTCGATGAGCCCCGTCATAATAGCTTCGCATGCCTGTGACAGGCAGGTGTTGTCATCGTCAGCGAAAAGTATCTGCACCGTAAACGTATCCTTGAAAGCCTCGAGCGGAAGCTCAGCTCTTGCAGGACGTTCGGGCTTGGGCATGTCAGGAAGGAGTTCGCCCTTCTTCCCTGCCGCTTTGCCGAGCCTGTTCATGTAAGCAGTAGCCATTCCGCCTCCGGTGAGGCCCTGCGCCAGGATCACGTCTACCTCCTGGCTGTCCAAATGACGCAGACCTTCAAAGAGCGAATGAGCAGCAGCCCTTACGTCAAGAGCATTTCCGTATTCATAGAACTCGGTATGGGCAAGAAGGATCTTGTCGCCGAGCTTTTCATATAAAGCCTTGACCTCAACGCCTGCGAAAACGCCTACACGCGCAAACGGATTGGCCTTGAGGAGTTCTTTTTCCCTGTGGATGAAAGGTGATGCGATATCGACCAGTGCCTGCCTGTCGTCTTCGCTCATCTCTGAAAAATCAGGTTTTTTAACCTCCGAAGGAGCTGCGTCGTCAGCCTCATCGCCTATGAGCTTCGCGTTCTTGGGCATTTCCATGACCTCAACGTTCGCAAAAGGAGCGTAGTGGCGGTACTTCATGCCCGGAGCCTTAGGAGTCTGGCCTGCTTCCAGTGTGCCTGCATATGCGGCATCGCCCTTTGCGCATGCCTCGATGTCAGCCTTTGTGACCGCGCCCGGTCTTAAAATGACGGGCTTTTCGCCTGTCGCATCAACGACTGTGGACTCGATACCGAAGACAGAATCTCCGCCGTCGATTACCGCATAGATATATCCTTCCATGTCTTCCATGACCGATCTTGCGTTCGTGGGTGAAGGCGTTCCGGAAAGGTTTGCGGAAGGCGCGGCAACAGGCACTTTGCATGCCTTGAGGAATTCATTCGCCACGGGGTCCGAAGGCATCCTGACACCTACCGTTCCGAGTCCTGCCGTAACAGCAGACGGAATGGCATCAGCCTTCTTCATTATGACCGTGATGGGACCCGGCATGAAAGCATCGATGAGCTTTTGCGCAAGCGGAGTGATCTCTGAGACAATATCCTTAATGAGTGCCTTATCGCCGACATGGCAGATGAGCGGATTGTCTGAAGGACGTCCCTTTGCAGCAAAGATCCTGCCTACAGCCTCTGCGTCAAAAGCGTTTGCGCCCAGACCGTAAACTGTCTCCGTGGGGAATGCAACGACCTCGCCTGATGCGAGATGTTGTGCGCAGTCCTTTATTCCGTTCTTATCACTGCCTGAAACAAGCTTTGTTTCGTTATAGATCTTTTCGCGTTCCATTATTCCTCACCTGTCTTTACCGCATCGTCTGCCGCCTGAGCCAGTGTCAATGCATCCACTATCTCGTCAAGGTCACCCGAAAGGATGTCATTCAGCCTGTAGAGCGTAAGTCCTATCCGGTGATCCGTGACACGTCCCTGATGATAATTATATGTTCTTATTCTTTCTGATCTGTCACCGGTTCCGACCTGTGAACGTCTGGCATCATTCTCTGCGTTGCTGTCGGATTCCCTTGCCATCGCCCAGAGACGGCTCTGAAGAACCGCCATTGCCTTTGCCTTGTTCTGGAACTGGCTTCGCTCATCCTGGCACGTTACGACGATGCCTGTCGGAATGTGCGTGATCCTTATCGCGGAAGTCGTCTTGTTGATGTGCTGTCCGCCCGCGCCTGACGACCTGAAAAGGTCAATCCTTAAGTCCTTGGGATTTATAACGACATCAGTGGGATCAGCCTCGGGAAGCACTGCGACGGTTGCAGTTGAGGTATGTATGCGTCCGCCGGATTCAGTAACGGGCACTCGCTGAACTCTGTGTACTCCGCTCTCAAACTTAAGGCGGCTGTATGCCCTGTTCCCCTCCACAGAGAATATTATTTCCTTATATCCTCCGAGCTCCGTCGGGCTGGCATCTACTATGCTGACTTCGTATCCCTTTAAAGCGGCATATCCCCTGTACATCTTAAAAAGGTCACCCGCGAAAAGCGCAGATTCCTCGCCGCCTGCACCGCCCCTGATCTCCATGATGACGGACCTGTTGTCCCTGGGGTCACCCGGAGCCATGAGGAGCATGAGTTCCTTTTCGAGAGTTACTATCTTTTCCTTGTTCTCGGAAAGCTCGGCATTTGCGAATTCGCGCATCTCTTCATCAGCGCCTGCCTCCCCTTCGAGAACAGCCAGAAGGTCTTCGATCTCCTTTTCGCATGCCTCATAAGCAAGGATTGCGCGGTACTGGGGCTCTATGGCACCCAGTTCCTTGGAATACTTCATGTATTCTTCGTGATTGGCGGCAACAGAAGGATCGCTCATCGTACCGGTGAGCTCCTCGTATTTAGCTTTAATGAGATCTGTCTTACTTCTGTCTATAGCCATAACGCATAAAAGGTAACACAAAAACCGCCGGCTTTGAAGACCGGCGGCTTTGTTTCGGTTTTTTGAAAGTTATCACTCCTGGGCAGGTGCCGCGGGAGCCGGATCAGCAGGAGCTGCTGGTGCCGCTGCGACAGGTGCTGCCGCTACGGGTGCAGGTGCGGGAGCCGGAGCAGGTGCAACGGGTGCTGCCGCAACGGGAGCGGGTGCAGGTGCAGGAGCTACAGGTGCTGCAGGTGCCGCGTAAGGCGCAGGCTGAGCGTACTGCTGTGCATAAACGGGGTTCTTGATTACCTCATACTCAAGGCGGTGGCGGATAGGCTTCTTGCAACGAGGGCAATAAACGAAGCCGTGCGGATACCACGCACGGTGTCCGAGATCGTATGTATGGTAGTCGAACTCGTAATAACAGTATTCACATCTGCAGTGGAACTTCGGGTTATACTGATCGTAGCCCGGAACAGGATAAGGATTTACGACTCCGCTGTTCTGGATCCAGGGCCTTCCGTCGATTATCGGCGGCGGACCTCCGATAACCGGTCCCGGCTGACCCGCAGGAACCGTAGCAGCTGCAACCGAACCCGCAGAGAAGTTAAAACCGCACTTCATGCAGAAGTTTGAACCGTCTGCGCACTCTGTTCCGCACTGTGGACAAAACATACTCATATTAATCTACCTCCCTTATAAAATAGATATATCAATTATACTAGATAAAAGGGGCCGCGACAATTCACCGCAGCCCCTTATAACATTCAGTTGTATAAGCCTGAATCAAGCCTTTTCCTCAGCCTTGACCTGCTCGAAAGCATCCGTGACTTCCTTTGAAGGAGCCTTGGTTGCGAGCGAGATGATGATAGCGAGAACAAAGTTGAAGATGAATGCAGGCAGGAGCTCATAGATGTTGAGCCATGTATCTGCGAACTGTACGCGGATGATGAACTTCCAGATGAAGATCATTGCAGCGCCGCCGAGCATACCGGAGAAGATACCCCACTTGTTTGCCCTCTTCCAGAAGAGTGCGAGGAGTACTGCAGGTCCGAATGTCGCACCGAATCCGCCCCATGCGAATGAAACGATCCTGAATACGGAAGAATCAGGATTGAGTGCGAAGATAACGGCAACACCGGAAATCACGATAACCGCGATCCTTGCGACCCACATGGAAGCCTTTTCGGAAAGCTTGACGTGGAATGTCTCGGAAAGGATGTTCTGAGAAACTGCGGAAGCAGCGCAGAGAAGCTGTGAGTCGGATGTGGACATCGTGGAAGCGAGGATGCCTGCGAGGATGATACCGCCGACTACAGCGGGAATGTATCCGTGTGAAGCGATGACCTTAGCGATGTCGATAACAACAGCCTCAGCAGCAGAGTTGTCAGCATAATGAGGAACAACACCGTTCTTCATGAGAGAGTAGCCTGCGACACCGATGAGGATTGCAACACCCATTGAGATAACGACCCAGACAGAAGCAACTCTTCTTGAGAGCTTGATCTTCTTCTTGTCATCGATGGCCATGAATCTCAGAAGGATGTGAGGCATGCCGAAGTAGCCTAAGCCCCATGCAACGGTGGAAGCGATGGGCAGTGCTCCGTAGCTTCCTACTGCGCCTGTCTCAACATTGCATCCCTTGAAGATATCAAGGTAACCGTCAAAGTTCTGAACGTTAGCGAAAACATTGTCAAATCCGTTCGTGACACCTTCAGCGAAACCGAGAACCACAACGAGAGCGATCGTCATGATGATGCTCTGGATGAAGTCGGTCGTTGAAGCAGCAAGGAAGCCTCCGAGTGTGCAGTAGATAACGATAACTGCTGCAGAGATGAGCATCGTCTGAACGTAGTCCATTCCGAACATCGTTGAGAAGAGCTTTCCGCAAGCTGCAAATCCTGAAGCTGTGTAAGGAACGAAGAAGATGACGATGATGAGAGCTGAAAGCATTGTAAGGATGTGCTTGTCATCGCCGAATCTCTTTGAGAAGAAGTCAGGGATGGTAACGGCATCGATCTTCTGAGTGTAAACGCGGAGCCTCTTGGCAACGAATAGCCAGTTGAGGTATGTTCCGACAGCAAGGCCGATCGCTGTCCAGGAAGCCTCTGCAAGGCCTGTTGCAAGAGCAAGTCCCGGAAGACCCAGGAGAAGCCACGAGCTCATGTCTGATGCTTCCGCACTCATAGCCGCGACGAGCGGACCAAGACGTCTTCCGCCGAGATAGAAGTCATCAGTGTTCTTGTTGATCCTGCTGAAATAAGCTCCGATGGAAACCATCATGATGAGATACAGCACGATCGTAACCAGTATGCAAATAGTTGATGCAGACATGGTAAAGATCCCCCTCTATATTAAAATCACAGAAAAGTTTAGCAGAGTAAAATTGTCAAAGCAATAAATTACTGATATTTAAGGCTCTGCAATTTATCCTTGCCAACAAAAGAAAAACAATGTATACTTCAATAGCCTTGAGCAAGGATGCTTAGCTCAGCTGGCTAGAGTACCTGCTTGACGTGCAGGGGGTCACAGGTTCGAGTCCTGTAGCATCCACCATACCGCCCGATGCTGATAACAGCACCGGGCGTTTTTTGTTTTGAATTCATCATCAGTTCCAGGATGCGATCTGTTTGCATGCATCTTTAACCATCTTCACTCCGTACTCATCTTTGAAGAAATGATCGGCTCCGTCTATCGTTACCAGTTTTGACGAAGGAAGGCAGCTCAGTACTTTATCAAACGATCCGGGTTTATCTCCGTAGCCGTCATGCGTACCCACATAAATGACGGTATTAAGTTTACATTCTTTAAGAAGACCATATATTCGAAGAAACTTACTGGTTCCGTCTTCATACGTAACCGCGAGCTTCTCCCCTGCTGTTATAGTCGGTTCTACAAGGATCAGGCCTTTTATCAAAGATGCTCTGTCACAACCTGCGAAAGCTGATACCAAGCCGCCAAAGCTGTGTCCCCAAAGATAGACATTTGCACTGTCGACTTTGGGAAGATATTTAAGAGAATCCAATACGGCATACAGATCTGCTGTTTCAGATATAAACACTTTGCCGTTGTCCGAAGGCTCAGGAGCGTTTGGATCAGAATAACCAATAAAAGAAAAGACAACTGCTGCATACCCGTTATCGGCAAACGTCTTGGCATCAGTAACGTAATCAGTATACGGCTGCATCAGTCCGCATGAGAGTACTATTGCCGGGAAAGGTCCCTCTCCTTTAGGAAGGTAGAGTTTGCCTTCAATCTTCATTCCGTCTCTGAAGAAAACAATTGATTTCTCCCCGCCGGACACATCCGACACTTCGGGTTCTGCTGCTTTATACCTGATATCAATATCATCTGACGGAAGCAGATCAGTTCCGTTGCCATTATCAGACTCCGGGCCAAGATACCTCTCAAATTCCAGGCAATCGAACGGAATTTCATGTTCAGTCCCGTCCACATTGATCAGACGGATCGTATTGGTAACAGGATCATACTTGTCGCTATAACTCCTGTAATTTTCCTCATTGATATCTATGCCAAGTTTTTTTGCTACAGTTGGATAGTTCTCAGTAGAAGAATTCTTTTTAAGGTCACCGTAACATGGAAATGCGATCTCGGTCACGCCGCCATTCAATCTGTAAATTGCCGTATGACTGGTAAAATCAGGTGCGGTTCCCCAAGCCTCATTGCATACAAGTTCAGGCTGTCCGTCTCTGTCAAGGTCTGCCAGATAAGCACTGATATCGTCTACGGGTCCGCTGTATCCCGCAAACTTCTTTCCGGTAGCTGCATCAATGAGCCACACGTTATTTAATTTCTTGCCGCCCCACGAGATGTCTTCCTTAACGATATGCCATTTATCAACTCCCAGGACTGGGCCGGAGTATTCATCTGTTAATTCTACAGGAGCAAACTGCTTTGCTGTTGTTTCAGTTATCACCGCAGAAGTAGCAGCTGTTTCAGCCTTGCATGAAACAAGTCCGAACAGCAATATAGCCGTGATCAATCCCGATGTTATCTTTTTTGCGATACTCATAGAAAAGCCCCTGTTTATGTTCTGATCAGAGATTACCATGCTGACACAAAACTTCGCGGGGGACATTTTCTGACATCTTCACTGCTTAATTGCGGTTTCCGCGGAAATAAACGCTTTTACATCATTTGTCCTTATGTCGATACGGTTGCCGCTAGTTTTGGCCACAAGCTTTATATACTTCGGTTTTCCGACATCAGATTCACCGGCGATTACAAGTTCAAAGTTCTCATCGATGTCATAACTCTTAACATACGATCCGGCATATGTGATCGTTCCCCTATAATGTTTGAAATCTTCCCATGTCAGCTCTTCACCCTTTGCTGAAAGCTCAACGACCGCATCAAGCGTTAACTGAGTACTGCTTGATTCTTTGGCCTCCTTAACAACCTTGTCTATGATCGGACGCCAATACTCAGCCATATCATCTGACAATTTTATATAGTAGTAACCTATTTGCTCCGGCTTGCTTCTTGAGCCCATGCTCAGCACAAAGAAATACAGCTTTGAGTCATAAAGGTATACGTCAACGGATCTGCTTTCGCCGCCATATACAGCTTTTATGTTTATCCCGGAGTTGAACATCCTGTTCCATTCTTCAGGCTGTTCTTCGGAATTGATCTTCAGATCGCATTCGTTGAGGTGATATTTCAGGTGTTTGGGATCATACTTTGCGTATTCATTGAAAAGCTTAATGAATTTCTCTTTATCGAAAACAGCATCCGTTTCAACTGCAGAACCGATAAATCTCGGATTTTGTCCCACGCGGAATTCGCAAGTGATTTCCCCGTCGATCTTCGTAAGTGTTTCTTTTGGCAGCTTTGCAAAACAGCCAGCCATAACAAACACCGCCATCACCAGGCTGCACGTCAATAAAACGCTCTTTCTCATTCCCTTTATCTCCCTTACTCCGTCTTGCTGACGAAAGTTATCCAATTATATAACAAAGCCGGAAGATGATTCTTCCGGCCCGTAAATTACTCGAATATCTCCAGATCAACATTATGCTCGCTCATATACTGCTTAACCTTATCAAGATGCTGTATCGGGAACGACAGGCTTAATTTGTTAATATCTTTTGGAATAAAAACTATATTGTGCTCGAAAACGCGCATGACGCTGAAAGACGTCCAATAGAATTTAGTATCACTTACACCGTTTACGTTCAGTCTGACGCCGTCTTCTTCAAGGACAGTCTTTCTGTCCTT
>JAFWQF010000120.1 GCA_017509205.1 Clostridiales bacterium | reverse complement strand
GTTGCAGATCATGTAGAGATCCATCGCTACACGTCCGCCATTATGTTCAGTTTCCACTCTGACACCGATATAGTTGACACCTTCAACAGGCTTGGGAGCTTGTGTAGGAGGCGTGTCGGGTTCTGAAGGAGGAACACTTTCGTTAACGCAGGTATTATTGACACTGCCGTTATCGCCGCTCTCTTTACCTCTGCATCCGGACAAGACAACAGTGAATAAGATAGAAAGTGCAAGTAGTATGGCAGTTAGCTTTTTCATGGTGTTTCTCCTAATTTTTGTTGTGCCCAAACTTCTCTTCGCGAGTCATGAGCACTTCTTTCCAATAGGATTCTCTTTTATTTATTTCATCTAGCGCATCTCCGGAAACAACTTCGAGAATTGTAAACTTGAAGTTTTTCTTTACATATTCGAAGTCATTATTCTTAACGAGATTCTTAAGATCTACGTCTTTTCCATGGCCATTTCTGATATAGCTTCTCCATCTTTGCCAGAAACCATGTTCACCGTCAGCTTTGCCAACATATCTTTTGCCAGTTTTGGTATCAGTAATAAGATATATGCCTTTTGCAGATAACGCACTTGCCCATTCCGTTGGGCGTTTTTTGATTATCGATTGAAGCACCTCGAAAGATATATCAACATTCTCGTAACCCGGAAATGCATCTGTATAATAAGGTTCTTCAAGTATTTCCTTGACAATCATTCCATTAAAGTGATTCTCCATCTTTACTCGAGTTGCACGATCCTTGTACTCATACTTAATTTTCAGTCTGCCAACAAATGGACTAAAGCGACTTACCTGCTTGAGTTCATAAGGATGAGCCTTGCGCCAATCAGTGGAAACTAATTCCCAAACACCACCGAATAACCAGGTATTCTCTTCAGGGTAAAAATCTATAAGAGAAAACACATATTCTCTATTAAACCAGTTCTTGCCACCCGAATAAGAATTCCATTTTTCCCATTCATCCATTCCCTTCTTATATACATCAAGTGGCTCTTTACCATTAGGAGCCTTCTTGGCAAAATGGAGCTTATATTTTTCTGACTCTAAATCCGGGAAAATTGAAGATAACTTAATAGATCTCATATGAGCCTCCGTTTCTAGTAATATAAAATAATTCTAATTAATTATTTATTGATGATGCAAAACGCATAATAATGGGAATAGGTTATATTTCTTCAATCAAGGAACCTCCCGAACATAGAACCGAAGGTCCTGGTGAATTGCGCTCAATGTTGTGGGAAACAATGTTGGGACACACAATACGTGATAACAGAGAAAATGGATTTCTGATGCCATATCGAGAAATGATGGATTATGCCAAAACACATCCTGACTTCGATATTAGGAGCATTATCATCATTGTAATTTACATGAATATTTCACTAATGGTTTTAAATAATTCCGGATTATTAAGTATTACAATTTCTAAACTTTTCTTTGCTCTAGTTACCGCTTCATAAACGCTATGGTTTTCATCGTATGGATAATACTCAGAACTTGAAGATACAAGTAATTTCTCCCCATTTCTGTCTCTATAAGCTACAGTACTATCTAAAACAACAACAACATCGTCAAACTCTTCTCCCAAAACATTGTGCGGATTTCTAGAACTCTTATACTTCTTTGGCTTTTTTTCAGTTGCCGTTAATTTTGTAACATAGGGTGTAAATTCTATTATCGTTTTGCCAAGTTCGCTTTTGTGTTGTAAATATTCAATACACTTATTCTCATCTGAAAAATACGATATGTGAATGCAAGAGGTATCGATTTTTTTCCAATAAGCATAATCCCAGTCTCTACAATTTAAGTGAACTATCTTACGTGAAAACATATCAATAGCATCACTTGCACGAATCTTATCAGATATTTCGTGAATGTTTTCTTTTTGAGTTAATGATTGTATTTTCTCGAGTACAGCAAAATTATCTTCTTTAAAACTAAGGGTTTGCTCTGGATCTAGAGAGAATACTATCTTTTCTGCATTTGCTTTCTTGATTATATCGAATTGTTTAGCATATATTCTCTGGGTTTCATCTACAAGAATAATATTATATCTTTCCAAAAGAGTAATATCAACATTCTTAACTTCTTCAACATCAACACCTAGAATTCTAGAAACCCTATCTTTTTCATTGAAGTTTCTACAAAGTAAAACTAAGACATTTTTGCTCAGATCCTTGTAATAGCTTGCTATGTCCATAAGCAACAATGATTTTCCTGTTCCAGCACGGCCATGAATAGCTGCGATTTTATCTGGACTATCTATTATTTCCTTTTTTATTTCACCTTGATTGTTAGTTAAAATATATTTATGTTCAACAAATTTCTCGGGATCTGAATATGGAGAAATCAACATACAAGAATAATCGACATCGTCTAGAATATTTCTATCAATATAGTCTGATGGTATGTTTTTAATCAGTGATGGAAAATCTGTAAGCACTAATTTTCCATTCTCCAATATATATAGCTCTTTAGTGGATCTGATATAGGTATAGCAGTACACTTCTTTCTCCAAAAGCTTCAATATAATATTATGCGATTGGAGTTGTTCAAGGCATTTTTCTTTCCTTTTCGGCCAGTCATGCTTGCTCTCAATATTGATTATCGACTCATTCGAAAAACGCAGAAAATCGAATTCTTCTCTAATGCCACTTTTTGTAATCTGGCTTAAATAATAGCCTGATTGCTGTTCTTTGCTACATTTAGGCAAAAGAATATCAATTAAATCTAGAAAATCTTCTTTCTCTAGTTTTTTGATATCTCCACCAAGATATTTGAAATAGGAATCAATTAATTCATCATCATTACTTGCTAATATATCATGGATAGAACCTAAACTTATGCTTCTCATATACACTTCTTCCTTGTCTAAAAAAACGATTTTTCATTAATTTGACAGCACTTACTCATTGTTATATTTCTTCTAAACCTAAACTTTTAAGGTAATTGTATGTTCCGTTATAGTACTCGGGAAGCCTAGTTTCATCTTCCCAGAATCCATTCTCAGATTTGTGAGGATTACCTTCAGGGACACAAATAACCATGCCAGATCTAGCTCTCGTCATAAGAACTCTATAGGCGTTGAGCATGTATTTCATGCGGTCTTGCTTACTCTCAGTATCCGGTTTTAATTCGTTCCATCTCCGGTTAAATGTATAGAACTTCCACTGGCCATCTTCGTAACGCATATCTGCATCCCAAAGAACACAGGTGTATTCCAACTCTAATCCTTGGACCTGAATCTCTGTTGCTGCATCTTCAAGGTAGTTTGAAGATCTAGTATCTGTAATATCATCCAGGAACCAATGAACCGCATTGTCATCGTCAGAAGGCAATACATGGATGCCTAAAGGTTTATATCTGGCTGATTCCTTAGTGATCAAAACACCGGTTCTTTCATTACCTCTGGCCTTCTCGTGGATCCATCTCTTAGCCTTCTCCATATCTCTCGTAAGAACAATTGGATACTTCGCTTTTATCTCTTCATAAATGGAAGCAGCCTTACCATCTATAGCAAGCAAAGAATGTACAAAAGCTGAGAGTTTCTCTGCTCTGAAAGATCTCAATGAGACACCTAAATGAAGTTTCTCATTGAATGTAACGTTCTGATTATCCTTAAGAAGCTCATTTACTTTACCTTCTGCGTATTCAGGTTCAGTAAGCATTGGCGAGATGTAAACTTTCCAGTGGGGGAACATGTTATTAAGTGAGCTTATCCACTCAGTTATGCCGGCTTCACCAGTATTAATTTCCTGACCACCACCAACAAGGCATACTATTGTCGCCCAGTCTTCTCGCTGATCAAGAGACCAAATAAGAAAGGCTGCTTCTGACATCGGGAAATTATCAACCTTTTTCTTGTTACCATAGGTACCGCCTCGCTTGAGGTAATCTGCGATCCTCTTGTGAGTCCAAGAGCGCTGTGCTTCGTCAAAGATGGCTACATGCTCTACTTCACCATAGCCTGCGCCCTGCATCTTAACTGCTTTCTCAGGATCGATTTCAAGGATACCGTTCTCAACCGGTATCTTAATCTTTTCAAGCATGTTGTCACGGTAACGGTGAATGATCTGGATGAACTTGCTTACTTCACGCCTGGAATCTGTGAGCTTCTTAGCTTCGTTTCTTGCCTTGCATTTCTTATAATTATCCTGAGCAAGTGCTTCGTTTAATACGGCAACTAAAGGTCCGTTGCCAGACAAATAAACTGCGCCTTCATCTTCTATTGGTTTATCAGAATCCTGATATGTTTGCTTTACCGCAACTTCAAGCCCAACCAAAGTCTTACCTGCTCCTGGAACTCCTGTAACGAAACAGATGCTCTTCTCTCCGTTTTCTTTACTCTTATGAATAACATCCAGAATAAAAGCTATCGTCGTATCTGTAGTGACCTTATCAGCTTCATGTCTGGTTATATCTGTTACAGAATGGCTTTCATAAAGTGTCCTTGCTGCTTCGATTATGGTAGGTGTAGGTGCATATGGACTTATTATCCAGTTCGCATTAACAGGACTCTCGTTAGGGAATCTATCCAAGACATCTGATATCAGCTTAGTTATACCCTGTTCACCCGTCATGAGAGGGTTTAATACTCTGTCATCGTAAATGGATGACTGTATTACAGAAGATGATTTTTCATATCGGGTAGCTACCAGTATAGGAACTATTATCTTGTATTCACTGAACTTGTGGAAATTCTTCAGATCCAGAGCATAATCTAAGACCTGATCAACATCTCCAACCTTAATCTCGGATTCACCAACTTTGAACTCAATGCAGAAGATAATGCCGTTAAGCAAAAGGACTACATCAATACGCTTTCCGAGTCTTGGTATGTCATATTCGAAGATTATCTTTCCTGATGAGTCTTTCCATGAAAACAATGCTTTCTGCAGGATATCTATCTCGCTGGCCCAAGCATCACTTTGTGTTGTCTGCAGCACTCCATGATAACCATTACAAAGTATACCCAACGCTTCGTTTCGATTCGTTGTTAAGAACAAATTCAGATTGCTGTTGTATAGACAACGCGGATTATCAGACATACATTTTGCTCTCGCATTTTACTACTGAAATTTAAAACAGAGCTCCAAAAACACTATTCAAATTATTTAAGTACCGCTTGAAACAGGACTCTTAAAGGTGCAATCCATATCTACGTACCAACTCATTCCTTTATCTCAAGATCATCCTCGTTGAACTCATAATCATCAGGCATCTTGAAGGACACTTCAGCATAGGTTATCTTGCCCTGTTTGTTCTGCTTGTACTTGAATATCATCTGAGGCTTTACATCGTTAAATTTGATGTTGCCCTTCTGAGCATATTCCTTGAATGTTTTCTGAGGCATGCCTTCCTTGTCCATTTCGAGACAAACGGTTACATATTTCTTATCATCCTTTTCAATTAATTCCGACTTCTGGACTTCAAACTCATAACCGTCCCAGGAGTACTTCTTTCCACCGCTGTCCTTGGAACCGAAGCAACCAGCTAATGTATATAAGATGGCAATCAGAAAAGTTACTGCAACAACACGTTTTACTGTCCTCATTTTTGTACCTCCCTGTACTCATCCTCAACATCTTCAAGACAGCAGACAATGTGCTTTTTGTCCTTACAGAGGATGACGATGTGACGCATGTGTCTTGATTCGCCGTTTACCAGTGTCCTGAATGATACGGAATAGCTGTCGCACTCGTTCAGTCTGGTGCGAATCATATTCTTATCGTATATCTTTAACATGGTATCCAGGTCATCAGGATGAATGAACAAGGGAGCATTCTTTACTACATCAGCAAAGAAATTATTACCCTCTACCGGGAGGTCTGAATTCTTGTCTTCCTGTCTTGCCTCACCGGTTACGACGACATAACGTCCGCTGTTGACATTGACATAGTAAACGCACAGATAATGATCTGCCAAAGAATAAGCAACCTGCTTAAGAACATCAAAATCCAGATCCATGTTTCACCTCGCTGTGTTGGTAAAGCTAACGCGGACTGTCTTCTATAAAAACTGTATTTTTATATTATACAGCCTAAATGTTAGGAAAATTTAAACATTTGGTTTATAAATCCAACCGTGTTCTCCGTGGTAGATCATCTGTCTGGTCATGCCGCCGTCTATGCATATGTTCTCGCCCGTTATGAAGCCTGCCTGGTCTGAACAGAGGAATGAGACCATGGCTGCTATATCTTCGGGTTTGCCTACCCTGCCTACGGGCTGCTGAAGTGCATCAGGTCCGGTGATATCTGAATCTGTGGTGTCTATCCATCCGGGAGAGATGCTGTTGACTCTTGCTCTTCCTGCAAGGCTTACTGCCATGGCGTGAGTCAGGGCTGCTATGCCGCCTTTTGCAGCAGTGTAGCTCTCAGTCTGGGGCTGGCTCATGCGGTCTCTTGAAGATGCAATGTTTACCACTGATGCTTCATCAGAAAAATACGGCATGAAGAGCTTGGTAAGATAGAAAGGAGCCGTTACTCCAACCGTTAAGGCATACTGGAATTCTTCAAAACTGCAGTCGTCTATTCCTTTCATTATCGGCAAGGCATTGTTGATCAGATAGTCAACATGACCTGACTGAGCTATTACCCATCCGGCGAATTCCTCAAGCGTTTCTTTATTCGCGACGTCACCGGTAAACCAGTCACCCGGAGTGATGTCTATTACGTGTACTATGGTGCCTTCCGCCCGGAAGGCATCAGCTACTGCTTTGCCTATGCCTCTTGCTCCGCCCGTGACCACTGCTACCTTTGTGCGATACATAGCTGATCCTCCCTTTCAGATGGTTACTTTAAGAATACCAAACGGGGAGGATCTTTAAACAGTTATCTTTTGTTCAGCTTACGGATTTAGCGTATTCGAGGAGCTCTTTGTCCTTGTCGCTCAGCACTTTGTCACGCCATACCCAGTCCTCGACTATGTTGGCAAATGTGTAGGTTCCCGTACTCTTCTTCCAGGATGTGGCAGCACCGTGCTCTACTGCAAACTTGGCGGCCTTGATCATGTCATCGGTGGTCTCGCCTGTCTTTGTTTTGGGAGATTCGTTTCTTTTGCTTGAGATGAAGTACATATATTCATCATCGAAGAATTTCTCAAGCGAGCAGTTCTGCCTTAAGTTTCTGAACGTGGGCTCGGCGTCAAACTTCATTCCGTGGTTTACGGCTATCTCCATTATCTTTACGTTATGGTCGCGGAGGCCGTATTCGAGAAGAGTCTGATGGTTGTTGTCCTGGTAGTAAATTAGTTCCGGGTGCTTTGTAAGGAATGTGTCCAGGCCCTGCATGTCGTTGTCTTCTATGTACTTTTTCATGGTTGTCACATCGCGCATGTTT
Organism: Clostridiales bacterium; assembly: GCA_017509205.1. Lineage (GTDB taxonomy): Bacteria > Bacillota > Clostridia > Saccharofermentanales > Saccharofermentanaceae > Saccharofermentans. The sequence goes on along the minus strand of JAFWQF010000120.1, from coordinate 23,431 downwards.
ACCGTGACCTGACGTCCGTCGTAGGTCTCACACTTTGCATGCCTGGCCGAATACCAGAAGACGCACATCACTATTATCGCCACCACTGTCGGTATGGCAGAAATTACTATGAGGATTGTCGCTGGCACTTTCTTCTTTTTGCACGCAAGGACTATTCCGATTATCCGCATTATTATCGCCGCCAGGAATACGGCGGCAATAATAATGATAAACACCACGCCTAAAAACATGCCTGCAAAAGCCATAACAGATACCTATCCCTTTATCTCTTATTCACAGACAAGATTATACACCTCTCACAGGATATCTATGTATTCGCCTTCAAGTGCCTTGTTCATGCTCCTTACGGCGCAGAACTTGCCGCACATCGAGCACGTGTCATCGTGCTCGGGAGCCCTGGAGTCACGGATGGCTTTTGCCGTTTCGGGATCTATCGATACTGCCCACTGGCCTTCCCAGTCGAAGGTCCTTCTGGCGTCACCCATCTTGTTGTCCCTGTCCATTGCATGAGGGATCTTCTTTGCGATGTCGGCTGCGTGTGCCGCGATCTTTGATGCTATTATGCCCTGCTTAACGTCATCGACATTGGGAAGAGCCAGGTGCTCTGCGGGAGTAACGTAGCAGAGGAACGCAGCTCCGGAGGCAGCTGCTATCGCGCCTCCGATCGCGGAAGTGATGTGATCGTATCCCGGAGCTATGTCAGTGACGAGCGGTCCCAATACATAGAACGGAGCGCCCATGCAGATGCTCTGCTGTATCTTCATGTTGGCTTCGATCTGATCCATCGGCATGTGGCCGGGGCCTTCGACCATTACCTGAACGTCCTTCTCCCAGGCGCGCTTGGTGAGCTCACCTAAGCGTACAAGTTCTTCGATCTGGCAGACATCGCCCGCGTCAGCAAGGCATCCCGGGCGGCACGCGTCACCCAGGGAAATCGTCACGTCGTATTCCCTGCAGATGTCCAATATCTCATCGTAGTATTCATAGAAGGGGTTCTCGTTTCCGGTCATGCACATCCAGGCAAAGATAAGAGATCCGCCTCTTGAGACGATGTTCATCTTTCGCTTGTGCTTCTTTATCTGGTCTATCGTGTGCCTCGTTATGCCGCAGTGAAGAGTAACGAAATCAACGCCGTCCTCTGCATGGAGCCTTACCACGTCTATGAGATCTCTGGCTGTCAGTGTTGCGAGGTCTCTCTGGTAGTGGATGACTGAATCGTATACAGGGACCGTGCCGATCATGGCGGGACATTCAGTGGTGAGCTTTCTTCTGAAGGGGATCGTGTCGCCGTGAGATGACAGGTCCATTATCGCTTCAGCTCCCATGTCCACCGCAGCCTGTACCTTCTTCATCTCAACGTCGTAATCCTTGCAGTCACGTGATACTCCGAGGTTTACGTTTATCTTGGTACGGAGCATTGAGCCCACGCCTTCGGGGTCAAGGCACTTATGGTTTTTGTTGGCGCAGATCGCAACCTGTCCTTTGGCTACCCACTCCCTGATCTCTTCTTCTGTCCTGTATTCCTTCTTTGCCACTATCTTCATCTCAGGGGTGATTATTCCTTTTCTTGCGGCTTCCATCTGTGTCTTATAGTTTCTTTCCATATCGTTTCTCCTTAAGTGTCTTTATATGCTGTCTTGATGTCATAACCGTGATCCAAAGGGCCTCTTCCTTTGCCTAAGTCAAGGCCATCTCTTATCGCTCCGGTTATGTATTCTTTTGCTCTTCTTACTGCTTGGGGGACCGTCATGCCCTTGGCTAGGTTTGAAGCTATCGCGCTCGATAATGTGCATCCTGTTCCGTGAGTATTGGGGTTATCTATCTTTGGCATTTCGAAGATGAATATCTCTCCGTTATGCAGGAGGACATCGTCTGCGTTATTGCTGCCGTGTCCGCCTTTAATGAGGACATCACATCCGCATTCTCTGTTTATCTTCCTTGCGGCTTCTGTCATATCTTCCTTTGTTTTTATCTTCATGCCCGACAGGACTTCAGCTTCAGGGATATTGGGAGTGACAAGCGTTGCCATAGGAATCAGTTTTTCCTTGAGCGCTCTTACGCTCTCTTCGTTTGAGAGATCCGCTCCGCTCGTTGCGACCATAACGGGGTCCACTACTATTTTTGTTGCGTTGTACTGCTTCAGCTTTTCCGCCGTTGCTTCAACGAGTTCTTTGGAAGGGATCATGCCGGTCTTTACGGCATCTGGGACGATGTCTTCAAAGATGCTGTCTATCTGATCTTTAAGGAACTCCGGATCGACATTGGATACCGCTCTTACTCCCGTCGTGTTCTGTGCTGTGAGTGACGTGATGACTGACATCCCGTAGACGCCGTTGGCGAGCATTGTCTTGAGGTCGGCCTGTATACCAGCACCGCCCGAGCAGTCACTTCCTGCTATGGTAAGTACTCTCTTCATTGTTCACCCCTTATTTCTTTGAATGCCTGCATCAGTTTTTCTGCTGCTTCCTTGGGGGCTTCCGCTTTCATAATCGCCGATACCGCGCAGACACCTGCGATGTTTATGCCTTTTAGGACGCCCAGGTTATCCGGGTTTAATCCTCCGATAGCGTTTACGGGAATGGGTACAGCCTTGGTAATCGCATCCAGGGTTTCCGTTGAAGTAAGCACAGTCTTTACCTTTGTCGTGGTGGGATAGATAGCTCCTACTCCGAGATAGTCCGCGCCGTCTTCATAAGCTTTTTGGGCAGTTTCAACTGTCTTTGCGGTAGCACCCAGGATCTTGTCTTTACCTATGAGCTTTCTTGCTTCTTTTACAGGCATGTCCTCTGCTCCGACATGAACGCCTTCCACGCCTGACGCGAGCATTACGTCGATCCTGTCATCTATTATCAGAGGCACATTGAATTCACTTGTTATCTTGTGCACCTCTGTTGCAAGGTCCAGGTATTCTCTTGTGGTCTTATTCTTTTCCCGCAGCTGCACCATGGTGACTCCACCTTCCAATGCAGACCTTACTCTTTTAAGGAACTCATCTCTTTCAAAGCCGGTGCTGTCTGTTATGAAATAGAGTGTTGTATCAAAATCCATCTCTGCCTCCGATCTGATCTAAGAGATTCACCATGAACGTTCCTATGCCTTTATCTGTCGCGGCTTTCTCTCCGCATTTCTTGAAGAACTTACATGCTTTTGCTGCGCTTTCCGCGCTGTTCTCTTTGGCAAGAGCAGTTGCTATTACCGCTCCCAGCATGCATCCCGTTCCTGTCGCTTCCGAGAGCTGCTTAACGCCTCCCGTGGCTTCGGTTATCTTTCCTTTATGCGCGATCAGATCGGTCTTTCCGGTAGCCACCACGATGCAGTTGTTTGATGTTGAGAGTTCCTGTACCGCTTGTCTTATCCGGTCGTCTTCTATGCCGTCTTTTGCATCCACTCCTGTGGATCTGTACGTATCATCCTGCAGAGCCAGGATCTCTGAATAGTTTCCTTTGAGACAGGTGATCTTTCCTGATGAGAGCAGGAGCCTGACGAGCGTTTTTCTTAACGTGGAGCATGCTGCTCCTACCGCATCAAGTGTCACGGGGATCTCTTTGCTGTTTGCTTCCTTGAGCGCGATCCTCATGGAAGTGATGCGGGTATCAGTTATGTTTCCCAAGTTGAGGAGGAGTGAATCTGCGGTCCTTGTTATCTCAGCTACCTCATCAGGGTGCTCTGCCATTATCGGCCTGTACCCTAATGCCAGTACGGCGTTTGCGCACTGGTTCATCGATATCGGGTTGGTGATGCAGTGGATCAGGCGGGTGTGCTTGCGTGCTTCTTCCATAAGAGGCCTCCCTCTTTAATCTTGGTCTGCATCTTCTTAAGGACACCTATGTGCTGGAGCCTGTAAAGAAGGACAAACGCAACAGATCCGCCTATAAGCGTTCCGCAGATGAAAGAAGGGACATAGAAGAACCACCCTAATCCTTCCCTTCCGCAGATGAATGCCATTACGGGATATGAGACTATCGCGCCTATTATTCCCGTTCCGACGATCTCACCCAATACTGCCGCCCAGATCTTTCCCTTTGAGACTTTGTAGAGTATTCCCGACAGGAGTGCCCCGAACACAGCGCCCGTTAATGCGAGCGGCGGAATGCCCATTAGGCACATGCGGATTATTCCGATGAAGACCGCGACGAGAAATGCGTCCACGGGTCCCAGAAGGACTGCTGCGGTTATGTTGATGAGGTGGGCCATCGGGCACATGCCTTCGATCCTTAAGATCGGTGAAATAACCACTCCGACTGCGATGAGCATCGCCATTACGGCGATCCTTAAGATGTTGTAACGTTTCATATGTGTGCTCCTTCCGGAAAATGAAAAAGCCGCCTTCATCAGGCAGCTTCCCAAAAACACATATGACCTAAGTGTCCCTACGTTGGCATTACCCAAATCAGGTTCGGTCGAAGGGCACACCTTCCTCTCAGCCTGTACTGCAAGCTCCCGATCTTATATTCGATTTTCCAAGACAAGAATTTACACTAAACGTTAGATTCGCGCAATAGGCATTTACTTGAACATTACGACGGTGACACCGGGGTTGCCCATGCCCCAGTCAGAATCTTTTCTGATTTCGGGACATTTCTCGGCAAACCTTCTTCCCTCCTCACTGAACGGGGTAAGATCCTCGCCGCAGCAAATACCTGTTATGATCCACCGTCTTCTGTACTCCATAAGCTTCTGACGGCACACTTTCCTGATGGTGCCGCCCTTTCCGGTAGACCCGTATCCGTGGATTATCTTGAGAAGCTTTGTGCCCGCTGCGCGCTCGGCGTAGATGCGGTTGTTGAGCACCGTCATGGCCTCCTGGGGACTGGGCATTCCGATCTCGATGTTTACCGTTTTCATGAGTTTCTTACATTGAACCTGATCTTGTTCTTACCGTCTTCATAGGTGTGCTTTATCTCAGGCGAGACGCCCTTGATGATCTTGGACGAGATCTCATCCGCTTTTGTGAGCGGATCGAAGTCTTCGCCTTTGTATTCCGCATCTACCGTGACGCTGCCGTCAGCGCCCGAGTATTCCATCGTGACTTCTACAGGGAACACTCCTTCTTTTGTGGTTATTCCCTGCTTGATCACTTCCTCGAAAATGAGATGGAGGTCGTTTACCGTCTTCTCACTGATCTGGTTGTCCTTGCCGAACAGAGCGATCTGCGACAGGTACGAAACAAAGTCGAAGTCTTTGTTCTCTATAGTGAGGTTAAGCTGCTTGAGTCTCTTAATGAATACCCTTGTCTTGGGCTTCTGCGGATCTTCGAAGATCTGCTTTGGCGAGCCCTCTTCGTAGATGCCGCCTTCATCCATGTAGAAGACCCTTGTGGAGACGTCTTTTGCAAATCTCATCTCATGGGTTACGATCAGCATGGTCATGCCCTCTTCCGCGAGGGATCTTATGACATGCAGAACTTCTCCAACTATCGTGGGATCGAGTGCTGACGTAGGCTCGTCAAAGAGGATGACTTCGGGCTTCATGGCGATCGCTCTTGCTATCGCGACACGCTGCTTCTGTCCGCCCGAGAGTTCGTCAGGGAAGTTGTTTGCTTTCTCTGCAAGACCTACTCTTGCAAGGAGCTTCATGCCCTCTTTCCTTGCCTCTTCCTTATCCATTCCAAGGAGCTTTACCGGAGCATATGTGATGTTGTCTATTATGTTGAGGTTTGCGAAGAGGTTGAAGGACTGGAATACCATTCCCATCCTCTGCCTTACCTTCTCCATCTTACACTTCGGGTCTGTTATCTCTTCGCCGTCAAACAAGACGGTGCCCGAAGTGGGTTTCTCGAGCTGGTTTAAGCACCTCAGGAACGTGGACTTGCCCGTACCCGAAGGTCCGATTATCGATATTACGTCACCCTTGTTTATCTCGCAGCTTACGTCTTTGAGAGGCGTGACGTTGGGGTACTCTTTGCGGAGGTGTGAGACTTCGATCATGGACATTATGCCTTCACCTCCTTTGCCCTGGCGCGCTTTGCCTTCGGATCGATCTTCGCGAATATGAACTTGAGTATCAGTGCAATGATCCACGCTAAGATAAAGTAGATCACGGCCGTTGCGATCAGGGGGAAGAACGCCTCATATGTGCGGCTCCTTATTATGTCGCTCATCTTGGTCAGATCCTGGATCGCGATGTAGCCGACGATAGACGTGTTCTTCAGAAGAGTGATTATCTCGCCCCTGTATACCGGCATCTGCCTTAATGCCGCCTGGGGGAATATGAACTTGAAGAACGCCTGGTTCTCTGAAAGGCCCAGTGCAAGCGCCGCTTCCCTCTGGCCGCCGTCGATGCTCTCTATTCCAGATCTCAATATCTCAAATGCATACGCGCTGAAGTTTAATGAGAAACCTATGACCGCAACCCAGATCGCGTTTATTCCGGATTTACCGAATATGACGTAGTAGAGCATCATGAGGAGAACGATCATGGGGGTGCCCTGAAGGAACTTGACGTAGAGGTCGCAGATCTTGCCTGAGAGCACACTGTTTACGCGTCTGAAAAGGCAAATGAAGAATGCAAGGATCGAACCTGCCATTACCGACAGCACGGTGATTATCGCGGTCGTCCCTATGCCTTCTACGATCAGCTGGTATCTTGCTTCCTTGACGAAGTTCTTCTCGAAGCTTACTGCAATGCTATTAAAGAATGACATTGAAGTGCTTGCTGCTGCGGATTCGGAATTGATGTCCGTGCTCCTTGCTACCAAAACAATGCCGCCGTTATAGAAGACATCGGAATAATCAACGCTCTGTGCGCGCTCTTCGGTATAAGAGAGCGTGTAGGCGAGCATGTCGTACTTGCCCGACGAAACGCCTGCGAGGCAGGAGATCAGAGTGGTCTGCTCGAATTCGACCTTGTATCCGTATTCCTTTGCAAAAAGGTTTGTCAGTTCCACGCAGTATCCGTCGAGCTCGTTGTTGGTGGTATAGGAGAACGGTATGTTGTCAGGCAGCAGGCATACTTTTATCTTTCCGTTCTCGCCCGTAAGATCGATCTTGTCGCTCTTTGTCTGAGATGTGTTGTTTGTGACCCACTTATCCTTGAGCCTGTCGAGAGTACCGTTCTCGCTGCATTTCTTAAGGAACTTGTTGAACTGCTCCCTTAACTGCTTTGAACGGTCCGTGCCCTTCTGGAATGCGTAGTAGTAATCGTCATCGACGATGTGCGCTTTGATGTAGTCGATGTCCGGGGTCTCGCTGTGCATGAGCCTTGCGACGGGTTCATCTGTAAGGAAGAAATCTATCTTGTTGTTCTTCAGCGCGGCGATCATGTCGCTGTCGCTCTCATAATAGAACTTCTCGCTTGAAGGGAATTTCTGCGGGATCAGGGGCTCTACTGCCGAACCAGTTCTTAATCCGACTTTCTTGCCGTCAAAGGCCTTGTAGTCAGGCACTGCGGAAAACGCCGAAGATCCGAGCTCATCGGTTCTTCCGACCAGGACGACGCCGCCCTTGTAGATGCAGTCAGAGAAGTTTACCGCCTTCTTGCGCTCTTCAGTGACAGAAAGGAGTCCTGCACCGATGTCGTACTTGCCTGCCGAAAGGCCGGCTAACATGCCCGACGTGGAGTTCATCTCGAATTTGACGTTATAACCCTTCTCTCTGGCGAATATCGTGATGAGCTCGATGTTATAGCCCGTCAGCTCGTTGTTGTACATGTAAGAGAACGGGACCTTGTCGCCTACAACGCATACGGTGATCGTACCGTTCTCACCGGAAGACGGGGTTTTGTCATAGACCTTCCCGGAATTATCACTGGAGAGCCACTTTTCCTTCATCTTGTCGAGCTCGCCGCTTTTGCGCACTTCAGCGAGCACCTCGTTGAATTCTTCAAGAAGCTTGTCAGATCCCTTTTTGTTCTTCGGGAATGCGAAACTGTAGTCGTCATCAACAATGACCGGCTTAAGGAAATCAACTTCAGGGTTCTCGATGTGCATCATCTCGGCAACGGGCTCGTCGTTTAAGAATGCGTCGATCTTGTTGCCCGTCAGTGCCGTGACGAGGTCGCTCTCGGTGTCAAAATAGAAATACTGGCTGTCCGGAAAATATTTGAAAGTGAGCTCTTCAAAGCTCGTGCCCGTCCTTATGCCGATTCGCTTGCCATTGAAGTCAGCGTAAGTAACGTTCTTTTGTGCATTCGGGTCCTGCGCGGCAGTCGTCTTCTTCCCCGTGCCCACGACAATTGACAGGACTATGCCTGCCACGAGCAAAAGGATCACCACTACTATGATGAGATCCGCCTTTTGAAGTTTCTTCATAACATATACCTCGACATAAATTTTATGCCATCAGGGGTCATTATGCAAAAATGCCCGGGCACGGCCGGGCATTTGCTGCTGTCTTAGTTTTTTCATGTTTCTGCAGATCTCAAAGGCCTCTTCAAAGCTTTCCGCCTTGCCTGCTTCCATGAGCTGCCTGACCTTTTCCATCCGGGTGCTTTTCTTAAAGTCCTGCGGGATGGATGAGTCCATCAGGCTGACGTTTTGATTAAGTGAAGCAAGCTTGGACTTAAGGTCTTCCGTGTCCTTCTTAAGCTGGTCCATGTGCTTAAGCCTCTGGGTTACGGCCTGTGATGCCGCGCTGTTTAATTCATTCCTCTTCTTTGTTGCCCTGACGCCGCCGATTATGAGTATCACGATCGGTCCTATGTATTCGAGCGCAATGAAGAAATTCAGAGCGGGGCTCTTAAGGAACAGAAGCGCTATGAACGTGAATCCGAAGACCGAAATGAACGAATAGATCAGGAACGGCCAGAAGAACCTGAACCAGGTGTACTTTTTGTACCTTGTATCAACGGGCTTTCTGATGGCAGTTTCATTATCCGCGATCTGCTTTTTGAGTCTTTCGATTGTCTTATAGTCCTGGCTCAATTTTGAAGCCAGAGCAATGCTCTCTTCTTTTGTCATATCCCTTACCTCCATGGTATCCATCCACGGGTAATTATAGCAAATTTCTTTTTGAGAGGCAGGAAAGAAGTGATAACTGACAAAAGTTCCCCGATGTGTGCCCTTTTGTGCACCGTCAGGGCACTTTCAGGCAAAACTCTATTCGTTCTATGTTTGCTTCTATGTTTTTTCCAAACATAGAACGAAACATAGAATTTCATTTAAAAAGGCCGCTTCATCTGAAGCAGCCTTCCTTTGTTGGCTTTTTGTTCCTGCTTACTTGAGCTTGAGAACCTGACCGGGATAGATGTAGTTCTCGAAGTGATCCTTGACGCCGTGCTTCTTTGCCTCTTTGATGATCTCTTCCTTGTTGAGGTTGTAAAGCTTAACCCAGGTCGTGCCGAACTTGGCTGCGATGGTTGAAAGGTTGTCGCCCAGGACTACGGTGTAAGTTGCAGGTGTCTTTGTTGTGGATGCGCCGCCTGCGATCGTGTTCAGTTCATTTGCTTTGAGTTCCGTCATGTTAGTTACCTCCGATATGGCTTGTTTTTTGTCTGATAGGGACATTATGTTCTTTGCGAAGGCCTTATGTAATCACTAATGTTACGGGCAAATGTTGATAAATAAACGGTTCCGGGTTCTTGTGTCGATTAACTCTCCAAAAAGTCGAAGCTGCTGCGGATCTTCATGAAGGGGCGGACCTTGCCGGTGGCAACAGCCACGTGGGCGGGATGGTCTTTGTAGTTGTTGAGAGCATCGAAGTCCTCAAAGACTGAGTCGAGCATAGCGTCACCGCTCGAGCCCGGGAGAGGCTCGGTGTTGACCTTGATCTCAAGAAGTCCCGGGATCACTCCCTTCAGGCCCTCAAGACCTTCCTTGATGCCTTTCTTTATCTGCTCTTTCTCTTCTTCACTGTATTCGTCTTTGATCGTCCAGACGATAACGTGTCTGACCATGGGTATTCTCCTTTCAGGGTCTGCATTTGACGACAGATTCTGTGACGTCAGAGAGCACGAGATCGCCGTTCTGGTTGTATATGTCTATGGTAAGTTCGGCAAGGCCGTTTCTTTCATTGCGCTTTACGAGGTTGGTTATGCTTGCCTTTCCTGTCAGGACATCTCCCGGGTAAACGGGCTTAAACCACTCCATCCTGGTGGACTTTCCTGCGAGCAGTTCTTCGCCGTAGAAGTCGACCTTGAGGTAGCTTGCCCAAACTTCAAGGAAGCTCATAAAACCGGGAGCGATAAGGCCTCCGAACGGCGTGGTCTTTGCATACTCCTCATCTGTATGGAGAGGGACGTTGTCGTACTCTTTTGCAAAAGCGATCATCCTGTCTTTGTCTATGGTTACGGGATCTAAGTCTGCGCTCATCCCGACTTTCAAATCGTCAAAATACATATATGTTCCTTCCTACTGGTTTTTTACGAATAATGCCCTGTATTCACCGGGGGCCATGCCCTTTTCCTCGCGGAACACCCTGTTGAAGCTCGGGATGCTCTGAAAGCCTGACATCATGGCGATCTCGGTCAGGGGGCGCTTGTCGTCCGAGAGGAGCTCAGTCGCCTTTTCGAGCCTGATCATGTTGAGCCACTTGGTGTAGTTCATGCCCGTTACGTTCTTGAATATCCTCGAGAAATACTCCCTGCTGATGCCCGCCATCTCGGCCATCGCGCCCTGCGAGAGGTCGTCTGCGGTGAGGTTGTTCTTGATGTAGTCGGTGACCATCATGAGGCGGCGCATAACGTCATCACCCAGGCCGTCCCTGACTTCGTCCTCCATGTCGGGAGCGAGCTCCTTGCGGTGCTCCAACAGAGTCAGCATGAACTCCATCAGGAGCATCGTGCATCTGATCTCGCGGTCGGGCATTTCGGAGAAGAAGATGTCCCTCATCCTGTATATGAGATCCTTGAGCTTGGCGGCAAGCTCCGGGTGGCTCTGAACGCATATGATGTGCAGGTTCCTGTACATGTGCATTATGCGCCTCAGGTCAAAGAGCGAGTTGATGAAGCCGTTGGAGAACTGGACCACCAGGGAATCCTCGCGGTTGGCATCCACGATCGAATGCATCTCCATGGGCCAGACGAGCACGATGTCGTCAGGGACCAGCTCATAGGTGTTCTTTCCCACGCAGTAGATGTTGGTCCTGCCGGGGGCTACCAGCAGTATCTCGCCGTAGGAATGCCAGTGCGCCTGATAGCTGCGCTCCTTAAAGCCCGTCGACATGTTGAACGCGCTTACATGGTCAAATCCGTATGTTTCGTAATTGCTGTAATCCATACTGCATATTTTAGTATTACTTTTTCCTCATTTATTGCACAATCTGGGCATTTTTGTTGGTGTTTGTGTGTCATGTCAAAAAATGATAAACCGCGGTGCGAATCGTGAGAAGTTTTTGTTTGCCCGATAACTATAATTCCTAACATCAGAAACTACGGAAAGGAATCGTGTGATGAAGAGCAATATCAGAGACATGACAACGGGAAGCCCGACCAAGCACCTCCTCATGTTTGCTCTGCCGACCATGATCGGCAACATCTTTCAGCAGATCTATAATCTCGCTGACTCTGTAATCGTAGGCAATTTCGTAGGCTCAAACGCTTTTGCGGCCGTCGGTGCCACGTCTTCCATCACATTCCTCTTTTTCGCGCTCTGCAACGGTATCGGAAGCGGTGGCGGCGTTGTCGTCTCCCAGTATTACGGCGCACATGACGACAAGAACGTCAGGAAGTGCATCGTAAACAGCGGCATCATAATGCTCATCGTGCCCATCATCTTCGGAATACTTGGTTTCACGCTGAGCCCGTGGCTTTTAAAGCTCCTCGATACTCCTGCAGAGATCATGAACGACGCGGTCCTTTACACCAGATACATGTGTGTGGGACTTCTGTTCGTTTCACTCTACAATTTCATATCCTCCATGCTCAAAGCTTTGGGAGATTCAAAATCCCCTCTGTATTTCCTGATCATCTCGACCGTTATCAACATTGTGTTGGATATCCTCCTGGTCGTGGTGGTGCCCCTGGGCGTGAGAGGCGTCGCTCTTGCTACGGTCATTGCGCAGTTCATCTCGGTGCTTTTATGCGGCATTTACGCATATAAAAAGAACACCTACTTCCGCATCCCACCCAAAGACATCAAGGTGTCACTGCGCATGACCGTAAAGATCGTAAAACTCGGTGTTCCGATGTCCCTGCAGTTCGCTCTGATCGCCGTCTCCTCGATGGCCCTCCAGAGAGTGGTCAACGGCTTCGGCACCATCGCGATAACCGCCTTCACGGCAACAAACAGGATCGAAACCTTCATCCACCAGCCCTACATGACGCTTTCCGCGGCTCTCGCAACACTCTGCGGCCAGAACTACGGTGCAAAAAAGTACGACCGCGTTGTCCTGGGCTACAAGAAGGGCCTTCTCATGATGGCAGGTCTCACCGCTGTACTCATGGCGGTCATGCAGGTCTTCGGAAATGCTTTGGTAAGCTTCTTCGTTTCAAAAGAGGATCTTGCAGCACCGGCTATCATCCATCTGGGCGCAGAGGGACTTCGAATCGCAAGCTATTTCTACCTCGCACTCGGATTGATATATGTGGTCCGTGGAGTTCTTACAGGCCTGGGAGATGCTTTCTTTGCGCTGTTTAACGGCGTGATCGAGGTCATCGGAAGATTCACTATTCCTCTCCTTCTGACCGCTTATCTCGGATTCGGAGAAACAGGCATCTGGCTGTCTTCGGGACTTGTATGGCTCTTAAGCGGCGTCACCGCATGGATAAGATACAAGGCTTATTTCAAGGCCAAGGCCGCACCTTCCGGGTCCGTTGCTGAAAAGCTTCAGGGCAAGAGCTTAAGACACGCAGGAAAAGCTGCCTGATTTACGCATTCTCGGAGATCTTCTTATAGACGGCTGCCTCGTCATCGAGGCCGTTCAGGACGTAGGTTATGGCATTGTCTTTGCTCTCGCCTTTTTTGTTTATCTCCATCCTGAAGTTCATTACCTTTGAACTCGTGAGATCCGCGTCGGGTGTGTATTTAAGCAGGTCTGAAACGATCTTATTCAGCTTTGCGATACACTTGATGATCTCTGCTACATCTTCATCTGAACCGAACTCAAAGACGAACGCGGCATTGTCCACGTTTTCATTTCTGCTCTTAAAGCAACGGCAGGATTTAAGTTCATTGTAGAGGTCGTTTTTGTAGTGTTCCCTGACCGCCTTGGAATACTCGACACGTTCCTTGTAGCCTAATCCGCCCTCGTTTTGGATCGCAACGACCTCAAAGGTGAAGTCCCTTAAGTCAGACTTGAACGTGTAATAGACGTACTCTTTCTCATCCCTTACCGAAACGCAGTGCGCGGCCTCGGGTACTATGCCGGCAACGATGCTCTCGACGGTCTTTTCCTTCGGGGGAGGCAGCCTGCATGCACTTAACGAAATTGCCGTGACAATTAACAGCAGTATCAGTGACAAATATCTTTTCATGTGTCCTATCCCTTTTCCAATAAAATAGACAGACACATTATACCAAAAGAAAACACCCCGGCTGTAAAACAGACAACCGGGGTATCTTCTTAACGGACGAAATATATTAAAGGGAGGTGATTACACTAATTCCCAATAGATATCGATGAACATTGAAGCTGCATCAGGGTCGAGGTTATAGCCGTTCTGTCTTGCGATTGTACGGAACTGAGTTGCGCATGTTCCGAGATCCATGTAGTATCTTGCTCTCTTCCAGTCTCTGATCTGATCCTGGAATTCGTCGAAGAGCTCGCTGTTCTCAATGTCCTCTAATGTGTTGAGGTAAGGAAGTTCCTTGTGCTCTGTGCTCCAGGGATTATTAACTACTACTGTGTTCTTCTTCTCGATTGTCATTGCCATTTCCATTGTTGTCATTTTTTGTGTCCTCACATTCTGTTTGATTTGGTTTTGTTGTTTGGTTTGTTTTGGTTTGATGGCTAGAGTATTGCATGAGGAAACACTGCTTTAAATCACTAATGCAGGGCCGTTTTGTCGTTTAAGCAACAGAACGCAGCTGATGTGTCGGTTAATGAGAAAAAGTTCATGAAAAAAGCGGGATGACCCGCTTTTTCAGATATCGTATTTGCCTTTTTCGAGCCGGTCTTCGAATTCTTCTACCGGAATCGGCTTGTCGAAGAAGTATCCTTGCGCGAGATCGCACCCGTATCTCTTTAAGAGCTCTATGTGCGCCTGTGTCTCAACGCCCTCGCAGATGCATTCAAGTCCCAGCTGCCTTGTCATGGAGACTACAAGACTGAACATTATGTTGCTGGATGACATTTCGCTCCCTTCGCATGAATCAGGCAGGAAGCTCTTGTCGATCTTAAGAACGTTCCAGGGGATGTCCTTTATCAGGTTGAGCGACGAATAGCCGATGCCGAAATCGTCGATCGAGATGTGGAAGCCCAGGTTTCTCAGAGCCGTGGTCATGCGCTTGAGTTCGCCGAATTCGACCTCCGATGTGGTCTCGGTGAGCTCGACTTCAATGAGATCGTGCGGGATCTTATACTTATCCACTATCTCCGCGATCGTCTCAGGGAAATATGTATTAAGGATATGTTTTCTTGAGAAGTTGATGGATACCCTTACCAGGTCCTTTCCTTCGTCGGTCCAGCGCTTAAGGTCCTTGCAGACGCTTTCGAGCATGTAGTAGTCCAGTCTGCAGATCTCGCTGGTCTCTTCAAGGAAAGGTATGAATTCAACGGGCGGGATGATCTTACCGCCGTGGAACCATCTGCAGAGGGCTTCCGCACCGACGAGCTTTCCGTCGTTGACGTTTACCTTGGGCTGATAGAAAGGCTTAAACTCGTTCTTTTCGATCGCCTCGTTAAACTCCTGCTGGATCTTCATGCCCTTTACGCGCTTTTCGTTGAAAGAGTCGTCGAAGAATACGATGCTGTCCATTCCGCCGGTCTGCGCCACGCGGTAAGCGCTTATTATGCTGCCCATGATCTCGTCGAAACCGGCATCGTGATCGTTCGGCATGCGGTAGAAACCGGCACTGCATGTGATGTTGACGCCTTCGCCTTTAGGTGTCCTGATCTCGGCCTGCGTAAGATAGTCTATTACCGTTCTGGTCTTCTCCGCATTGCATACACCGATGAAGTTGTCGCCTCCCAGACGGGCAATGAATCCGTCCTCGCCGAGCTGCATGTTAAGCTGGTCGTAGTGCGACCTCATTATGCCGTCACCAACCTGTCTGCCGAACTCACGGTTTATCAGTGAGAAATGTCTTAAGTTATAGCGGAAAGCCAGCTTGTCGCGGGTCTTCTTCTGCGCACAGATGCGGCCTAAATATTCACACCAGTTCCTGAGATTCGGATATCCGCTCTCATCAAAGTAAGCGAGTTCATATACGAGGTCCCTCATGCGGTTGCGGCTGACAAAGCTTAAGACCGTCTTCATTACAAGTTCGACCTTCTTGCGCTCATCGTCATCTAACGGCTTCTCATCGGGAGACATGTATGTGGCGGTGGTGGCTATCGTCATGACACTGGTAACAACACGGAAGAAAAAGATCTGCTCGCCTTCCTTGCCGTTGTCGTAGCAGCAGAGCGTCTCGCCCTTGCCGTCCTTTTCCTCCTGCTCGTTCCTGTAAACATGCGTAACTGCCTTTGACAGCCTGAAGATGCGGCACAATTCGATCAGGAGATTTTCGATGAGTTCTACGTCGATATTATCGAAGTTGGTCATTGCGGAGACCATCTTCGCGTAAAGCTTGAAGAATGCCGTATCTTTATCGACTTCCCCGGGCCCCAGAACAGCCTCGGTAAACTCAGGAGCGTTCTTTGCCGTTCCTACCGATCTTGGTTTCTGTTTGTAGCTGTTGGGCTTTTTGGGTGTCATATAAGCCTCGCTGTATTTCGTAAAAAAGTTTTTACTTTTTCCTATTATACTAGCCATTTTAGGAAATTGCATCCGGTTAGCCGTTTTACTAACTGTTTTTACTGATAATATTTATAAAAACCTTATTGGAGTTACCATGATCGACTACGAAACAATAGCAAGAAACAACCACAGAAGCGGCATGAACTGCGCCATGGCAGTCTACGATGCCCTCGGAACGAATAACACGGGAAAGACTTCCGCTCCCAGTCCCCGCGGCAACGGCGGATACTGCGGCGCCGTCCTGGCAGCCGAGCAGACCATCAGGGAGATGGGCGGAACTGACGCTGACATTAAAGAGTTTGAGAGGCGCTTTATTGCTTCGTACGGGCACTTAAAGTGCGCTGACCTTCGCGGTTTCATGAGCGGCAAGTGCAATGACTACGTAGGTTCGGCCGCTGCAATAGTGGGACAGATGGGAATACTGCCTGATTAAGACTTCTTCCCCGCTTTTATCTTAAGTCCCGCAACTGAAACTATCAGGACCAGCGGGAATACGCATCCTGCGATCATGCCCTTTTTGAGGTCGTCGCCGTTTATCTGAGCAAAGAACCCGACGATGCCGGGGCCTATCGCGCCGCCAAGGTCACCTGCCATTGCAAGGAGCGCAAACATCGCGGTTCCGCCTGCGGGAAGCTTTTTTGAGAGGATGCTGATCGTTCCGGGCCACATGATGCCTACCGAAAAACCGCACACGATGCAGCCGATAAGGCAGACGACAGGAGAACCAGAGAAAGACGCTGCCACATAGCACATCAGGCAGAGCACGCCGGATCCGAGCATGAAAGCCGTGAGTTCCATCTTCTTTCCATATCTGCCGTAGATTATCCTGATGATGCCCATTGAAACCGCAAACATGCAGGGGCCCACTAAGTCTCCCGTGGTCTTGGGAAGACCGATCGCGGATTCAGCAAAAGCCGAGAACCACTGCGCCATCGCGATCTCCGATGCTCCCGCGCAGACCATCAGGACTATGCCCAGGAAGAACACGGGAGTCTTAAAGAGCTTTTTCATGCCCATCTCTTCCCCGTCTTCCGTGAGAGATTCGATCGGACAGACCACGAAGTTGAATATGTTTATCAGCGGCACCAGTGCCCAGATGCACGGCAGCCACTGCCACTTATCAATTCCGAACACATGGAAGAAAGCCGTGGAAAGCGCTATTACGCCCACGCATCCCCAGCAGTAGAACGAATGCAGGATGCTCATGACCGAGGCTTTGTTTTCGAACGGGCACGCCTCGACGATCGGGCTTGCGAGCACCTCGATCAGACCGCTTCCGACAGCATATACGATGGTGCTGATCAATATCCCCGCAAACGGATCAGGCAAGACAGAGGGAAGAACTGAAAGGCCTATGAGGCCCAGTCCGGCAAGCGATTCCGACAGCACCGCACCCGCCCTGTAGCCGATCTTTTTGGTAAGTCCCGCACATATGACATCGACAAGGATCTGCGTGATGAAGAATACGATCGGAATGACCGCGATCTTTCCCAAAGGTATGCCGTACTGCGTGTGAAATCTGAGGAAAAGGAGCGGCGCAAGATTGGCGGTTATCGCCTGAGTGATGAAAGCCAGGTAACAGGCCGTCAGAGTCCTCTTGTATTTGCCCTTCATCGTTATCCGCCTTTGTTGAAAAGCGCCGGGGGCTAGTGCCCCCTGTGCTTTTCTTTTTTCTTCAGCTGTTTGAGCTCAAACTCACGCCGTTCCTCTGCCTCTTTCTGTTCGCGGCTTCTGACTTTGCGGCTTAGTTTGTTCTCCTCCTGCTGCAGCTTGATTGCCTGCTGCGACTTCGTGCCTATTCCAGTAGCCGAAGTCTGCTTTCTGGCTTCTCTTTGGACCCTTTTAGGGTTCTTGGAGATCTCTTTTACTGCAGTTTTCACAGCCGGGCTGAACTTCAGGCCCTGGTAATTCCTGAGGAAGTATTCGTACACCTCGTAATCCTTGGGTTCTGCCCCGAAGACAACTCTGGATGCCGACACTTTTTTGTTCTCGGTCAGTTCGAAAACGCCTACCCAAAAGGGCTCCTCAAAATAAACCGTCAGGCACAGCCGTATCTTGCCCATGACAATCCCTCCTTCGTGAATTGATGAGCAAAGAACGGACAACCCGGAGGGGCAGGTTACTTACCCTGCAGGTGCAGGACGGCCGGGCTACCTACCGGCTCTGGCATGCTTTAAGGCACACGTTGCGTTTTTATCTTTGCGTTGTTACAGATACTATAATATCAAATTCGGCAGGTGTTTTCGCCGAAAAAGCACATATAAAAATGGGGAAATGCCCAGTTTCGTATGACAAGACGTTTACCGATAGTGACCGTACGTACCGGATTAAGGATTTCGTGTTTCAGTACGTACTATTCTGACAAACCTATCAACGGACGCGATGACTTTTATGTCTGATCCGGATACTCCCAGAAACCGCCCTTATGGAAATTCTCATTGCCAAGGGGCGTTGCCGTGAGCTTGAAGATGACACAGCCGTCAGGACATACGACGGTCTTGGTGTACTTGCCGTCGCCGCCTAAGTTCATTAAGTCTCCGCCGCTCCTGACAGCTTCCATCAGTGGATAGAGCATCATCATGGTCTTGGAGCAGATCCCGTAGCCGTCCTTGTTGACGGGGCATCCGTAGGTGCAGGTGTATTTGTCGCCTATCTCTTCGCCGTTCCTGCAGTATCTTTCGGTGTGATCGCCGTGAAGGAAACCCGTCACTTCAACGGTGAACTCGTACTCTTCGTCATACCACTTCTTCATGGTGCCTCCTTATCTGGAATAGACTCCGGTCATTAATTCATTCTTGTAAGCTTCCCTGTTAGGCAGATCAGGATATAGGTCAGCAACTGCTGCCGCCGCCTGATTGTCGTACGGGATGCTTAAGATATTCATGCTGATGGGCGCGCGTTCTGCTGAGCCGAGCTCGCCTTCGATCAGGAGCGCGTGTACGTTGGTGACACCGAGCGAATTGCCCACGCTACCCGTGTTGATCGCATATCCCAGGTCCATCTCAAGGATGTAGGGCATGTGGCAGTCTGCGCTGATGAAGCCGCCATGGACCTTTCCCTTCGTGTCGGTGTATCCCGGGCGCATCTCATCCATCGAAAGATACGGATGGAAATTATCTGCTATCGGTCTGCCGTGGAACAGCCTGAAGTTGATGCCGCTTATCAGGATCTCGTCTTCCTGAGGGAGCGATTCAAGCCAGGAGAGGCGCTCCTTGCCGAGCTGCTCTACATAGAAGTAGTTCATCTTGAGCCATTCGAGCTGGTCCGCGTCGTAGGAGCTGGCGTCCTTTTCGCTGAGCTTTCCGGTCTCAACGCATCCCAAGTCCCAGTTGCCTGAGATGAAGTGATTGCAGTGAGTCCTCACCCAATCCAATGTCTTATCGCTCTCGGGGCCCTTGCCTACTGCGTCTCCCAAAAACCAGATGTCATCGGGCTTTATCTTTTCGATCTCCTTTTCGAGTGCCAGCGTTGCGGGCAGATTGCCGTGGAGGTCGGCTAAAAACAATATCTTCTGCATTTATTTATCCTCTTTCATTATTCGTTTTTCATCTTCTTTTATCAGTTCCAGAAGCTTGGTTTGTGCTTCTTTGAGTTCACCGGCAGTTAACGGAAGGCCCTGATCTTTGGAATGCGCATTCATTTTGTCTCCTCCGCAAGTACCGCCGCCGGTGCAGCTCTTTGCGCCGCCTAAGTATTCCGGAGGGTTTTTGGAAAGGTCAGCGATCATGTCCATGACATTGAGGACCAAGCTGTTTTCAGAAGGCCTTTCAGTCTTCTTCGCTTCAATGTACGTCACCTCAAACGGATCGATCGGGAACGCGCTCATGTAGTCGTCGACTTGGTTCAATGCGATCTGTTCGACCGGAACATCGTGCATTGCATTACGTCTGACGCGCGCGGAATCCGTTTCCTCTTCCATGTCCATCTTCGCAAAAGCGGACATCTGCCTGTTCCCGGGGGTACATCGGGGAGCTCCGCCTAAACTGAGCTCTTCCCTGTTGGAGTCACAAAGCTGCATGCTGACTGAACAGTACTCGGTCACGTGACGTACGAACAGGTTGTCCGGCTGCTCGATCTCGAGGAGCTTTGCCAGGAGCTTTAGTTCCTCGCGCCGGCAGAAGTTCGCAATCGAACCGGGTGTCCTGCAGACCCTTTTAAGGAGCTCTTCGGTGTCCTTAGCCTGATTGCCCGCAAGAAGAGCTGCCAAAATGCTTTTGCTGCCTTCTGCCATCACATGTCCTCCTCTTTTTCGAGCTCATCGAGCAATACGTTTATTTCTCCACGTTTTTCATCAAACTGCTTCTGAAGCGATTCTTTTTTAACTTTCAGGATGCCGATCTGGTTTTGCATACTCTTCATCTGTTCTCTGCAGTTGTCCACGTGCGCGCACTTCTTTTTCAGCACCGGTATCCTTGCGTGCGCGTCGCATATTACGCCGAGGCCGATCGCAACTATGATGCAGCAGATGTATATGGGACCCAGGAAACAGAAGGCCAGGAAAACAAAAGCAATACATGACAGAATGATCCTGTAGATCACGGTCAGCTTTTTGAGCGGGATGTGCGGATCGATCATTTTCCTGTTCTCGGGATCATTAGCGTCCTCTTCCACATACATACCGTGGGCCGACTTTTCCTTTTCGTCGTAAACACGCTTACAGTCATCTATCTCCCTGTCGATGGTGGCAATATCCAGGTGAAGATTGTGACACTCACGGGCCTTGCCGATGACGGCGCTGACCTTTTCGAGCCTTTTTCGGCCTTCTCCTTCAGCCTGTTCTATGAGATATTCTGTGGTCTGGGGTTTTCCTTTGAAAAACTTTAAGACGTTTCTCATGCGGAACTTCCCGAGGTCCATGATCTCATATTTGAGGAGCATTATCTTCTCGAGTGCACGGACGTTATGCGGATCCTTTGTCAGATAGAATTCGCAGGCATCGATCGCCGCAGCGTATTCACCGCGCGAAGCAAAGGTCTCCGCCTTCTCGAAAACATCGTCTTCCTTGAAATAGGCATAGTCGTAGGTGATGCCGCAGAAAGGGCAAACATATAACTGTTTTTCGGCGTCTATCTTAAGCGCGCCGCCACAGCTTTCGCATATGTGTTTTTTAGTATCACCCATGGTGAAATTATACTATACCGCCCCGCAGCTGCTGATCACTTCTGTCTCCTCAAAGCATAAACGGGTTCTTCGGAATACATCTTGTAAAAGGTTAAATATTCACTGTCGAGCACATATCTGAAGCCCCATTCATTCTCAGAAGTGCCGATAGTGTCGTCCGGATTCCTGTTGGGATACATCGTCAGATACTTTTCTTTCTCATCAAGCTCAAACTTCCCGGTGGTCTCCACTGCACCGAGAGTTAAGTTGCGCACCCATTTGAAAGTGCCGTCTTCATTGAAGGTCACGGTCACCTGCTCGTCAAACTTTGAGTCGGTTACCCAGGTCCCGACAAACTTCTTCTTGTCCGAACTCCCGCATGCGGTAAGACACATTACCAAAGCCAACAAAAGAGCAACTGAAATAACTCTGATAAGTCTCATAACAAATACCCCCTTCAGTCTCATTCATTATACCATCTGCGCATTTTGCTAAGAAACGGCCGTGTTATAATATTCTTTGGGTAAGGAATACTTTTAGGAATATCGGATAGGGAGGAATTGTTATGGCATATTGTTCCAAGTGCGGTTCAAAAAACGAAGACATCGCGAAGTTCTGCATTAACTGCGGCGGTCCTCTTGGCGTTCAGGCGGCATCTCAACAGGCACCTGTTCAGCAGCCACAGCCCATGCCTCAGGCACCCGAGGGCTTCACGCCGATCCCTGCGCCTCCGGCAAACGGCGGCTTCAGACCCATCACGCCTGAGAATCCGCTGCCCATGACACCCATTCAGCCCGTCTACGCGCAGCCCATCACTCAGCCCGTTCAAAAGCAGGTTCCAAAGCCCAAGACCAACGGCTTCTGCAAGGCTGGATTCATCTTTTCGATAATTGGATTGTGCAGTGTGGGTTCCACTTCCCTGCTGGGACTGATCCTTTCGGTCATAGGACTCTTCTCCGCGAAGAAACATGATCAGCCGGGCAAGGGCAAGGCCATCTTCGGCATTATCTGCTCGGGCGTGATCGTGCTTGGTCTCGGCGTCACGATTGCTATGTGCTGGAGCGACCTCAGGGAAGATTTTGAATCGGGCAGCATCAGCGACCCGATAGAGTTCTTCTATGCGCTCGACGGCTCCAACGAAAGACACACCAAGGAATATCAGGAGAAGACAAAGAACGTCACCGGTCAGAACTGGGTCAATTCATTAAGTGACAACAACGCGTATCTTGTTTTCGCAAACGGGAACACATTTAAGTTCTACGAAGATGTCGACAACACCAGTGACAACTACATAACGGGCAAGTGCAGGATCTTCATCGGCACTGACGCGATGGACCAGGTCGAAAGAAAATACAGGAATTACATCACGAAATCAGATATCAACAAGCTCATATCCCGGAACAGCGACTACAAGCGCGAGAACTTCGTCCTGCTGGTCATGACCAACGACTGCAACTATAAGAACGGCAAGAAGATCAATGACGGCAATTGGACAACGATGTATTACGGCTTCTGCTACAAGACCATCAGCGGCACCTACAGGTTCGTCATGATCAACATGGAAACGGGCACGAAATACGATTTCGCGACCGAGAAGTATTTCAAGGGCAACAGAAGTAATCCGGCCTGATCACTTAAGATCTGTTCTCTTATAAAGATAGAAGGCATCCGTTCCGTTATACGCATTGAAATCCATTGCGGTGTATTCGCACGCTTTGACGAGCTTATAGCCTTCCCATTCGTATGTGTGGTTCTTGGTAACGACGAAATCAACCTTCTGATTAGCTATGGCCAGCTCTTTTGAGAGCCTTGCCTCATTGTAGACCGTGTCGATGTTGAGCAGACAGAAGTATTTTACGGTCGGCTTTATGCCGCAGACCGTGTAAAAGCCCTGGTCAAGGAAATCGTAATTTAGCATCGTGGCGCCCGGGTAATCCTTCGTGTATTCAGCGAAAACATACTGCGGGAGCTCTTCTTTCTTCCTGAAGATGTTGTCAGTTGCGAGCGACGCGAAGAACGCGAGAACTACAAGGCCTGCTGCTACGGGAGCGACGATGAATTCCTTGACCTTGATCTTGGCAAGGAGGCATTCCACTCCTGCGAGCGCGGGGAAAGCCAGAGCCGCCAGCGCGAAGATGTAGTAGAAGCCGATGAAGCTTCCCTGGAAGATAAACACGATCGTGCAAAGGAAGAGCGTCATGTACGCAAGGAGCTCAGCAAAGAGCCTTTTCACGACGAAGAATACTATCGACAGGATGAGCATTACCGCGAGATACGTGTTTACCCCGAGCTTTATTACCGTGATTATCAGCGAATACGGCAGTACGCCCGACAGCGGGATCGGGTCACTCACGTTCCTGTAAAGGAATATGTTGTTGTAGAAATACGCGGTGAACATGTCGCCTACGGCGTGGTTTGCCGCGAAATATGCAAGCACCGGAAGTGAGGCTAATACGAAAGTCGCGATGTAGACGCCGATCAGCTTGAGGAGCTCCTTGAACTTCTTTTCGCGGATCGCAAACACCAGGAAGATCAGGACCGTACCCAGGAAATATCC